>JACRKW010000007.1:23134-26151 GCA_016215215.1 Acidobacteriota bacterium
TCGCCTACGAAGTAGACGTCGATGCGGCCCTGCTTGGCCTTCTCCACCAACTGCGCGTGGGCGATGATGGAGTTCGCGTCGGTTCTCGGCACGGGGAGATCGGCCGCAACCGGCGGCAGCGGCGGAGCCGTGTACCGGATCGCACGGGACGCCCAGGGGATGAAGTACTTCCAATTCGGACCGTCGGTGTGGCCGCCGTCATGCTGCCGCCAGGCGAGGCTCCCGTTGAGCAGGCTGGTGTTCACCGGCGGCATCTTCGCCTGGCGATAGTCGCCCGCGACACCGGTGTCGTTGACGCCCAGCAACCGGAACGCCGCGCCGGCGGCGACGGTGGCCATGAAGCTCCCCTGCTGGTCGAGCCACTTGGCATCCCCCTTTTCCGGAACGCCGTAACTGATGAAGGTGAGGCGCGGAGCGCACAGCGCGATGAGCTGGTGCGAGTCCACGGGAATGTCCCCGGCGTTCTTGCTGCCGAAGGCCGCTTCGGCCGCGCCGTACTTCAGGAAGTTCCCGGCCATCCAGTGGTACTCGCCCGAGCCGGTCAGGTTCTCCACCGCCTCGCCGAAGTTCCGCCGGTGCGGCTTCACGCCGCCCTCGCCTGAGGAGCCCACCAGCGCCACGGCGAAGCGCGTGTCGAACGCCATGGTGACCAGGGCCGCTTTGCCGTACCGCGAAACGCCCTCGATACCTACGTGCCTGGCGTCCACGGCGGAGTCGGTCTCAAGGTAGTCGAGTGCGCGCGATGCGCCCCAGGCCCAGGCCCGCAGCGCGCCCCAGTCTTCCGGCTTGCGCGGCTGCCCCTTGTTGGCCAGGCCGATGATGCCCTTGGTGAGTCCCGCGCCGTTGTCGGCCTGCACGCTGCCGGGGTTCAACATGGCGTAACCCCAGCCGGCGGCGATGAGTTGCACCGTGGCGTGCGGATCGGTTCCGGCCAGGGCCGCGAAGCGGGCGAACGCCGCCGGCACCGGAGCGGACGGCAGGGCGTCGCGCCCGAACATGATCATGAGCGGAACGGGCTTCCGCGCCCAGGCCGGCGTCACCACAACAATCTTGATTTCGACGGTGATCTCAGGGCAGGCCGTGTTGTCCGCGCGGCCGGTGAGTTCCTTGGCGACCACCGGATACGGGCCCACCTTGTCGTCGACTGTGCGCGTGACCGTCCATTTGATGGCGGGCGCGTTGGCCGGCACGCGGCCCAGGACCTCGCGCTCGAAGTCTTCGACGATCTCCGGCCGGCGCAGCTTCCACCACATCTCCGGCGAAGTGACGGGCCGTCCGTCCTTCAGCCTGAGAATCTCAGGGTAGTCCGGAAACGGGTTGGCGATGGACTCGTCGTAGTTGGCGTGATTGGGCGCCTTCTCATTGCCGCTCGGCCCCGGGCGGAGAGCCTTGATGCCGAGCTGCTCCATCATGTTGCGATGGTCCTCCGCGGTGGTCCAGCTCTTGGGAGCCGGCGCGGTTTGGGCGCTCGCCGGCGAGATGTGGCAGAACGCCGTGCAGGCTGTGAGAAGAGCGGCCCACTGGAACGCCGATCTGAAGGTTCTGATCATGAGATGTCCGGCTCCGCGGTCAACTCAATATATCGCCTTCAGAACGGCGGGATGCCCTCGGTCCACGCCGGGTGCACAGCATAGGGCGCGTGCCGGCGGCCGCTCCTCCACTGCCTATCAACGGAGCTTCAACACCACGCCCCCCTCTCAGCAAGTAGTTTGTGAGCGCGCCATCACCCTCTACAAACGCTACTCCCTGCTGAGATGGCGGCGACACGTAAAGTGCCCAACCTTCGAGCACCCGACTTCAGGTCCCCGGGGCAGATCCTCATCGGGCGGAGCGCCAACGGCTTACCGTCTATGGGATGGCGTCTGTAAGTCGCCTGCCCGCATGGCCGTAAAGACTGTGCCTGAGATAGTGGTGTATTCGGATGATAGCTTCATGAGTTCTCTCCCAGTCGTGATCCGTGGGCAATGTAAAGTGCGCGGCTGCCTTGTTTGCCATCTCGAGGAACCCGACGAGTAACGTCTCGTCGCTTGCTGGGAGCGTGGCCAAGTCGATGAACTTCCCGCCAAGATCTTCTGCATCCACGTCATCACGTCTACCATGCACCCTGCACAGTTTTCCACGTTGCATCCCGACACCCAGCACGTTGAGAGACAGCCTACCCGTTACAAGCGACGCCACGAAGCAAGCATCTAGCATGCCTACATCGCCCGTCCAGGGCTCCCTAGTCATCCTGTAGTGAGCTAGCAGAATGGCCGTCCGGTACGGCAGGTGCTTTTCGTAGTACTCGTCGATATCCGCAGGTTCAAGCTTCCCCATCAGCCTCATTCTACGGCGTCGTACGTCTTCGCGTCGACAGAGGCAGTGTCCTAATCTGCAATTGGCGAAAGATTTCCCAACACGCCCAAGATGTCCGGAAACCATTCGTTGATTGCATCTCATTGATGCGTTCAAAACGGCAGTCGCACCACTCGAACAGCCACGGCTCGCGGCCTCCAGATCGACGACCGGAAGCAGTTGTGCGGGTAGTCGGCCAAACGTCCATCCGGTAGCGGGCTATGCTGGCAGTCCCGACAAACCGGCAGCCCCGCCCTACAGCAGCTTCCGCAGCTCCTGCATCACCTCGAAGGCGTCGGCGACGTACAGCACGTCGGCCTTGCCGCGCGCCCAGCCGCAGGCGGGGTCCAGATTGACGGCGCGGCGCTCGTTGATGAAGCGCCAGCCCACCACGTGCGGCTCTTCGCCGTGGCAGCAGGTGGCCAGACCCTTGCGGTGGCGCGGCGACGAGCCGGTTTGGCCCACCTGGTGCAAGTGCGTCAGGAAAGGCAGCACGGCCTGGCCTTCACCCGAAAGATCCACCAGCGACTTCGACGAGCCGAGCGAGGACTGGCTGGTCTGCACGAAATCGAGGATCAGCCCGGCGGCCTCCTCGATATGCGGCGCGCCTTCCTTCTGCTTCTTGGTCCAGCCCGCGCCGGCCACGAAAAGAAGCTGCGCGTCGGGACGGATGGTCTGCTGGC
>JACRKW010000008.1 GCA_016215215.1 Acidobacteriota bacterium
GTGCGCGCTGACGGTGTCTCCCTGGGCAGCCTTTCGCTGAGGAAGAAGGGTCCGTTCCGGATGGTATGCCGTATTCCTGAGGATCTCCGCGGCCGCGAGGTCGAACTGGAACTGCGGTTTAACAAGACTTGGCGGCCCGGCGGCGGCGATTACCGCCAACTGGCCGGCATCATCGATGTCATCCGCTCGGAGGGTGGCTCCTGATTCCGATGCGCGATCCGCTCGTCACCATCGTCACGCCCTCCTTCAACCAGGCGGAGTTCATCGAAGCGACCATCGAAAGCGTTTTGGCGCAGGACTACCCGCACATCGAGTACATCGTTGTGGACGGCGGCTCATCGGACGGTACCGCCGCCATCGTCGCCGGGTATGCCGGGCGGCTGCAGTGGATCTCGGAGCCCGATCGAGGCCAGACACACGCCATCAACAAGGGCTTCCAGCGCGCCCGCGGCGAAATCGTCGCCTGGCTCAACTCCGATGACCTCCTGATGCCTGGCGCCGTGAGCGCCGCCGTGGAAGCGTTCGGCCGGTCACCGGAAACCGGGGCCGTGTATGGCGACGGCCTCTGCATCGACCGGCACGGCGCCGTCACCATGCCCTTTCCCGCCACCGCGGAGTTCAATCTTTGGAGGCTGGCGTGGTTGTGCGACTACATACTACAACAGGCCACGTTCTTCCGCCGCTCCGCAGTGGAGCAGGTGGGCTGGCTCGATGAGTCACTCCATTGGGCCATGGATTGGGACATCCTCACCCGCCTCGGCAAACGTTTCGGCTTGCCCTACCTGGCCAGGGATCTGGGTTGCCTGCGCGAGTACGGGGAAACCAAGACCGCCTCCGGCGGCGCCGCGCGCTTCGGCGAACTGCGCGCGCTCCTGCGCCGGCAGACCGGCTCCCGCTGGGCGCCCGGTTGCTGGTACTACGGTCTGGACACGTACGACAAGATCTGGGGCGAGGCCATCCGCCGCTGCGGCACCGGGCCCTTGCGCCCTGCTGCTGAGCGTCTTGCCAATCTCGTCGTCCAGGCCTGCCGCCGTAAGATCGACCTGACCGCTCTCCATTCACAGGGCTACTATAGCGGCGGCTGGGCCGCGCGCAGGATGCACTGGATGCTCCCCCGCGGCCACGGCCCTGTGGAGATCACCGGAGAGCTTCCAGAGTGGATTGGGCCGGCCTCGTTCCTGAAAGTCAGATCGGGCCGGAGGGTCCTTCACGAAACTGTTCTGCAACCAGGCCCCTTCGAGTGGCGATTCGATGCCGGCGATGCTCCAGACGCGCTGACCCTGCGTTTCGACGCCTCGCGCGCGGTCCGCGGCCCTCGAGGATCCGGCGCTCCTGAGGGTATCCCTGTCGCTTGGCGGCTCTATTCCATCGGGTGGGTGCGGTAATCCACAGGCAGGCGGGCCTTTTTCCGCTCAGACTTACCCCGGTACGGCCGACAAACAGTACGTGCGGTGTATCGCGGGATCCATCTGGCTGTCGCTGCTGGTAGCCGGCCGGCTCTGGGCCGCCGGTGGCCTGCCCGTGGTCTTCCACACCGTGACGGCCCGCCAGTGGGTCGCCCGCGGAGCCAATGTCGACGCAGTGATCGACCCCGCCGGGATGACGTTCCGCGACGGCGCTCACCTGCTGCGGCTGGACTTCCCCGGTTCGGCCGCCGGCGCGTCGCTCTCTCCCTGCGGCAGCCCGGCCGGAACCGTCTCATACATCCGAGGCCGGGATGAATCGGCCTGGATACGCGGCGTTCCCGCCTATGAGTGCGTTTCGGTGGCCGGAATCTATCCGGGGGTGGATTTGCGCGCCGGCTCGTCTGACGGCCAGATCAAGTCCGAATTCGTCGTCCATCCCGGCGTCTCGCCCGGCGTGATCCGTTTGCGCTACTCGCCCGCAACCCGCCTGGCTATCGAATTGGATGGATCCCTGCGCGTCCAAACTTCGGGAGGCGACTGGCACGAGGCTCCGCCGCTGCTGTTCCAGCGCGACGGCGGCCGTACGGTCCGCATAGAGGGGCGCTACGTTCTCAAGCCCGGTGGGGAAGCCGCTTTCGAGGTGGATGAATACAACCCGGCGCTTCCACTGGTAATCGACCCGGCCGTCACTTTCAGCACCCTCCTTGGCGGCAACGGCATCTCCGCCGCCACGGGCGTCGCCGCCGACGCTGCGGGCTTCGTCTACGTCACCGGCTACACCGACGCTCCGGACCTGCCCACGCAATCGCCCGCCTTGCCCCGCTCCGGCGGCGTCGATGCCTTTGTCGCCAAACTGGAGCCCGCCACCGGGCGGCTGGTCTTTGCCACCTACATCGGCGGCGCCGGAGATGACCGCGCTACTGCCATCGCCGTCGATTCCATGGGCTCGGCTTATGTCGCCGGCGCGACCTCTTCAAGCAATTTCCCGCTCTCCATCCCGGCTCAAGCCACCCTCTCCGGCCCCAGGGATGCCTTCCTGCTCAAACTGGCTCCTGACGGCGCTTCTCTGGCATTCGGCACCTACTATGGCGGCGCCCAGTCTGACGCCGCCAACGCCCTCGTCCTGACCTCCACCGGCGTCTGGATCGGCGGCGATACCTCCTCCGCCACCCTGCCTGGGGCCTCCGGCTGGCAGGTCATCAACCGCGGCCTGCAGGATGGTTTTCTCGCCAGGTTCTCGCCATCGGGTGTCAGGCAGGCCGCGACGCTTCTCGGCGGCGCCGGCGCTGGAGCCACCGGGTCGGCCAATCTCGGGGTGCCCGCCGGCGCGGCGCAGAGCAGCCTGCGCGGCTGCCAGGACGGCTTTGTGCTGAAGTTCGACATGATGGCATCCACACTGCTGGGCGGGACTTACCTGGGAGGCTCGCTCGGAAATGCCGCCAATGTCGAGATGGTCCTGGCGCTGGCCGTGGACGGTTCTCAGAACGTCTACGCGGGCGGCGTGACCCCGTCTTCGGACTTTCCAGCGCCCGCCGCCTGGGTTGGCACTCTCTCCGGTCTTCAGGACGGCTTCCTGGTGCGGCTGAACAGCGCCCTCTCTTCGCAGTCCTGGGGGACCTACGTCGGCGGCGCGGGCAAGGAGACTGTCACCTGCCTGGCGCTCGACGGCCAGGGCGGGCTGCTGGCGGCGGGTTCTACTACGTCCTCCAACTTCCCGCTGCAATCGCCGCTGCAGCCGGCCAGCGGAGGCGGTTATGACGCCTTCCTCCTCCGCATCAGCCAGAGCGGCAACCCGGTCTCCTTCTCCACCTACCTCGGTGGCTCCGGCGCCGATGGCGCCGCTGCTCTTGCGCTATCGTCCGCCGGCAGCGTCATCCTGGCGGGCCAAAGCTCCTCGCCGGATTTCGCTCAGAAGAACCCCGCCCAACCGGCGGCCGGTTCGGCTCTCCGCATGTTCGTTACCCGCGTGGCCATGGGTGCTCTGCCGTCCATCCAGGGGTTGCTGCCCAACGCCGGCTCCGGCTCCTCTCAGGCGTTCGAGCTCTCAGTGACTCATCCCGGCGGCGCGCCACAAATCGCAGTGATGGAGTTCACCGTCGCGGCGCTGCTGAACAAACTCCCTGCTTGCCGCGTCCGGTTCTCGCCCGCCTCCGGGCTGCTCGCTCTGGCCGACAACAACGGTCAGGTCTGGACCGCGGTTCGTCCCGGCACAGCGGACACGGCAAGCAACTCGCAGTGCACGCTCAACGGCGCGGCTTCCTCCACGGCGGCTATTGCCGGTGGCTGGAAGTTCACTGCCGCCATCGCCTTCGCCGCCGGTTTCGCCGGCCAGAAACAGATCTGGGCCAATGCCAGCGGTGTCTCGGGTGAGGAGACCGGCTTTGCTCCGGTTGGCGCCTGGACCGTGTTCGCGCCGGCCAACCAGGCTCCTTCGGCACAGTCGGTCTCTCCTGCATCCGGCTCAGGTTCAGGCGGAGTCTTTGCGCTGACTCTCTCTGACCTCAACGGCGGCGCGGATATCTCCGCCGGCCGGCTCCTGTTTAACACACAGGCCGTGGACGCAGCCGGCTGCTCCCTGCGGGCCGACCAGTCCGTGAACCGCATACTTCTTGCCGATGACAACGGCGCAACCTGGGTGTCTGGCGTCCCGGGAGATCCGGGCTTTCAGGAAAACAGACAATGCCGCCTGCGCCTTTCCGTGACATCCATTACGGTGGCGGGCAATACGCTCGTGGTCGCAGCCGACTTGGAATTCAAGTCGGCCTTCTCGGGCACTAAGACCGTCTACGGCGCCGCTACCGATTCGCAGGGGGCTCAGTCCGGCTGGACCACGCTCGGCGCCTGGACCGTCAGCGTCGCCCAGGCCAATCTGCCGCCGGCCGCCATATCTGTCTCTCCGACGGCCGGCTCGGGCGCGGCGCAGGTCTTCACCTTCACCTACTCCGACGCCAACGGCGCCGCCGACATCGCCGTGCTCCGCGTGCTCATCAATGGCCAGCAGTCTGCCACCGGCGGCTGCTACTTCGCTTGGGACCGCACTACCGGAGTCATCTGGTTGGCCAATGACGCCGGCGACGCCTGGTCCCACTCGGCGCGCGCCGGGACCACCGACGTCGCGCAGAACAACCAATGCGCCTTCCGTGCAGCCGGATCCAGTATCACCACCAACGGCGCCGCCCTCACCCTTACCGCCGACTTGACCTTTGCCCCGGCATTCAACGGCCGGCGGCTCATCTTCGCCAACGCCACCGACGCCGCGGGGCTCACCGGCGCCTCGCCTCAACTCGGTGTCTTCAACGTCTCCGCCGGAGCCGGGCAGCCGCTGGGGCCGGTCTCGGTGTCCCCCCCGGCCGGCAGCGGCGCCGGCCAAGTCTTTACCTTCTCCTTTGCCGACCCAAAAGGCGCCGCCGACCTGGCCTGGATGCGCGTTCTCATCAACGCTCAACAGTCGGCGGCCGCCGGCTGCTATCTCGCCGTGGACCGCGCCGCCGGCCTCGTCTATCTCGCCGACGATGCCGGCTCGGTCTGGAGCGCCCCTGCCCGTCTCGGAACCAGCGATACCGCCCAGAACAGCCAATGCACGATACGCGGCGCAAGCAGCAGTCTGGCTCTGGCGGGCACCACCGCCACCCTCGTGCTCGACCTCGCCTTTGCATCTGCCTTCGGGGGCCAGAAGTCCATCTGGGCAAACGCCACCGACTCGGCCTCCGTCACCAGCGGATCCCCCCTGATGGCCACTTTCAATGTCACTACGGGAGGCCAGCAGGCTTTAGGCCCGCTCGCCGTGACACCAGCGAGCGGCTCTGGTTCGGCGCAGGTGTTTTCCTTCACGTTCGCCGACCCCAAAGGGGCGTCCGATCTGGCCTGGATGCGTGTGCTGATCAACGCACAACAATCGGCATCCGCCGGCTGCTATCTGGCCGTGGACCGGGCCGCCGGCCTGATCTACCTGGCTGATGACGCCGGCGCGGTCTGGAGCTCACCCGCCCGCCTCGGAACCGCCGATGTTGCGCAGAACAGCCAATGCTCGGTGCGCGCCTCCACCAGCGCCATCACCCTGACGGGAACCGTCGCCACGCTGAATCTCGACCTCGCCTTCACCGCCGCGTTCAGCGGGCAGAAGTCCATTTGGGCCAATGTCACCGACGCCGCTGGAAATACCAGCCCCTCGCCTCTCATGGGGTCCTTCACCGTCGCGAGCGGGGTAGTCAACCTTCCACCCTCGGCCGTTTCGGTGTCCCCTGCGAGTGCAAGCGGCAACAGGCAGGTATTCACGCTGACGTTCAGCGACCCCAACGGCCCCCAGGACATTGCCACGCCGCGTCTCCTCATCCATTCCCAGCAACGCGGCGATGGGGGCTGCTACATTCTGCTGAACCGCGTCTCGTCAATCCTCTATCTGGCCGATGATGCGGGAGTGAACTGGGCCCCAGTTCGCCTCGGTGCCGCCGAGTCGGCTCAGAATAGCCAGTGCGTCGTCTGGGGCATGACTTCCTCCGCCGCCTTAGCCGGCAATCAGTTGGTCGTTGCCCTGGATCTATCGCTCAAAAGCACCTTTGCAGGAACGAAGAGCATCTGGGCCAACGCCACCGATGGCAGCGGCCTCACCAGCCCCTCCCCGCTCCTCGGCACATACGCAGTGCTCCCCTGAAAACACTAAACCCGGCAACGCTCCAGTGAGCATTGCCGGGTCTGATTCAGACTTGAACTGCTTCTACCTCAGGTTCTCCCAGGGGTTCTCAGGCTGCTGGGGCGTGATGTCCCAAGGGTTGCCCGGCTTCTCGGGCGTGATGTCCCAAGGGTTGCCCGGCTTCTCAGGCGTGATGTCCCAAGGGTTGCCCGGCTTCTCGGGCGTGATGTCCCAAGGGTTGCCTGGCTTCTCGGGCGTGATCTCCCAAGGAAGCTCCGGCTGCTGAGGCGTGATCATGACAGACGCGCCTGCCGGCACCACCGCTGCCGATCCGACCGTCGCCAGGAAGATCAACGTGCAAACAACACCCAAACCTAGATACTTCGACATTTGTCTACTACCTTCTTTCAAACCTGCCAAACACCCGGCGAGGCCGGGCGACATTGTCAGATCCCCTTCCTACTCAGGGTTATACCTGATGCTAGTAGAGGACTTTCGGTCTAGGTGGTAGGATTTGTCCTAGTTACTTATTCAGTACTTCAACTTAGGAACACTAAGGTATTGATCTTAGTGGTATTAGGTCGTTCTTAGTACTGGGGGTGGGGTGGCGGGTTTCTTCACCCCTTGGGGGGTACGATCTCAGAATTGCTCGCGGGGTGAGTAGAGGGGCGTGGTAGCCTCACCGGACTCCGCCGAGAGGGGCGAACGGCCGCGAAGCCGCTTACCGGGCCACTCCAGGCGCATATCCTGGCACACTTCATCGAGCATCTCGAAGGTCGTCTGCTTCTCTTCCACGGCAAAAGCGGTGAGCAGAAGGTTGTCGCAGATGGCGTTGATCAGGCGGGGGATCCCCTGGCTGCGCAGATGGATCTCCTTCAGTACGCCGTCGGGGAAGACCGTCGGCTCCGGCATGCCCGCCTTTTTGAGCCTGGAGTTGATGTACTCTACGGCTTCAGCAAGCGTGAACGGGGCCAAACTGCAGCGCAACACGATCCGTTGTTTCAACTGCCTGAGGTTCGGTGCGTCCAGTTTGCGGTCGAGCTCCGGCTGGCCCGCCAGGACGATCTGCAGCAGCTTGCCCAGCCTGGGATTCTCCAGGTTGCCAAGCAGCCTGATCTCCTCCAGAACGTCCCATTCGAGGTTGTGCGCCTCGTCCACGATCAGCACGGTGGTCCGCCCCTCGTTGGCCTGCTGGATCAGCAGATGGTTCAGGGCAAACAACACCTCCGTCTTGGACTTGTGCGCGCAGCGCAGGTCCAGGTCGTAGGCGATCATCTCGAAAAACTGCTCCGTGTTGATCCGCGAATTGAACAGGAACGCGAACTCGATGTACTGCGCCTCCAGGTAGTCCCGCAGGCACTCGAGCATAGTGGTCTTACCGGTTCCGACCTCACCGGTAAGAACGATGAAGCCCTTTCGGCTGTGGACCCCGTAGATGAGATTGGCCAAAGCCTCTTCATGCTGCGGGCTGCGGTACAGGAAGGCAGGGTCCGGGCTCAGGTTGAACGGATTCTCCCTGAAGCCAAAGAAAGCGTTATACATAGAGTCGGTGCCTTGCCCCCGCCCGTCCCAGAATCTGGATTGGGCAGAAAGTTAGCCTCATTCTAACATGCTCCATCGGCATTCTTGGATTCTAAGCTTAGGCCTGGACCTCGGTGGTTGTACTAGGTCCAGGCACCAGAACTTAGCCTCCGCCGAAGGAAAGTTGAGCCCACCCAGGCAATGCCGCCGGCTGATCGTTCAGGAAAACCACCTTGCGGGTCTTTGGAAAGGGCAGCCCCGTTCGTGCCTGAGGCCCGTACACGGGCAGCTTCCGTAGAATCTGTCGGTAAGCATCCTGATTCATGTCCACGCTGGCGGTCTTGGCCAGGAGACCCGTTCCCCAGCCGAAGCAGATGAGGCAGCAGCCCTGTTCGGCCCGGGCCCCGGCGAGTTTCACGCGCAGGGTCTCCAGGGACTGGGCCACCCCGGTCAAACCGGCAATCTCGGCGTAGTTCAACTGTGCGGCGAGCAGCTTCTCGGCCGCGTCGTTGGCCGCTTGGGCAAAACGACGCGCACCGGCCGCGTCTCTCCAGCGGAGCGCTTTCAGCATCTCCGGATGAGACAGAGGACCGCTCTCCTCGTACGTGCCTTCAAAGACCGTTCCGGGGGCCGCCATTTCGGCGAAGACCGGCGTGGAGTCGGCCGGCCGCCGGGCTTCTACCGCTCCTCGCGGGCTCATCTTCCAGCCCAGTTCCAGGCGGTTGCCTCGTGCCAGGAGAGTGGATGTGCGGAGCAGGTAAATCCTGGTGGCGCCCCCGCAGGGGATGGCTTTGGAGTCCCCTACCATCAGCGCTCTGGTGCGGCTGGCGCCTGCGGCGCCCATGGCCGCGGCTTCCAGCGGCTCGGCCGGCCGGCGGGGCGGCCGCTCGGCCGCGTCGATTCGCGCCGCCAAGTCTCCCCACTGCGCTTCAGACGTCCGATCCATCACCGCCGCGGTACGCAGAGGCCCTTTCAGCGCGCTGCCCGGGACGTAGATGCCGCCCGCGGGAGAGGCTGCAAAAGTCGGGATGAATAGGTTCTCGGCCGAGGTGCGCGCGCAGTAGGCAGCCGAAGCCGGATGATCAAATGGGATCCGGCGGCTGGCGTAGTTCTGGGCGTAACCGCCCCAGGAGGCGAAGTCGAGCTTCTCGGCGCGGCGAATCTGGGTGAGATAGGTGTCCAGCCGCGGACCCTTGGCCAGCAGGCGGAAGATCCTCTTCTGGTCCAGGACGTTGACCTGGTCCTTCCAAACCATGTAGTCGATGGGTGAAAGCCGCTGCCCATCGCCGGCGAGCAATGGTGTCAAGACGGTGAGGCGGTAGTGTTTCATGCGTTCACCGGCCAGGGAATGGAAATAGCCAGCGCGTAGCCAGCCCGGTAGATGGGGTGGGGGGAGCCCTCCGGGGCCACATTTCGAACCGCGCCGCGGAGCGCGTCGCCTGCCAGTACCGAACCCTCCGCCACCATGCGTGAGTGGAGCTTCTCGCGTCCGGGGCTGCGGTAGGCCCCAGTGCGTCCGGCGCGTTCGACAAGCCGGTAGTCGCCAGAAGACCAATCCACCGCGTCCCCGTCCGCTGGACTGTAGAGCGACAACAGCCACCAGGCATTCTTGGCAGCTGGCGCCGCATCGCCGCCGAAGAGCAGATGCGTCAACTCCCCAGCTTGGAAATCCGGCGTCCTGGAGCGTCCAAAGCCGCGTGAACGCAGCCCGCCCAGGCCGCTATCGGCCAGCAGACGGAACGCCGCCTGCAGCTTGGGCGCCCAGACGGCGTAAGTCGACGGATTCGAGAATTGCGCGGCGCACCAGAGTCCGGATGCCGGCGCGAATTGAACGCAGGTGGTCAGGTGAGGCTCAGCCAGGCCGCCTGTGACTCGGTCTACTGCCGCGCTGGAGCGCCTCAGCAGGCGGAACGGCCCCGATGCCGATCGGCTGTTCAAAGGGATCAAGCACCCGCTATGGCCATCCACCGTCCACTGATCCTCGGTCGGCGTCTCCCCGCGGAGCAACCCTGCGATCACGGATGTAGGCAGCAGGGTGGCGCCCTTCCACCGCACGCGAGGGGTGGGGCCTTCTACGGGCGGCCACAGCCGCGCCGGCGGCGGCGCATAGAGGAAACCGCGTTGCCAGGGGAAGCAGGAGCTGAAACGCACCGCCGGTTCGCCAAACGGCTTGGCCGTGGCGCCCAGCCACTCCTCCAGCAGGCCCAGTTGTTCAAATGCCAGGCAGACCGCCGAATAGAGGGCGTCGCTGTGGAGGATGGCCGACGCCTGGTCCCGGGCGCCGGTGTCCGGACCGATGCGCCAGGGCGTGGTGGGCCGCAAGCGAATGAGCAGCGCGGGGTTCATTGGATTTCGATGGGTCAGACGAGCTGGCCGCTGAAGTCCTCACTACGGATTCCGGCTTGCAGAGCCGCCGTTCCAGCCGATTCCAGAAGCGTCTGTTCCGGCTCTCCGGCGGCGTAATAAGCCTTGTTCCGCCAGGTGGCCTTCCAGCCGCTGAACGAAACCCGGCCACTGCCGCGCGAGCCGCCTCCGCCCAAAGCGTCGTCTTCCAGCAGCCGCAGACCCTGGACGAAGGTCCCCACCAGTTCGCGGTCTTCAGGGCAGAGAATGTCGATCACAAACCGGACGCGGAACTTCGCGCCGGCGGGCACGCGCTCCAGCGTGCGGGCGTTCGCCTGCGCCGTGACGCGGTCGATGGCGTTCTCGCTCTTCACCTCGGTCAGTTCATCGTCGAGGTTCTCGCGCATCTGCGGCGAGATGGAGTCCAGGTCCAGCGGCGCGTCGTAGACGGTAAGCCGCGCCGGCGTGGCGAAGGCCGGTTCCAGGACGTCGCCGGACACCCGCTCCATGCGCCCGGGATTGCGGCCGAACAGCAGGCAGATCTCGTCGCCCGGTTCGTCGCTCTGATGGATGCGCACTTCCTGGCCCCTCCGGCGGGAGAGGTAGACCAGGTCTCCCGGCGACACCAGGCCCGCCGACTGTTCCAGCAGGCTGCGCATCTTGCCGCGCAGGGTGCTGCCGGGCACATAGGGCCGGCCGAAGGCGTCCTTGACCACGGGGTTGTCGGCGCCGCCGAGGTCCAGCGAACCCTTGCCCGCGCCGATGTGCAGCCCGGTTTCGCAGGTCATCTCGCCATCCAGCAGTAGTTTGCCGATCAGGCCGAGCTTTGTATCGGAGGTGTGAGCGCTCATGGGATACTCCGGAAGTCCTTTATTTCTCTAGGCCTACTCGTTGTAGGCGACAATGGCTTCAAACAGGTCGCGGAACCTCTCGTATCCGCGCGCGTCGTTCTTGCGGGTCACCTGCAGCAGCAGCCGTTCCAGCGAATCGAGGCTGCGCAACTGATGCCGCGCGATGGTGTAGGCCAGGCGCGCCCGCAGCATCACGAACTGGTGCTGGCGCTCGCCCTCAGCTGCACGGCAGGCGCGGCGCACCGCGCTGAAGAACCGCCGCAACTGGCTGCGCGTTCCGGAGTCCATGTCCCGCATGCGGGCGACGACGGCATGAGCCTGGTTGTCCAGGTAAAGGCTGTCGGCGATGAGCTTCTCCAGGTCCATGTCGGCCTGCGGCTCGATGCCGCGCGGCCTGTCGCCGCCGCGGCCCTGGTCGCGCGGTCCGCGGCGTTCGCCTCGATCGCCGCCGCGTTCCGGCCCTTTGCCGCGATCGCCGCGGTCAGGCCGATCGCGCCGTTCGCCGGACTCCGGCCTTCCGGCAGGCTTGTCGCGCCGTTCGCCCTGCTTTTGCGGCGGACGTCCGGCCGGTTTTGCCGCCGCGGCCGGCGGCGCGGCTTCCGCCGTGACAGCGGCCACCGGCGCAGGCTCCTGCACCGGTGCCGGCGTGGCCTCCGGAGCGGAGGCGGCCGGGGCCGGCGCCGGTGCGGCTTCCGGTTGAGCCACCGCGGCCTCCGCCGGAGCTTCGGGCGCCGTTTCGGGCGGCGTGCTTTGTTGCGGTTCGAGTTCGCTCATTGTACTCAGCCTCTTACTCGGTTTCTTCCGTGAATCGCGCCCATTCCAGGGCGACGCGGCCCGACGGTTTCAGCTTCAA
>JACRKW010000009.1:0-5470 GCA_016215215.1 Acidobacteriota bacterium
CCCAGTTCGATCGTGTCCACGCCGAACCGGTCCAGCACGTCCTCGTCGACAATGGCCAGTTGCTGCACGGGGTCATAGACATACACCGGCCGCGGCGGCAGCCCCAACGCCGCACGCAACTTCGGATAGGCGACCGCCGAAATACCCGACGACCGGTGCCCCGAAAGGTCCAACGCAATCCGGTCCGGCTCCTGATGATTCAGCGTGGCCAGCACGCGCTCGCGCGATGTCATGGGCATACTCCGTACCCAAGGTACACCAGCACGCCGTGTGCCGCCCGAAAGCAGCGTCGTACCGTCAGAACGCGAACTTCAGCGCGAACTGGATCTGGCGCGCGGGAGAAGACAGCCCAGTGATGGTGCCGTAATTATTGGCCAGCACGTTTCCTTGTGCGGCACCAAGATTCGTCGTGTTGAAGAGGTTGAAGAACTCGGCGCGGAATTCGATCCGTGTCGCTTCCCACGGCAGCGGGAATTCCTTGTGCGCCGCGCCGTCAAAGTTGAACATGGCTTCACTGCGAGCCACGTTGCGTCCGAGATTGCCGAACGGACGGGAGGGATCGTTTGGCGTGGCCACACTCGGAGCGGAGACCGCGGCTTTGTT
Source organism: Acidobacteriota bacterium (assembly GCA_016215215.1). Classification (GTDB taxonomy): domain Bacteria; phylum Acidobacteriota; class Terriglobia; order Bryobacterales; family Bryobacteraceae; genus Paludibaculum. The sequence goes on from JACRKW010000009.1 coordinate 604, forward strand.
GAAGTAGTTGCCCACGCTCCTATCGGAGGAGTACAGGCTCCCGCCGATGTAGTTGGGCCGGTAGGTCGGCGCCGTCGAAACCTGGAAGGCGCTCGGTGCAGCGTAGCTGATGTTGATCGGCTGTCCGCTGGTCATCGTGTTGATGCCGGTCAACCGCCAGCCGCCGAATGCCGCATTGACCAACCCGTTCACCGAAGCCCTATGCTTGCGCCCGCGGCCGTACGGCACCTCCCACACTACCGTGCTCGTGTTGTTCACCGGTTGGTTGTAGCTGCCTAGAGCCTTTTCGTTACGCAGGTCGCGGAAGTTCACGCGGGAGTTGTCGCCGTTGAACGCCTCCAAGTGGCCCGCCGCGTTGTCGATCACCTTGGACCAGGTGAAACTGTTGAGCAGGTAGAGCCCATTCGAGTAGCGCTTCTCCAGCTTCATCTGCATGCCGTGGTAGACCGAGAATCCGCCACCCCAGGAGATCTGTATGAAATCGAATCCCTGGATCGGCCGGCGCGTGGCGATCGGGAGATGCTGCCCCGGCTGATTGGGCACGGCCTGGTTGTAGTCGCCCAGGGTCATCAGACCCACTGACCGGTTGCCAACATAGGCGATGTCGAACACCAACTCCTTCGCGATCTCGCGTTGAATCGTCAGGTGCCAGCTCTGCACGTAGCTGGTGCGGTAATCCGCCGGAGTGTAGTTGGTTCGCGTGGTGGCCGTCGAGAAGTTCGCCGGACTCACCAGGCCGTTCGGATAGCCCATCTGCGTCGTCCGGAAGCAGTTGCGGTATTGATCTCCAACGCAGGCCGCCGATGTCGGCACCTGGCTGATGGTCAGATTCACAATGTTCGGCCCGTTGTAGCCCAACAGGTTCTCGCCGCCCAGCCGGTTGAAGTGAATGTAGCTGATGCCATATCCGCTGCGAATCACGGTCCTGGGCGTGAGCGTGAAAGCGAGTCCGATCCGCGGAGCGAAGTTGTTCCTATCCGGCCGCACCAGCGCCCGATCGTAGACTCCGCCGTCGGAGGCGCGCATCAATTTCAGGTTGACCGGATCGAAGTTCGACAGCCGGTTCTCGGCTTCCCACTGCGGCGTGGCGAACTCGTAGCGGGCACCCAGGTTCAGTGTCAGACGTGAGTTCACCTTCCAGTCGTCCTGGAGTTACATGAAGTACATTCGCTGCCGGTATTTCAGAACGATTTCGTTGTTCAGGCTGTAGCTGGAGCGCGCTCCCAGCAGAAAATCCGCCAGGTTGTACAGGTTGCTGCTGGGCGAGCCCGTGGGCCGCGAAAACTGCCCGCTGTAGCTGTCCTGCCCATACTGCGGGTTGAAGTCGAAGATGTCCGTGTTGATCGACTGAAACTCATACCCTGTCTTCCAGGTGTGCCGCCCGGAGATCTTCGAGTAGTTCACCTTCGGGTTCACCGTGGAGGGGTTCTGGAACTGCGGGTTCGAAGACTGGCGGCCCAGGCTGGTGAAGCCGCCGATGGACTGCGAAGTCAGCCCGCCGCCGATCACATCCGACTTCGGCAACCCGGGAATCCCATACGCTTCCAGCATGTTCGGGCGGTCTGAAAACAGCGCGCTCTTGCCGCCTTCAAACAGGCTGATGCCGATGCGGAAGTCGAAGACCGATGTCGGCGTGACGTTGTAATTGAAGCCGGCGGTGACTTGCCTGTTCAGCACCCGGACGTTGCCGTTGGCGTCGCCGCCGGATGGACCGGGGATCACGTGATTCTCCGTGCGATTCATCAGGCGGTGGCTGTAGCGGGCAAAGGCGTTGAGCCTGCTGCTCAGGTAATGGTCATAGCGGACATCGCCCTTGTCGTCGACCGTCGGCGTGGGAGTCAGGTAGTCCCAGTTGTTCGACGGGACGGCTCCCCCGGCGGTTCCCCGCGTCGGCGAGGGCAGATCTGCCAACACCTTGCGCGCAAAGGCGGTGATCGCGCTTTGCGGGATGACGCCGTCGGTGTAGACATCGCCGGTCAGGGGATTTCTCACCGGAACCCCCATCCGGCCCTGCCGCTGGTCCGGCGTGGCAATGCTGGCAAACTGCAGCGCGCGCGCGACGTTACGGAACCCTTCGTAGTTGGCGAAGAAGAACATCTTGTCCTTCTTGACCGGACCGCCGAATGCTCCGCCAAACTGGTTCTGCACCAGCACCGGCTTGACGCCCGTCGAAGGCTTGAAGAAACCCACCGCGTTCAACTTCGTATTGCGCAGGAACTCCCAGGCCGACCCATGGAAGCTGTTCGTGCCGCTGCGCAGGCTGGCGTTGATCACTGCGCCGCCCGCACGGCCGTACTCGGCCGAGAAGTTGTTGGTCTGCACACGGAACTCCTGCACCGCATCCGGATTCAATTGAACGATCTGGTTGGAAAAGCCCTGGTTTGAGGTGCCGTAGGCATTGTTGTCCACGCCGTCCAACATGAAGTTGTTCAGCGAACTCCGCAGGCCGTTGACGTTGAACGAGGCGTCCCGGGCCGTGATGTTGGACTTCCGCACCCCCGGCGCCAGTAGCGCCAGGTCCGCGTACGATCTCCCGTTCAGCGGCAGGTTCACGATCGTCACGTTGTTGATCACCTGCCCACGGTCGCTCGACTCCGTCTCCAGCGCCGCCGCCGCTCCTGTCACCACCACGCTTTCCGTCACAGCGCCCACCTGCAGCGTCAGGTCCACGCGCTGCCGGGCGCTCACCGTTACCTCGAAAGGCTCCGCTACCGCCGCCTTAAAGCCCGTTTGCTCGGCCTTCACCGTGTAACTGCCGATCGCCACGTTCAGGAACTGGTAGTTGCCTGATGCATCGCTCTGCGCGGATACGACAATCCCCGTCCTCACGTTCGAAAGCGACACTTTCGCCCCCATCACCACCGCGCCCGACGGGTCCTTGATGGTGCCCAGCACAGTCGCACTGTCAAACTGGGCGAAACAGATCGGTGACGCCACCAATAGAGCGAAAAGCAGAGTTCTGACGGACTTAGCCATGACTTGGCTCCTTCTGCGTGATGAGAATGCAGTGACCAAACAGGGTCCGCGCTATCAGCGCACTCTGATGCCACCGGTATATCCCTGAAGTACCAGGAGCCGCCCACCTGCCACTACGCGCCCCATCGGCGGCGAGAAGCCTGAGTGAGCAGCGCCCCTTCGGCGATTATAGGTGCCGCTCAGAAATGAGTCAATGAAAAGCCGCACACGTCTGCACCCAGGAAGTAAAATTCCTCATTCGCCCTTGAGGACACTCGCCCCCTCCCTGCGCCAACTGGGTGATACTACGCGCAAGGCTCTGCCCTGGAGCTGTGAGGGTGCCAACTCGTTACATGCGGGGAATTGACATATGCCAGGGGCGGCGCTAGGATCTTCTTTATTGCTCGTCTGCAAACGTGTGCAGCGCGGGCTTTTCGAATATTGCGCCGTCACGGAGACAACAGCGCGTGAAACGTGCTTCCATCAAAGATATAGCGCGCATCGCGCGCGTCTCACACTCCACCGTCTCGCGTGCCCTGAGAGGCAGCCCCCTGATCAGCGAGGAAACCACGGCCCGCATACGCAAGATCGCCGAAGAGACAGGTTACCGGCCCAGCTTTGCGGCACGCAGCCTCGTCACAAGCCGCACCGCAACAATCGGCGTCGTGGTCACCAGCATCGCCGACCCCTTCGCGGCCGAAGTGGTTCTCGGTATTGAAGACGCCGCCAACGATCACGACTACTCCGTCCTTCTCGCCAACTCCAACGCCCAGCCTGAGCGCGAGATGCGAGTCGTTCGCGCCTTCGAGGAACGCCGCGTCGACGGCATCATCGTCACCTCTTCCCGCGTCGGTGCGATCTACGGTGACATGCTCTCCCAGGCGCGTGTCCCCATCGTCCTGCTCAACAATCAGCACCCCAGCGAGTTCATGCACTCGGTCATGATCGACAATGTCACCGGCGGCCTTGACGCCACCCGCCATCTGGTCGGTCTCGGCCATCGCCGCGTCGCCTACATCGGCGATCGCTTCGGCTGCCAGTCCGACACCGAACGCTTTGGCGGTTACCGCTCCGCCCTCGACCTCGCTTATCTACCCTTTCTCCCCGAGTACGTCACCCACGGCGACGGCAAGCCTGACGGCGGCGCCCCCGCCATGGAGTCCTTGCTCTCTCTCCCTGTCCCTCCAACCGCCGTCTTCTGCTACAACGACATGACCGCGCTCGGGGCCATGAGCGCCATCTCGTCCCGCGGCCTCCGCGTGCCGGATGACATCTCCGTCGTCGGTTTTGACGACCTCTTCGTCGCCCAATACTCCTCGCCCCCCCTCACTACCGTTCGCCAGCCCATGCGCGACATGGGCCGCATCGCGCTGGAGACCCTAATCCACCTCCTGGGCGGAGCCGCATCTGAACCCAACGTCAAGATTCCCGGCCAGTTGATCGTCCGGCAGTCCACGTGCGCCCCTAAGGAGCCAGCCTGATGTCCCTTCTTGTTCGCCCGAATCGGTCCGGCTCGGCCATCGAGACCTTCGGCTTCGAATTCCTTGGATTCAAGACGTTGCGTCTCGACCCCGGCCGGTCCATCGAAGAAGACACCGCCGGGCGTGAGCTCGGCATCGTCCTGCTCGGAGGAACTTGCGCCGTCCGCTCTTCGGCGGGCGATTTCCCCTCCGTCGGCGGACGTGCGGATGTCTTCAGCGGCCTGCCCCATACACTCTATCTGCCCATTCAAACCCGCTTTACACTTACTGCGACCACCCCTTGCGACATCGCCTTCTGCTACTCCAAAGCCGAACAGCGTCACGCCGCCGCACTGGTCACGCCTTCAGACGTGCGCGTGGAGATCCGCGGCGGCGCCAACGCCACGCGCCAGATCAATCACATGATCCAGCCCGGTTTTCCCGCCCACCGC
>JACRKW010000009.1:5484-22807 GCA_016215215.1 Acidobacteriota bacterium
GCCTTCTGCTACTCCAAAGCCGAACAGCGTCACGCCGCCGCACTGGTCACGCCTTCAGACGTGCGCGTGGAGATCCGCGGCGGCGCCAACGCCACGCGCCAGATCAATCACATGATCCAGCCCGGTTTTCCCGCCCACCGCATCCTCATCTGCGAGGTCTACACCCCGGGCGGCAACTGGTCCAGCTACCCGCCCCACAAGCACGACGTCCACAATCCCCCCGGCGAAGTGGATCTCGAGGAGATCTACTATTACCGCATCGACAAGCCCGATGGCTACGCCATCCAGAAGGTCTACACTCCCGACCTGCGCATCGACGAAACGATCACCGTACGCGATGGCGAACTCGTCCTTGTTCCAGAAGGCTACCACCCTGTCGTCGCGGCCCATGGATACAACGTCTATTACCTGAACGCGCTGGCCGGCTCGGCCCACTCCATGGCCGCTTCCGACGACCCGCAATATGCCTGGATCCGCGACACCTGGGGCGAGCAGGATCCCAGGCTCCCCCTGGTTGGATGAGGTGAACCCATGGACATCGTCATCTTAGGCCGCGTCGGTTACGACCTCTACTCCGAAGAGCCCCACGTCCCCCTCCCGCAGGTCCGCCGCTTCTCCCGCTACCTCGGCGGCTCCAGCGCCAACATGGCTGTCGGGCTCTCCCGCCTCGGCGCGAGTGTCGGCATCGTCAGCAGCCTCGGCGACGACAGTCTCAGCCAGTTCCTCATCGACTTCCTGCGGACCGAAAGAGTGGACACCTCCCACCTCCAGATCCACCCCGGGTTCCTCCCCTCGCTCTGTCTCACCGAAGTCTCCCCACCGGACCGCTTCCCCCAGGTCTTCTACCGTCACGACGCGGTGGACACATTGCTCGCCGTCACGGCGTCTGACTTGGACTATGTCACCAAGGCCCACATGTTCATCACCAACGGCACCGCGCTCTGCGCCTCCCCTTCGCGTGAAGGCGCATATCGCGCTTTGGAGCGGGCCAGCCAGGCCGGTTGCCGGGTCGTTCTCGACGTCGACTACCGCGCCATGTCCTGGCGCAGTCCCGAGGAGGCCGGCCTCGCCGTTCGTCTCGCTTTGCCGTTCGTCGACGTTCTGATCGGCAATCAGCCGGAACTCATGCTCGTCGCCGGCGAGCCCACGCTCGACCTCGCCACCGCCAAGCTACGGAAATTGGGGCTGCCGGTCCTGGTCTCCAAACTCGGTGAGCAGGGGACGCGGGTCTGGACCGGGGATGAATCGGTCTTCCTGCCCCCTTACAAGGTCGAGGTATGCACCACCATCGGCGCCGGTGACGGCTTCGCCTCCGGCTTCCTCTACGCTCTTCTGCAAGGAAGGTCCGTCGAAGAGTGCCTGCACTTCGGTAACGCCGCCGCCGCCATTGTGGTCAGCCGGCTCAGTTGCTCGGAGGCCATGCCGGTCCTGCCTGAAGTGCTCGAACTCATCCGAAGCCAGCCCGGCACAGCGTTCAATTTCGAGCCGCGACCCTAACGGAGCGGCCCCCCTTGGAGCCCCTATGTTCTCCGCTACTCACTTCCTGACAGACGCCGCCGTGACGCGGCTGACCGAAATCCGCGTAACCGACCCGGAATGCGCCTGGCGCGCCGCCCAGGCCCGTACACGGCGCGACCGCCTCGTCCCTTCCGGCAAGCTCAACATCCTCGCCGCCGACCACCCGGCCCGCCGCGTCACCAAGGTCGGCGACAACCCCATCGCCATGGCGGACCGCCAGGATTACCTCGCCCGCATCCTGCGTGTCCTATCGGCCGGCTCCATCGACGGCCTCATGGCTACCATGGACATCCTCGAGGATCTCTTCATCCTCGACGATTGCGTGCGACAGGCCGGCGGGGCCTCCCTGCTCGACGGCAAAGTCCTCATCGGCAGCCTCAACCGCGGCGGCATCGCCGGCTCCTGCTGGGAACTGGACGACCCCGTCACCGGTCCCACCCCCGCCACTTGCGCCGCCTGGCGCCTGGACGGCGCGAAACTCCTTCTCCGCATCGCCGACGCCGAAGCCGGCTCCTTGAAGACCCTTCTCGCCTGTGCCCAGGCCATCACCGAGAGCAATGCCCTGCGGCTGCCCATGTTCCTCGAGCCCCTGCCGGTCGCCAGAACCGACTCGGGCTGGTCCGTGAAGAAAGACCGCGAGTCCCTCGCCCGCATTGCCGGCGTCGCCTCCGCACTCGGCGACAGCAGCCGCTACCTCTGGCTCAAGCTCCCCTATTGTCCCGGATACGAGACCGTCGCCCGCGCCACCTCCCTGCCCATCCTCCTGCTCGGCGGCGAATCCGCCGGCGACCCGGCGCCCTTCCTCAAAGAGCTGGCCTCCGCGCTCCAGGCCGGACCCAACGTCCGCGGCGCGCTGGTCGGCAGAAACGTGCTCTACCCCGGCGATGAGGACCCCCTCGCCATGGCCTGCGCTGTGGGCGGCATCATCCACCAGGGCTGGTCCGTCGGCCAGGCCATCGAATCCCTTGCGGAGAACCGCGGCCGCGGCCTCGACAGCATTTCGCGGTACTTCTGATCCCCGTCACGTAGGAGGCATCTCAATGACAACACGACGAGTGACAATGGCGCAGGCGCTCCTGGGCTTCCTCAAGAACCAGTACGTCGAACGCGACGGTGTCGAGCACCGCTTCTTCGAAGGAGCTTGGGGCATCTTCGGCCACGGCATCATCGCCGGATTCGGCCAGGCCCTCCAGCAGAACCCCGACTTCCCTTACTACCTCTGCCGGAACGAGCAGGCCGCAGTGCATATCGCCACCGCCTTCGCCAAGACTCGCATGCGGCTCTCCACCTTTGCCTGCATCTCGTCCATCGGGCCCGGCGCTACCAACATGATCACTGGCGCTGCCACCGCCACCATCAACCGCATCCCTGTACTGCTCCTGCCGGGCGACATCTTCGCCCGCCGCAACGTCGCCCCTGTGCTCCAGCATCTTGAGTTTGAGCAAAGCCAGGACACCTCCGTCAACGACGCCTTCAAGCCCGTCTCCCGCTACTGGGATCGCATCAACCGCCCCGACCAGCTTCCCTGCTCCGTCGTCGAGGCCATGCGCGTACTCACCTCGCCCGCCCACACCGGTGCTGTCACTCTCGCTCTCCCCCAGGACGTTCAGGCCGAAGCCTGGGACTACCCCGAGGAGATGTTCCAGAAGCGCGTCTGGCACATCCCCCGCCCGCACCCCGAGCCCGTCATGCTCGCTCGCGCCGCCGAGGCCATTCGCGCCGCCAAGCCCGTCATGCTCGCTCGCGCCGCCGAGGCCATTCGCGCCGCCAAGCGCCCCTTCATCGTCGCCGGCGGCGGCGTTCTCTATAGCCAGGCCAGCGCCGCTCTGGCCAGCTTCGCCCTGCGCACCGGCATCCCGGCCGGAGAAACCCAGGCCGGCAAGGGCTCCCTGCCGTTCGATCATCCCCGCAACCTCGGCGCAGTCGGGGTCACGGGCACGCCCGGAGCCAACATCGCCGCTCGCGAGGCCGACCTGGTCATCGCCGTCGGCACACGCCTCAGCGATTTCACCACCGCCTCCAAGACCGCCTTCCAGAATCCCGGCGTGCGCTTCATCAACATCAACGTCGCCGAGTTCGACGCCTTCAAACACGCCGGCCTGCCCCTGATCGCCGACGCCCGTGTCGCTCTCGAACAGCTAGAGGCCGCTCTAGCCGGCTACTCCGTCGAACAAGCGTACTCTTCCGCCATTGGTGAGTGGAAGGCCCAGTGGGAGGTGGAGACCGATCGCATCTTCAACCTCCGCCACGGTCCTCCTGTCAGCCAGGGTGAGATCATCGGCGCCGTAAGCCGCGCCGCGCGGCCTCAGGACGTCGTTCTCAACGCCGCGGGCAGCCTGCCCGGCGACCTGCACAAGCTCTGGCGCACCCATCAGCCCGGCGGCTACCACATGGAATATGGCTACTCTTGCATGGGTTATGAAATCGCCGGCGGACTCGGCGTCAAGATGGCCGACCCCTCCCGCGAAGTCTACGTCATGGTCGGCGACGGTTCCTTCCTCATGATGTCCTCCGAAATCGCGACTTCGATTCAGGAGGGCTACAAACTCAAGCTCATCGTGCTCGACAACCACGGCTACTCGAGCATCGGCGTCCTTTCCCGCGCCATCGGCTCCGGCGGCTTCGGCACCGACTACCGCTGCCGCACCGCCACAGGCAGCCTCGATGGCGACAACGTCCCCGTCGACTTTGCCGCCATCTGCTCCGGCCTCGGCGCGCGCACGGTTCGCGCAAGGACTTTGGCGGAGTTCGAATCCGCACTCGTAGAGCTGCGCGGCCACCCCTCCACCACCGCCATCGTCATTGAGGTGGACAAGGAAATGCGCGTCCCCGGCTACGAATCCTGGTGGGATGTGCCCATCGCCGAGGTCTCCGAAATCGACTCCGTCGCCCGGGCACGCGCCGAATACGAACAGGCCGTCAAGAAAGAGCGGCGTCACGAGATCGCCCCCTGGAGTTAACCCGCTATGCCTTCCACTGAAGTCCTGAACTACATCGGCGGCGGCTGGCGCCGTCCCCACTCGGCCGCGGGGCTCGAGGTCATCAATCCCGCCACGGGCAACCTGCTCGCCGTCTCGCCCGCCGGAGATGCCGCCGACGTCGAAGCCGCGGTGCAGGCCGCCTCCGCCGCTTTCCCCGAGTGGCGCGCAATGCCCCCGGCCGAGCGCGTCCAATACCTCTTCCGCTTCAAGCAGCTCCTCGAGGATCACTTCGAGGAGATCGCCCGCATCATCACCACCGAGAACGGCAAGACCCTCGCCGAAGCCCGCGGCGAGTTGCGCCGTGGCGTCGAAAACGTCGAGGTCGCCTGCGGCATTCCCATCCTCATGCAAGGCTACAACCTCGAAGACGTCGCCCGCGGCATCGACGAGCTCATGTTCCGCCAGCCACTCGGCGTCGTCGCTGCCATCACGCCCTTCAACTTCCCGGCGATGATTCCGCTGTGGTTCCTGCCCTATGCCATCGCCTGCGGCAACACCTTCATCCTCAAGCCATCCGATCGCGTGCCGCTCTCCATGGCCCGTATCGTCGGTCTCCTCAGTCAAACCGGCCTCCCTGCCGGAGTGGTCAATGTCGTCAATGGCGGCAAAGCCGCCGTCGACGCACTCCTCGACCACCCCGCCGTCCAGGCCATCAGCTTCGTCGGATCCACTCGCGTCGCCCGCTACATCTACTCCCGCGCCTCCGCCTCCGGTAAGCGCGTCCAGTGCCAGGGCGGCGCGAAGAATCACGTCGTCGTCCTGCCCGACGCCGACCCGGAAACTACCACGCAGATCATCGCCGACAGCGCCTACGGTTGCGCAGGACAGCGCTGCCTCGCCGTCTCGGTTGCCGTCACCGTCGGCGATGCCCGGCAGTGGTTCCGGGGCTCCATCACCAGCGCCGCCGCCGCCCTGAAGATCGGCGACGGCCTCGCCGAAGGCGTCCAGATGGGTCCCGTCATTTCGCAGGCCAGCCGCAGGCGCATCGAGGATCTCATCGCCGCCGGCGCCGCAGAGGGTGCAATCGCCGCTGTCGACGGCCGCGGAGCCGCCGCCCCCGGCCTCGGCAACGGCAGCTTCGTCGGACCCACCGTCCTCGATGGCATTCCCGCCCAAAGCAAACTCGCCGAGACCGAAATCTTCGGCCCCGTTCTCAGCCTCATTCACGCCTCCGATGTCGATGAAGCCATCGCCATCATCTCGCGCAACTCCTACGGCAACGCCTCCTCCATCTTCACCTCCAGCGGCGCGGCCGCCCGCAAGTTCCGCAATCTCATTCCCACCGGCAATGTCGGCGTCAACATCGGCGTCGCCGCGCCGATGGCCTACTTCCCCTTCAGCGGCTGGAAGGGCAGCTTCCTGGGCGTGCTCCATGCCCAGGGCCGCGACGCCGTCGAGTTCTACACCGACAAGAAGGTGGTGATCGAGCGCTGGCCGAAAGAGTGGAGCCGAAAGTTCTAGTGAAGCAGGCCTCCCGGCCTGTCGAGTGGGACAGGCCTCCTGGCCTGTCGTTGTTGAGGAGGTACCTCTGTATGGCTGTTCTTAGAGTCGGCAACGCCCCCTGCTCCTGGGGCACCCTTGAGTTCGAATCCGCGCAGGGTGAGCAGATCGGCTTCAGCCGTATGCTCGACGAGCTCGCCGCCACCGGCTACACCGGCACCGAGCTGGGCGATTGGGGCTACATGCCCACTGACCCGTCCGCCCTTTCCGCGGAGCTCTCGCGCCGCGACCTTGTCATGCTCGGCGCCTTTGTCCCCGTGGCCCTCAAGGACCGCGCCGCCCACCGCCCCGGAGTCGCCGCCGCGCTCAAGACCGCCCGTCTTCTGGCCTCCGTTGCCACCCACCCCAAGCCCTTCCTGGTCCTGGCCGACGACAACGGTTCGGTGCCGGAGCGCACTCTCAACGCCGGACGCGTCACCCCGCTGATGAGCCTCAACGCCCACCAGTGGCAGATCTTCGCCGAAGGCGCCAACCTCGTGGCCCGCACCGTCCTCGCAGAAACCGGCCTGAGAACCGTGTTCCACCACCACTGCGCCGGCTACGTCGAGACGCCCGACGAAATCGCCCGCTTCCTGCAATTGACTGACCCGCAGTCCATCGGCCTGGTCTTCGATACCGGCCACTATGCCTACGGCTCGGGCGATCCCGCCACCGCCGGCGTCGTCGCCGCCCTGGAGCGCTTCAAGGACCGCGTCTGGTACATCCACTTCAAGGACTGCCAGCCCGATGTCGCCGCCGAGGCCCGCTCCCAGGGCTGGGACTACTTTGAAGCCCTGCGCCACGGCGTCTTCTGCGAGCTCGGCAAAGGCTGCGTCGACTTCCCCGCCGTCCTCCGCTGGCTCAAGTCCACCGGCTACGACGGCTACACACTCGTCGAGCAGGATGTACTCCCCGGCATGGGATCGCCCGCTGAGAGCGCCCGCCGCAACCGCGAGTACCTGCGGTCCATTGAAAGCAACTTCGCCTGATCAAGAGGTAACGCCATGAACAGCAAACTCAACATCGGCATCATAGGCGCGGGACGCATCGGCAAGGTCCACGCCGAAACCATCGCATTCCGCCTGCCGGAGGCTCACCCCGCCTCCATCACGGACATCAACCCCGAGGCCGCCGCCGCTGTCGCCGCCCGCTGCGGCATCGCCCATGTCGCCGCGAGTTCGGCTCAGATCCTCGACGACCCCGACATCGACGCCGTCCTCATCTGCTCGTCCACCGATACCCACGCCGGCCTCATCGTCGACGCCGCCCGCGCCGGCAAGCACATCTTCTGCGAGAAGCCCATCGCCCACAGCCTGGAGCGCATTGACCAGGCCCTGGAGGCTGTCGACAAGGCCGGCGTCAAACTCCAAATCGGTTTCAACCGCCGCTTCGACGCCAACTTCGCCCGCGTCCGCGCCGCCGTCGCCGGTGGCGAGATCGGCGCGCCCCAACTGCTCCACATCATCAGCCGCGACCCTGCCCCGCCTCCGGCATCATACGTCAAGGTCTCCGGCGGCATGTTCCTCGACATGACCATCCACGACTTCGATATGGCCCGCTTCCTGATCGGCAGCGAGGTGGAGGAGATCTACACCGCAGCCGGCGTCATGGTGGATCCGAAGATCGGCGCGGCCGGAGACGTCGATACCGCCGTCATCACCCTGCGCTTCGCCAACGGCGTCATCGGCACCATCGACAACAGCCGCAAGGCAGTCTACGGCTACGACCAGCGCGCCGAGGTGCTCGGCAGCGCGAGCTCCAGCGCCACGGCCAATTGCTATCCCAACCAGGCCGTCGTCAGCACCGCCGAGTCGGTGCGCCGCGACCTGCCGCTGAACTTCTTCATGGATCGCTACACCGAGAGCTTCGTCAACGAGCTCCGCGCCTTCGTCGACGCGGTTCGCTTGGACAAGCCCACCCCTGTCACCGGTATCGACGGCCGCATCCCCGTCGTCATGGCCCTGGCCGCCCGCAAGTCCCACGACGAGCGCCGCCCCGTCCGCCTGGCCGAGATCTCATCCCTCGCCCACGCGTGATACTCGGGCCCCCGGGGGGAACCCCTTTTTGCATCCGGCTGGAAACGTCGCTGTCCCTCGAAGATGCGCGATGTCGGGTGCAAGGCTACGTGGAGCATTACAACAACGTCCGCCCGAACAGTGCTGTCGGCTACATCACGCCGAAGGACAGGCTCGCTGGGCGCCAGGATGAGATCCATGCACAGCGGGGTCGGAAGTTGAAGGGCGCCCAGTAACAGCGCCAGGTTCATCGTCAAGAGGTCGCGTGAAGAATGAAGATCCACCTTCACCACTCGCGCGTGAATTGGATAAGGCTTGCCGACCATCTTGGATCTGTCGCTAGGCGTTGCGCCTAAGATCGCTACGAAAGAATTGCGACATGAACCTTATGGACGCGGGCGACGTTGATCGCGGCTACTCTGCAAGGTGCTACTCCCGTTTCATCTTGCAGGCACGGTGCGCCAGGCTACGGATTGAATGCGGCTTCCACGGTTCTGCCCGTTTCCGGCAGGGTTAGCCGAAGCGCCCGAGGCGACTTTGCGGTGTCAGAGGGGAAGAGGAACCGGGCTGTCATGGATGCCCCCGGATTGATGTCGCCGTACCAGGAGCGGTCGGTGGCCAGGTCGATGATATCGGGATACGCTTTGAGGACGCTGCCGTCGGCGGTCAGCAGTTCCGCAGTCACGTATTGCCAGCCCCAGCGGGCGGGCAGGAGCAGGCGGTTGGCCACGGAAACGTNNNNGCGCACCCGCCACAGTCTCGGCTTCGCTCACCCCGCCCAGTCGCATTTCCAGAGCGCCCAAGTCGAACGTCCGGCCCTGGGCGACTTTGGCCGAATCTGTTGCGCTGATTCCATCTGGTGTGGCGAATGTGGAGCGGATCCGGCCAACCACGGGAGCCAAGTCATACCAGGCGATCTTCCGCGGCGTGTCGTACATCAGGCCTAAATGGAAGTCCGTCAGATCCGCGGGAATCCTCCACACGGCGACGAGCTTCGCGGAATCTCCAGGCTTAAGTTGCTTGTTGATGTACTCCAGGGTGGACGGATCGAAGGTTCCGACAAACTTGAATTTGCCGGGCCCCTTGTAGGCTTGCCACAATCGCAGGCCAATTGACTCAGAATTAGACAGGCGGGCAGTGGTCGTCTTCTCATGGTTGCGGATGGATCCCCGCAGGACGAGGAGTTTCTCGCCGGCTCGCGCAAAGACGTTCTCCTGGCGATTGGCGAACAACAAAGACAATTCAGCCGAGTCCAGCGTCACTTCTCGTTCACTCGAAACTTCGATCTTCTCCTTGCTGCCAATCACGGTCGATTCCGCGCCGATGACGTAGGGGACTCCCAACTGCGCCGTGGCTTTGAACGGCCTTGGGGCAGCGGGTGTCTGTGCAATCGCAAGAGCCGCCAGCAAGCAAAGGACCACACCTTCACGCATGATTTCGCCTCGTCAGGAATCGAAGTTCATCGGCCATCATCGCACGGATCTATCCGCGCCCACCCGGAAGGAATCCAGTGAGCGAGAAGTCGCCCGGTCGTAGATGTGCGCTGTCCGGATTGCTCCTGGGTCACGGCGCATCCGGAAATTCGCCGGGTTGATGGTGGCGGCGCTACGATGATCCTTCTGGACTCCCGTCTCCTGTCTCCTGTCTCCTGCCTTCTGACTACTGTCTCCTGTCTTCTGCCTTCTGTCTTAGGAGAACCTCGTCCGCCGCCACAGCAGCAGCCCGCTTCATCGACGCGCTCATCCCCAGCCACACGAACATCGCCACCGCCACCAACCCCACCAGGTACTCCCACCACCGCCTGCCGTGCCTCTCCGTCATCGCCCGGTCGTCGCCCATCAGCGCCGCCGCCACTCGCACCGGATCCAGCCCGTACCGCGTGCACTCCCGCCGCATCGCTATGCCCCACGACGCCTGCTCGGACTCCGGCGCTTCCGCAAAGCTGATCGATACCGCGCCGGCGATCATGATGAGCGACCCCGCTATCACCAGCGCCTGCCCCGTGCCCGTCTGCCCGGCCAACTCGCCGAACACCAGCGCTCCCCAGGCCAGCCCCCACAACTGGTTCGTGTTCGACAGCGGAATGCCCCGGCCAATGCCGATGTACTTCGCCGCGTACTGCTGGAACAGATCCCCCAGCACCCAGCAGAAACCGCCCAGGAACAGCCAGAACAGCACCGGCCTCGCCCTGTCCAGCTCGGTCATCACGTGCCCCATGCCGCCGTCAAACACCGCCGCCAGCGCGAACACAGTGCCCAGTTCGCCGAAGGTGAACACCGTGACGAACGACAGCGGATTCATCCCGCTGATGTACGCCTTGCGATACGGGATGTACATCGTGCCCCACATCAGCCCCGCGCCCAGCGCCGCCAGAATCCCCAGCGTCGCCGCGCCCGCCGGCGCTCCCGCCGGAGCGTGCGACGTCGCCAGCGCCAGAACGCATGCTCCCACCACAATCGCCGCCGCCCCGCCCAGCACCTTCAGCCAATGCTTCGCCCCGGCGTCGCGTAGTTCGTTGAACAGCAGCCAGCCCCAGAACAATCCCACCAGGCTGTTCACGTTCCACAGCGGAAAGGCGATCGACAGCCCCACGTTCCTGATCGCAAACACCGTCAGCGTGTTCGCCACCGCCCACAGCATCCCGGCCAATATCGCCCAGATGATCAGGTGCTTCTTCTCCCGCAGGTCCTCCAGGATGTAGCCCGTGCCCTTCAGCATCATTGGCACCGTCCAGCGCGCCACAAAGACGCCCGCCACCATACCCAGGGAGATGATGAACGGCGAGAATCCCACCGTCACCAGCTTGGTCGGCGCTTCCGCCGTGCCCAGCCACGCTCCAGCCGCCAGCCCGCAGGCAACGCCCAGGCTGTGCAACGATCGGGTCGATCGGCCCTTCTCCGCCATCGCCCTACCTCACCGCCGCCAGCAGGCCGATGCCCGCCGCCAGCACGATCACCGGAAGCCAGAAATGCCCATCGGTGAGAATCGCTTTCCAAACCGGCTGTTTCAATGGTGTTCTCCCCTTCGTTGGATCAACTTCAGTATTGTAATCCCTCCGCCTGTCGATAAGCTCCTCTGAGATGGTTGACATGCGTGAACAAGTTCAAAAGGCCATCGCCGCACATGGCATATGGAAGCAGCGCCTCAAGAGCGCCATCGAATCGGGCCAGAGTACCTACACAGTCGCCGGTGTCGCCCAGGACGACCAATGCGAATTCGGCAAGTGGCTCTACGGCTCGTCCGGCTTGAATCGATCAGGCAGCCACTTTGAAACCGTGCGTCAGTTGCACGCCGATTTCCACAAAGAGGTATCCGCCATCCTGGCCAAAGCTCTGGCCGGCAAACGCCGCGAGGCGCTCAACGACATGGGCGTCGGCACCCGCTACGGCCGCATCTCCTCGCAACTCACCCGGGAACTCCTCCAGTGGAATGAGAAGGCGGCCTAGCCGCGCTTTCCCGGCCCGGCTTCCCGCACCGGGTAGTCCGCCGATTCGCTCCGCGCCCCCGCCAGGTAACGCTCAATGCGTTGGACCACCTCAGGGTGCCGCGCCGCCACATCGTTCCTCTCCCCCACGTCGTTCTTGACGTCGTAAAGCTCCAGCTTGCCCTTCAGCCCTTTCCGCACCGCCTTCCAATCCTGGTGCCGCACGCCCTGGTCGAACCCGCGCTCGTGAAACTCCCAATAGAGATACTCGTGCGCTTGTTGCGCCTCACCTCGCAGCGCCCTTGTCACGGACTGCCCGTCCAGCCCCGCCGCAACCCTCTGCCCCGCCAGTTCCGCGCACGTCGGCAGCACGTCCCAGAACGCCCACACAAAGTCGCTCGCCTGCCCCGCCGGAACGTAGCCCGGCATCCGCGCGATCGCCGGCACCCGGATCCCGCCGTCGTACAGGTCCCTCTTGGTCCCCCGCAACGGCCCGCCCGATTGGAAGAACTCCGCGTCGTGCCCGCCTTCCTTGTGCGGCCCGTTGTCGGACGTGAACAGCACCAGCGTGTCGCGATCCAACCCTCTGCGCTTCAGCAGGTCCATCAACCGGCCCATGTCACGGTCCATCCTTGTCACCATCGCCGCAAAGTTCTTCTCCACCTGTGGCCACGCTTGCGACGTGTAGGGCTCGTCGGACGGCACTTCCATGCCGTTGCCCGTGTCGCGCCCCAGTTCGTTGTTGGCGTGCGGGATGGTCCAGGCGATGTGCGTAAAGAACGGCCCCTGGACCTTGTCCAGCCACCCCAGTGCGCGATCGGTGATCAGGTCGTGCGCGTACTGCTTGCGGCTCGTCCCCCAGTTGCCCGGCAGGTTCACCTCCTGCTGGTTGTGAAGCAGCATCTGCGGATAATAGAGGTGAGCCTGCATCTGGCTGAAGTAGCCGAAGAACTCGTCGAAACCCTTCTTGTTCGGGTGCCCGTCCGTGCCGATCCCCCCCAACGACCACTTGCCGAACAGCCCCGTCTGGTAACCGGCCTGCTGGAACATCTGCCCCAGCGTGAAGTCCTCCGGCTTCAGCCACGTCTCCCTGTTGCCGCGCATCCGGCCGTGCCCGGAATGAAGGCCCGTGAACAGCGCGCAGCGCGACGGCCCGCACACCGTGCTGCCCGCGTAGGCCTGCGTGAATCGCATCCCCTCCGCCGCCAGCCGGTCGATGTGCGGCGTCTGGATCCGCTTCTGCCCGTAGCATCCCAGGTCGCCGTAACCCAGGTCGTCGGCCACCACCAGGATCACGTTCGGCCGGCGCGCCGCCTGCTGCGCCGTCAATACAAATGGCGCCGCAGCCGACGCCTTCAGAAACTGCCTGCGTTCCATATTGCCCACCAGCCTACCGCACCGCGTCATAGAATGAGCCCATGCCCGTTGACAACTTCTCCCGGCGCGGCGCCATCGGAGCCTTCATCGGTTCCGCTCTCTCCGCCGAAGCCCTCCTGGCCGCACCCATTCAGGCAAGAGACCCGCTGAAGATCACCAAACTCGAGACCTTCCTCGTCAAGCCTCGCTGGGTCTTCCTGAAGATCCATACCAACGCCGGCATCACCGGCCTCGGCGAACCCCTGCTCGAAGGCCGCGCGCTCACCATCCGCACCGCCATCGAGGAGATCGCGCCCTACCTCATCGGCAAGGACCCCCGCCCCGTCCAGCACCACTGGCAGGCCATCTACCGCCACGCCTTTTACCGCGGCGGACCCATCCTCACCTCCGCCCTCTCCGGCATCGACCAGGCGCTGTGGGACATCAAGGGCAAGGCCCTCGGCGTGCCCGTCTACGAGCTGCTCGGCGGCCCCACGCGCAACCGCGTCCGCGTCTACGCCCACGGCGGAGGCTCCAACCCGGCCCGCATCAAGGCGCTGCTGGCCCAGGGCTTCACCGCCTTCAAGACCGGACCTGCACGCAACCGCAAGTTCCCCAAGTACGTCGAGACCCCCGCCGAGGTCCATTACGCCGCCGAAAAGATGGCTGAGTTTCGCAGCCTCGTCGGCGATAAAGTCGACATCGGCGTTGACTTCCACGGCGCCGTCAGCCCCGCCCACGCCAAAATGCTCATCAAGGCGCTGGAGCCCTACACCCCCATGTTCATCGAGGAGCCTTGCCAGGCCCAGAACCACGACGTCATGGCCGATCTCGCCCGCTCCACCCATCTGCCCATCGCCACCGGCGAGCGCGTCTTCACCAAGTGGGGCTTCCGCGAAGTGCTCGAAAAGCGCGCCGCCACCATCCTCCAGCCCGACCTCTGCCACGCCGGCGGCATCTCCGAGGTCCGCTTCATCGCCGCCATGGCCGAGGCCTACTACGCCTCCATCGCACCCCACAATCCCATGGGCCCCATCTCCCTCGCCGCCGGAGTCCAATTGGCCGCGTCCATCCCGAACTTCCTCATCCAGGAGCAGGTCTCCCTCGGCGAGGGCTACATCAAGCAGCCCTTCAAGGTCCGCGAAGGATACCTCGATCTCCCTACCGCCCCCGGCCTCGGCGTCGAAATCGACGACCACGCCATCGCCGACAAACTCGGCCATGACTGGAAGAACCAGGAATCCTACGACGAAGACGACGGCTCGGTCACCGACTGGTAACCCCCGCAGGAATGCTCACGTTGAACCTCACCTGCCAGGTCACAAGCCGCTCGACCTGTCGCACCTCGGCGAAACGCGCAAAGCGGCAAGAGTCGTGATGCTTGAGAAGGCTGGCAGCTTCGACGTAAAGCATATCGGTGATACTCGCGGGACAGCATTCCCCTTCAGTGCGTTGCGCCGATTGCGAGCACCTCGCGTCACTTACAGATCGGTCACTTGATCGGCCGCCGCAGAGTCCTGCTTGGCGGCACGTTCCTCGACCGCTTTCTTGAAAGACGCCAGAATGACACGGCTCAGTTGGTGCAGATCTTCAACGCTGGTAATCGCTATCCTGAATTCTGCCCAAGGGCTCGGCTCGAGCTTGGTCAGTCCTGGAGGCACAAGTTGAGAGCCGACATCCAAGGGGAGGTTGAAGCCTACCCACTTGGTCTTGGCATCAAGAACGAGTCGCATCATCCACCACGTCGGCTTGTTGAAGTAGATCGCGAAGTACCCCGTGGTGTCCTTGTAGGCCAACTGGATTGGGACTTCCTTCTTTACGGTGGCGTCGTAGATGGTCCCGTGTGCTAGGTAGGAGTGTTCGAACTGCTCCTTGACGATGCTGAATGCCTGCAGTTCCGCGTCAGTCGTAACGATCTTAGTTTGTAATTCATTCTGGATGGCCGACTCTGCGTTCGCCGGTTCGGGGACCTTGGCCTCATCAGACTCGGAAGATGGCGTATCTGCACTCTTTGGAGCGGAACTGACTTCATTCTCCATGGCAGCCAGCGAGCGACGGACGACATCCCGCAAGACGATCTGTAGTGCGTTCTTGACGATTGGGGAGAAGTTCTCCACCACGAGGCCGGTTATCCGTCGGTTGTAGATGTCCTCGCAGGCAAGAATCCAACGCACAAGTGTCTCGCTCGGATCGCGATCCCTCAGGTCGAGTTGCTCCCTCAGGAAGCCAACTATTTTGGCCGTGTAGTTCAGTTCCCTTGCGTACTCGCGGATGGCCTCGGCTGAGAAGACGGCCTTCTGGAACCTGGCGAGCACCTCCAGGCCTTGGTCAACCGAGTCGAACCTAGACACGTGGAACGGAACGGAATCCATGACGTTGGCTTCCGCGGTGTCGGTGTAGAAACGGTACTCAATGCCGTTAGTCAGGATGGCCAGTGACACAGATGTAGTCGCGTTGAAGTACCTGGCGAGTTGACCCTCGTGGCCATCAAGTACTGCGTCAACCGTTTTGACCTCCATGTAGATCCTTGGGACATTCTCGATGAAAATCGCCAGATCCACTTTCTCTTTCTGTCCGTACTTCTTTGTGGCGAAGTCAGCCTCGTATTCGGGGCACACTTCCGAAGGATTCCAGATGTCGTACCCGAGCGAGTCCAGCAGAGGCAGCACCAGGGCCTGCTTGGTGGCTTCTTCACCCTTACCTCGAACGAGTGGGATTCTGGTGAGGATCTTCTCGATCGCGTTCTTGATGCGTTCCATGCCTGGCATTATTCCATAGAAACAGATCTGGTTGTGTATCATCAGCGGCACAAAAGACCGCCACGAACTACGAGTGGCCAGCAAAAAAAAGGGCAGACCAGCCTACTCGCGGAGTAGTATACACAGAGGGCTCGCCAGATCACGGGGCTCAGCCGAGCCAGACAACATACAGGCCCGCTGACCAATATGTCCCCTGAACCAACATTCAAGCCCATGGTCGGACCATCCATCTAGAATGACCCCTCGCACCCTGTCATTAGAGATCCCTCAGGTTCGCCGAACTGGCCCCTCCGTTTCTTCACCGCTCGGACTCAGCCGGCAGGCAGTCGCCCTGCTCCTCTTCCCCGCACTGGCGTTGACCGCCGCCGAGCCCGTCCTCTCTCGGGACGACGCCGCCTTCCTGCACGGCCAGGCGCGGAAGATCGTCGCCTCGGCCCGCCTCGCCGCCGGCTCTGATGAGCGCGTCGAAGATCTTCGTCATGGGGCCACCGACTCCGTTCTGAATCTCACGCGCAGGCTCCTTGGCCAGCGAAAGCCGGTCTGACCCGCGGAACCGACCGCTATTCGCCGCGACACGTGGAATGTGCATCCAGGCGCCGTCGTCCCGGCTTACGCCGTTCCCGATCACATCAACTTCGACGGCCTCCCCGTCTTCTATCCGGGCAC
This sequence comes from Acidobacteriota bacterium, assembly GCA_016215215.1. Classification (GTDB taxonomy): domain Bacteria; phylum Acidobacteriota; class Terriglobia; order Bryobacterales; family Bryobacteraceae; genus Paludibaculum. Next base: position 21,683 of record JACRKW010000009.1, read on the forward strand.
CTACGACAGCGGCGCCGGTCAGGGCGGCCACCCTTTCGGCAAGTACCCCCCTCTCGACGACCATTTCTACTTCATCGGCAGCGTCTTCGAACACTGGCGGCTCACGCGCTCCACCTCTCTGTTCCGCTCCAACATTTCCACCGCGGCGGGAGAGATGCCGCTCGCCGCATTGTGCGAGCGCGTCTACCTCGTCGCGCAGAGTGACCCGGCAACCGGCCTTGTCGTCGCCGGCCCTGTCGATACTGAAAACGCCAAGGATTGGGGCTTCTGCGATACGGTCTTCAAGAGCGGCAAGCTGCTCTTTCCCTCCGTGCTGAAACACAACGCTGCCAGGCAGCTCACCGCCCTGTTCGCCGCCGCGGGCGATACCGTCAGGTCGCGCCACTACGCCGCCGAAGCGCGCCGGTTGCGCCAGGCCATCACGAAGACTTTCTCTCGAAGCAACGGACGCGGCGATGGCTGGCTGCGCTCCGCCACCGGGATTGGCAACCAGCCGGACGTGTGGGGCACCGCCTTCGCAGTCTGGAGCGGAGCGGTGGAAGGCGCGGCTGCCAGGAACGCCTCCCGGGCTCTCGCCGCCGCATATCGCAAGAGGACCGCCGTGTGCGACGGCTCGGTCCGGCATATCCTCACCACGGACCCCGCCAACCACGGTCTCTGGCAGCAATGCATCGCCAAGCCCGGTACCTATCAAAACGGCGGCTACTGGAGCACGCCCACGGGCTGGTACATCGCCGCCGTTCATCTCACCGATCCGCCCGCCGCCCGCGCCCTGGCGACAGAGTTCGTTCGCTCTCTGCGAGAGAATCGGCGGCCCGACGGCCTCAGCCAGGCCTGGGAATGGCTTAACCCAGACACCGGCGAACGCAGCAATCCCCTGTACGTCGCTAGCGTCGCTCTGCCCTACATCAGCTTGGCGCAGGCGGGCCTCATCCCACACCCGCCGCGCCCGTAGCGCGACACTTCAGCGTCCCCAGCTTCTTTCGATCTCAATTTCCTTTGTTTTCAGCCGCCTGATCGCAGCTCCGCCGCGCCTCAGCCGTTCAACGTCCAGTTGGCGCGATACGTGCGCTTCATGTAGTCATTGGCCTCGGCGAAGTTCGTCACCCGGCCCGCCGCCGGATC
>JACRKW010000075.1 GCA_016215215.1 Acidobacteriota bacterium
CTCGATAGAAAAGCTTCTGGTAGAGCGCGCCGGCTTTGATCTCCACCTCGGCGCCGGGAGCGAGCTTGAGGTTCTTCACACCATTCAGGTGAATACGGGACCAGTTGGACCGGAGCGAAGTGCGATTGAGGCAGCGGTGGAGAGTGCCGTCAGGAAGGAGGAGAGCCAGGTCCGTGCGTCCATCGGCGTCGAAGTCGGCCGCGGCGAGCGTGATGGAGCCCGAGGGGAGGCCGGTGGCGTTCTGCGTGGCGGTGAAGCGGCCCTGAGCGTTGTTGCGGTAGAACCCGTCGGAGGCCAGGACGTCCAACAGACCGCGGCTCTCCAGGTCCGCCAATGCGAAAGAGCCTCGAGGCTGCCAGGGAACTGAGGTGACGGCTCCGTCCCTGTTCAGAGCGGCGCCGGAGCTCCAGATGAGGTCGGGGAATGAGTCGTTGTCGAGATCGGCGGAGAGGAGGGCCGTGGCCCCGGAAGGAACTGCGGCGAGGGAGGAGGGCTCGTACTTGCCGCCGAGGCGGTCTTTGTAGAGGACGGCGGGGCGATCTGCGTAGGTGATGACGAGGTCGTGGGACTTGGTGTCGGGGATGATGCGGGTCACCGCAGCGGAGAGAGCCTTGCCGGTTACGAACGGAATATCCGCAGTCCGCTCGGCGAAACCCTGTGGGAGTTGATTGCGCAGAAGCGTGGTGGTGGCGCCGAGCAAGAGCAGGTCGAGGTCGTAGTCGTGATCATAGTCCAGCCAGACGGCGGTCTCATAGCGGCCTGCGGGCAAGTTGATGGATGATTCCTGGAAGCCCGTGCGGGTGTTGTGAAAGAGGATGGGGCCGGTCGTGGTGAGAACACAAAGGTCTACCAGACCATCGTTGTCGTAGTCGCCCGGGATGGCGGCCAGGATTCCGGTCACAGACGCCAAGGCGGGCTGCGGAACGGGTGTCAGGCCCTTGCGAAAGACCGTCATGCCCGTGGTGGAGACCACGAGCAGGTCAGAGGAACCAGTGCCGTCGAGGTCAATCACGTGCAGGCTCGTGTTGGCGGCCGGAAACTTGCCGGGCAAGGCCGTGCTGGCAAAGGAAAGCGCTGCGGGCGGCGCGGGAGCGGCGGAGAGGGCGGCGTCGATGGGATCGTAGACCTCGGAGTAGGAGCACCATTCGACATCTTCGTTGCCGGCGCCTGATTCTTCATGGCGGTTCTTGAGGTCCTGGAACAGGGCGAGCTCGGCACGGGCATGCGTTTGGTCGCCGGACTGGCGGTAGAAGTTGAAGAGCTGGAAGTGGGGCGCGGCGAAGTTGGGGTCGAGGCGGGCGGCGAGTGTGAACTTGGCGTTGGCTTCTTTCTGCTTGCCGTCGGCCTTGAAGAGAACACCCAGGTTGTAATGCGTAATGGGTTCGCCGGGAACGAGCTTCGCCATTTGCTCCAGTTGCTGGATGGCGCGGGCGGTTTCGCCGCGCTTCTTGTACTCGATACCGAGATTGAACCAGGTGTGGGGGAGGCTGGGGTCGATCTTCTGGACCGCCTCGAGTTCGGCGATGCCTTCGGCGGAACGCCCGGCGCGGAGGAGCGCAAGGCCGTAATTCAGCCGGTCGGCGGTCGACTTGGGGTTGAGCTCCAGCGCCCGCTTGAATTGGTCGACTGCCTGGGCCTGGGTGGTGGGGTTCTCGTAGAACGCCTTGCCGAGGTTGCGGAGGCGGAGAAGGGTCTCCGGCGGCGGCGCGGCGGATTGTCCCGTGAGCGCAATGGCGGCAAGAACGAGAGCAGTAGCCGCGAGACCAGGAAGGAATCCCCAGAACTTCATTTCACACATTGGCGCACATTCGCCAAAGGGTGGTCAATAGCATGACTGTATTAGTCCGGGGCATCACCGAACGGACCGCCAGGCCGGGGAGTTTGGATTGGAGTAAGTGGCGGGCCGGCCGGAACCGGCCCGCGTGTATCGGCTACCGCAACTGGATGGTGACGGCGTTCGAAGTGGAGGGACTGCTGGCGCCCGGTACGAGCTGTGCGACGGAGACGGGAACGACGCCGGAGAGGCCGTCGGGGACCGTGGCGACGATGAGATAGAAGCCCACGTAGCCCGGGACCAAGCCGGCGCCGGTCACCGAGGCCTGTTTGCCGCCCATGGTGACGGTGGGGTTGGGCAGGACGAAGGACAGCGCATCGCCCGGAAGGATCGCGCCGGTGGGCAAAGAGGGAATGGTACGGCCGAGCCCGGTGGCGAGCAGGGCGATGGGCTCCCCGGAGGCGGCCGGACGTGCGGGGCGGATCAGCGTCATGTCGTCCACGTGGAATGCGATACCCCCGATGGCGTCGAAATACAGGGCGGGCGCGGCGGAGGCGACCGGCACGGTGAAGGATGAGCTGTCGCCGCCGGCAGTGGTGACGACTACGGGCTGAGGGCCGGTGGGCGCGTCGACGGGCACCTGGGCGACGATGTAGTCGGTGGGAACAAAGCCGGCTTCCCGGCTGAGAGCGACGATGGCGGCCTTGCGGCCGCCGACGGTGACGCTGGTACCGTTCAGTTGCAGCGGCGCGGCGGATTCAAAGGCGTCGCTGGAGGAGGGCGCGCTGAGCAGGTTCGAGCCGAATATGGTCATCAGGCCCTGCGGAGCGACGGCGGCTCGCGAGGGATCGCTAACCCCACTGATGATGGCGGAGACCGCGGGGACGGACAAGGCGGGAGCCGTCTGGGCGCGCATCACGCCGGCCGGAAACGTGGTGGTGTGGATGTTGTAGTAGGTGGCGTTCGGATTGATGGAGATCAGGTTCATGGCGCTCAGGGCGCCGACGGTGGACTGCGTGGAGACGCGATAGATGTTGCCGAAGCCGGACTCGGAGTTGGGCTGGTTCGCGGTGGCAAGACCGGAATTGAGGATGACGGCGCCGTTGGTGGTGGCCGAACCGTCGTGGATGTGGAGGCCCGAGATCTGCGCGGCGCCCGGGAATCGATAGTTGAGGTCGAAGATAGAGACGCCGGCGACGATCCACCCTTCGTTGTTTCGCAGAGTGTGAAGGGTGAGAGCGGCTGGGGCGGTGGCGTCGAGACTGATGGCTGGCAATTCGTTGGCAGGCAGAAGCGTGGTCTGGAAGTTCATCCTGTCGGTGCGGCGTAGCTGCCCGCGGACGGCGCCGCCAGGGTTTGCCTGGGTATGGATATTCACGTAGAAGAAGGACGGTTCGGCGAAGATCCCGGCGAAGGCCGCGGCCTGCGTGGGATTGGCTGGGTCGATGGTGACCTCGTAGTGGAGGTTGCGGCCGGCGGCGACCGCGGGGACGGTTCCGCTCAGACCGGTATTGATGACTACGCCCGCGTTGAGGCCCGCCGGCGCGTTGTGGATGTGGAAGCCGGTCATGTTCGTTCCTTCCGCGAAGCCAGAGTAGTTGGCGTCGAAGATCACCTCTCCGGAGAGGGGTGCGCCTTGGGCGTTGCGGGAGGCGATAGCGATCACGGAGCACACAGCGGTGGCATTGAGGCCGGCGATGGGCGGCACTTCGTTGCCGGCGTTCATGAAAGCCATGGTGACAAGCATTTCAGCCGGCATGAGCTGGCCGCGCATCTCACCGGCGGCGTTGCGCGTGGTGTGCAGGTTGAGATAGAAACCGGAGGGGTTGGCGACCAGGTCACGCAGCGCGGTGAGGGCGGTAGCGTTGGACGGGGGCGCCTGGCCCTGCGTGCGGATGACGCCGGAGGAGGCGTCGGCGATGGGGCCGGCGAGGCCGGAGTCGATCACCACGCCGCCGTTGACCCCGGCGGCTCCGCGGTGGATGTGCATGGCGGTGATGTTGACCGCGGGCGCGGTGAGGGAGTAGTTCACCTTAAAATCGACCGAGCCGGATATGATTTGCCCCGACGCGTCACGGACCAAGTGGGCCAGGACGGTGGCGGTCCCGGTGGAGGGCGTCCCGCCGATTGCCGGCGACTCATTCAGAGAGGAGAGGTTGACTCGAAACGGGATGGTCTCCACGGACTGCGCGGAGACGGAAAGCGTGGCGGCGAGGGCAAGGAGCAATACGGTTTTCATAGGTCTGTCTCTTGGACAAGGAGTTAGATCTTGACGGAACGGAAAAGATTCATCGAATGAGAGGGATGGGGCATAATGGGAGGAGTCCGGCTGAGAGAGGTCCATGTTCTTCAAGCGCCAAAAACCTGTAAAGATGACGTTCCAGGAGCGGATGGAGCAGTTGAGAGCGAGTGGATACGTGGTGGAGAGCGCCGGCGGAAAGACGCGGGTGGTGAGGGGCAACCTGGCCTCGACGCTGGTGGAAGGCCCGGGCGGCGAGCCGACGATTGATGCCGTCGGGCTGGCCGTGGGGAGCGAAGTCGCCGAGCTGACAGATCTCGGCTTCCAGAAGATCTTCCTGACCGCCTCCGGCAGGAAGACGCCGGCCCTGGCCGAGCACCTTCACGCGCTGCACGAGTTCCGTGAGGACCTGGGCGAAGCCCTGGGGCTGACCAGCCACTACAACGAAGGGTTAGGTAGCACCAACGAAAAGCACCTGTACGACCGGGTGAAAGACCGGGACGGGGGGGTGCCCCGGCGGGCCTGGGAAAAAGGCTGAGAGTTCAAAGCCTTTCGGCAGGGTGGTGTCAACAGCGGTTGGTCGCGCACGCCAAGCCTCATGAGGCGTTGGAGGCTGCCGGCATCGCCGTCTTCCGGTAAGTGACCAGCGGTGCCAGTTCCGCAGCCATCGCGCCCATGGCGACAAGGGGCGGCAGCCAACTCAACTCACCTGACACAAGGGCGCTGGCAGCCAACGAAGTGAGTCCGGCCAGCAACATGACGGTAAGGATGCTGCCATTCAAAGCTGCCTGTCTCGGGCCGACGCAGCTGATTGTGGGGAATGCAGGAGGAGAAAGGGCTGGTGCCGGCTCGCTGTCGTAGGTGCGCAACCACGATCTTGCGGCATTCAGCAGTGCTGCGGGCGTCGTGACATCCACCGGACTCATGACAAAGGTGCCATAGAAAGTGTCGAAGGAGACCGCTTCCGATTGCAGCCAGCCGGGGGCCACGCGCATGAGGGAGACGGAGAAGGTAGGGGACGAATGCAGCGAGAAGCTCATCCGTTCGCCGGTGTAGTACAAAACGGAGCCTTTGAACCTAACGACCCCGACATCCCAGAATGGATACCCTCCATAGTAGCGAGGCTCGGACGTTGGCCGTAATGCGACCAGCGAGCCGCCGGCTTCGCCAAGCCGGCCTCTGATCCGGCGCTCCAACGCTGGCATCTCACAGCGCCGAACCAAAGACGGGATCAACAGAATCGCACAGAAAGTAAGAACCGCGGCGGCGACCCAAATTGGGATGTCCGGCATCGTCAAGGCGAACTGGCTGGCGGCCGCCGAAGGCAAGGCCAGACAGGCGAGGTAGATGGCGAGGTTGCGGACGCTCACTCGCTGTTTGTGGGCGTCCCATACCGAGTCTGAATGATCGTGCGGTAGGGAGTACGGTTCAAAGGGTGCATCATCGACGCGGAGCAGTTCAAGCACGCGTGGCTGGGGGATGGAAAACTGCCGGGCAATCTCGGCGGCGCGTTGTTCCAGCGAAGGGTGGGACATGACCGTCACGTCCCAACCGGTCCAGCGTGAAGGAAGCAGATTCAACTGCGTGAGCCGGGCGAGCATGCGGATGGCCACCTCGGGATCTTCGACCGTGGCGGAAGCTGCCTTGTCGGCAGCGCGCTCGATGCGGCGCGACAGGAAGGCACCGGTCAGTATTGCGGGCGGTAGTCCTACGAGTATGTAATTCAGCGCGATGAAAGGAATCTGAACGAGACTTGCCAGCCATCCGAACAGGAGTAATGGGACGATGTTGGCGAGCAGCACCAGGGGGACGTGCCGGTGGCGGAGGTGGCCAAGTTCATGAGCAACGACCGCATCTAGTTCGGCCCGGGGCATGGAACGAATGAGGTCTTCGGCGAGCAGGATAGTGCTCGCAGATGTCGCCGCGGCGTTCATGACGGGTCCGTTAGAAGAACGAATGATCAGCACGCGCTTCAACGGCGTCCTAGCCTTTGCTGCAAGTTCAAAGATGCGATCGCGCAATTGGCCGGAATCCAGCGGCCGGCAGTGAACGCCGTAGGAGGCATCCCGGCGATTTGCGGTCAAGAAAAACGAAACCAAAACCCAGAACCACTGGGCGGCCACGTCTCCCGCCCTCCGTTCGACACCCCTGAGGATTCGCGGAACGGACCGTGAGAAGACCATGAACGCAAGCCAGGCCAGCAGGGGCGGTGCAGCGAGAAGAACGAGCGTGAAAATCAGAACACCGTTCGAATCCGTCCTGAAGAGCTCGTAGAAGTCGACATGTCCAATCAAATAGACATAAAGTACAACCCACGAGAGAGCGCAAAGCGGCAACAGCCAGCCGGAGACGCGCATATAGCGAAACCAAACCGACGGCCGTTCCGGCAATTCTGCCCGCCTGGCTTGGCTGCTCAGCCACAAGCCAATGCCGATTGATGCCAGATTCCAGCAGATTGCCGCTACGACCAACGTAAGAAGGAATGTCGCCGAATTCACTAGGGTTCTATTCTATTGAACCCTGACGCGGTTTTGTGAATCGCGAATTCGGGGGGGCTGGGCCTAGACAGAAGTCTGTGCGGGGAAAGTGCGGATGTCGTCGCGGGGCATGCAGATCCAGGCGATGAGGTAGGCGATCATGCCGATGCCGTGGATGACGAGCGCGGCGAGGAAGGCGATGCGCACGAGCGTGACGTCCCAGCCAAGGTGGCGGGCAAAGCCCGCGCAGACGCCGGCGATCTTCTTGTTCGCCATGTCGCGGGACAGGGGCCGGCGCGGACCGTAGGCCGGGTGAGGAGCGGCCGGGCCGCCGGCGGACTTGCCGCAGTGACCGCAAAACCTATCGGCGCTTTCCATGGGAGATCCGCAGTTGGTGCAGTACATGGTGGACTCCTTCCCGGACCCGCTCGCTATCGCTTGCGGCTCTACTTCCAACTACGCAGTTTCCTGACGCCGTGTTCCGTGGAGAGGCAGGTCAAAGTAGTTTGGTTTCGCCGGGAATGTAGACCGGGTAAGAGCCGTCGGGACCGGGTGCGACCGGCGGGGCGGTATCCTCGCCGCACTCCTCCGGTTTCGGGCCGTAGTGGAAGCCGGAGTCCTGCATCTGCTGCCAGGTGACTTCCCTGCCCGTGTAGCAACTGAGTTGGCCCATGACGCCGATGGTGGTACTGCGGACCATGTAGTCGCCATTGTTCACCGGCTTGCCGGAACGGATGGCGTTGAACAGGACCTCGTGCTCGATGTCGTAGGCGTTGTTCTTCGAAGGCGTGGAGGTGGACTGCCAGTTGGTCTCGCCTTCGATGCGCAGGCGGAGCAGGTCGCAGCGGCCCTTGGAGCCGAGGATGAGGCTGGAGTTCTCGTTGTAACAGTTGTCAATCGTTCTGCAAAAAGCGTAGACGCGGACGCCGCCGGGGAAGTCGTAGACGACGGAGTGGTGGTCGAAGACGTTGCCGTAGATTTCACCCTTCAATGAGGAGCGGCCGCCAAGGCCGTAGCAGCGGGTGGGGGAGGCGTTGCCGAGAGCCCAGCTGGAGCGGTCGAGGTTGTGGATGAGGGTCTGGGGGACGTCGTCGCCGGAGAGCCAGTTGAAGTGGTACTGGTTGCTGCCTTGGTAGACGATCTCCTTCATGCCGGGGCGTCGGGGATAGAGCACATAGGGCGGCCGAAGCCAGGTTTCCTGAATGGCGACGATCCTGCCGATGGCGCCGTCGTGGACGCGTTGCATGGTCTCGATGTAGCCGGGGTGATAGCGGCTTTGGAGGCCTGAGACGAGGGAAAGTCCCTTTGCCCGGGCGGTGTCGATAGCCTTCTGGAGCAGCTTGAGGGTGTAGGGATCGATGGCGTGCGGCTTTTCGAGAAAGACGTGCTTGCCGGCATCGAGCGCGGCCTTGGCGTGGAGGGCGTGGAACTTGGCGGCGTTGGCGATGATGACCACATCTACGCCGGAGGCGATCACTTTTTTGTAGGCATCGTAGCCGGAGTGAATATGGGCGGAAGAGACCTCGACCTGGCCAGGGAACTTCAGTTTGAGGGCGGTGAGCTTTTCCTCGACGCGGTCGCGGAGCAGGTCGCCCATGGCGGTGATGCGAACGTCCTTGCCGGCGTGCATGGCGTTCATGGCGGCAGCTTCGCCGCGGCCGCCGCAGCCGATGACGCCCACCTTGATGGCGCCGCCGCCCTGGACAAAGTAGCCGGCGGGAGCCGCCAGGAAAGCGCGGCGGGGGAGATCAGGGGAACTCATACATGCACCTCACTGTGTGGGACGGCAGAGCTTACCCAGGACCGCCGGCCGGCGCGCGCCGGTGGCGGAGGGCAAGTTGGACGCCCGGCCGTGCCAGGTTTCGTGGGCCAGGATGGCGAAGGCGACGGCCTCCTTGGCGTCGGGGTCGATGCCGTGGATCTCCGAGCGAACCACCTCGGACTCCGGCAGTTCTGCGCGAAGGAAGCGGAGCAGGGTCTTGTTGTGCACGCCGCCGCCGGAGACGAGTACTTCGTCCGGAGGATGATCCTCGCCGCCGGCAAAGCGCGCGATGCCTTCAGCGATGGCGGCGGCAGTGAAGTAGGTGGCCGTGGCGACGGTATCGGCAGGGCTCAGGTTGAGGGCGAGCAGGCGCTTGACGAACTCGACGCCGTACTGCTCGCGGCCGGCGGTCTTGGGAGGGCGCTCGGAGTAGAAGGGATCGGCGAGCAGACCGGCGACAACATCGGGGTGGACGAGTCCTTCGGAGGCCATCTGGCCGGAGGCGTCGTAGTTCCGCTCGCCGTTGGTGTAGTGGCTGACGAGCTGATCGACCACCATGTTGCCGGGGCCTGTGTCGAAGGCGATAACCTTCGACGGCGGCGCGCCGGCAGGAATCCAGGTGATATTGGCGATACCGCCGATGTTCAGGGCGACGCGGGAGAGCGTCTTGTGGTGCAGCAGGATGTAGTCGGCGTAGGGCACCAGAGGCGCGCCGCGGCCACCGGCGGCGATGTCGGCGGGACGGAAGTCGCAGACCACGGGGATGCCCGTGCGGTTTGCCAGGAGACTTCCGTCGCCGATCTGCAGCGTGGACGCAACGCTGTGGCCCAGGACTTGCGCAGGCGCGCCTTCGTGGTAGATGGTCTGGCCATGGCAGCCGATCAGGTCCACCTCGGAGGCGCCGATCTTCAGCCTTTTGCAGGTTTGCTTGAACGCGGCGGCATAGAGTTCCGGGAGAAGGAAGTGCAGGCGCGCGATCTCGCGGGTGTGAGTGTCGCAATTGGAGACGGCGAGCAGCGCGGCACGGACCTCAGCGGGATAGGGAGTGGAGTGGAAGCCGAGGGTGTCGATGGAGCCGCCCGCGATGCGGATGAGGGCGACGTCAATGCCATCCAGTGACGTCCCCGACATGATGCCGGCGATGATCATTGCCGATTCAACTCCTCTTTGAGGTCGTTCAGAATGCGCAACGCTTCAACAGGCTTCAGGTTATCAATATCCAGTTGCCGGATTTTCTCGGCGAGTTGATACCCGACCGGCTCGAACAGTTGGATCTGGATGGAGGGCTGGCCGCCCGGACGCAGCCGCGGCGCTTCAAGCTGCTCAGTGACGCTCTGCTCGGTCTTTTCGTGGAGGGCTAGAATGTCGCGGGCGCGCTCGATGACAGGCATGGGGAGCGCAGCGAGCCGGGCCACCTCAATGCCGTAGCTCTTGTCGGCGCTGCCGGGCTCCACTTTCCGCAGGAAGATGATCTGGTCGCCGGACTCCTTCACCGAGACGTGGAGGTTGCGTATGCCTTCGAGCTTGTCGGCCAGCTCGGTGAGCTCGTGGTAGTGCGTGGCAAAGAGCGTGAACGCGCCGGTGCGGTCATGAATGTGTTCGATGACGGCCCAGGCCAGCGCCAGCCCGTCGTAGGTGGCGGTGCCGCGGCCGATTTCGTCGAGTAGGATCAGGCTGTTGGCCGTGGCCGTATTGAGGATGACGGCGGTCTCGGTCATCTCCACCATGAAGGTGGAACGGCCGCGGGCGAGGTTGTCAGAGGCGCCGATGCGCGTGAAAACGCGGTCCACCACGGGCAGCACGGCTTCATCGGCCGGGACGAAGGAGCCCATCTGAGCCATGACGGAGATGAGCGCCGCCTGGCGCAGATAGGTGGACTTGCCGCCCATGTTGGGGCCGGTGATGAGGGCGACCCGGGCGGTGGTGCGGTCGAGGTAGAGGTCGTTTGGAATGAAGCGCTGGGCGTCGCGCTCGGTGAGCTTTTCGATGACGGGATGGCGCGAGGCGGCCAGTTGAAGCATGGAGCCATCGGAGGAGAAGCGAGGGCGCGAATAGCGGTTGTCCAACGCCGCCTGGGCCAGCGCACTGTGAAAGTCGATCTCGGCGACGGCGGCTGCGGTGGCGCGGATGCGGGGAGCCTGGGCGGCGGCGGCGTCCCGCACCTGAGCGAAGATCTCGCGTTCGAGGTCCAGCGCCTTCTCTTCGGCGGTCAGGACCTTGGCCTCCAGTTCCTTGAGCTCTGGCGTGGTGAACCGTTCGGCGTTGACCAGCGTCTGCTTGCGCTCGTAGTCTGCGGGCGCGAGGTGGAGATTGGACTTCGAGATCTCGATGTAGAAGCCGAAGATATTGTTAAACCGGACCTTGAGGCTGGCGATGCCGGTGCGGTCGCGCTCGCGCGCCTCGATGGCGGCGATGATCTGGCGGGCGTTGGTGGCCAGGTGCCTCAATTCGTCCAAAGCCGCATGGTAGCCGGAGCGCACTACACCGCCGTCGGCCAGATTGGGCGGCGGCTCGTCGGCGATGGCCGAAAGAATGGCGTCGCGCACTTCGGCAACGTCGTCAAGTTGCTGGAAGACGAGGGCGAGGCGCGCGGGCAAGTCGCCCTCCAGCGCGGCGCGCAACGCAGGGATCTTCGCCAGCGTGCGGCCCAGGCCGAGCAGATCTCGAGGGGAAGCTGTGCCGACGGTGATGCGCGAGAGGAGCCGCTCGATGTCGAGCATGCCGCCGAGCGTGTCGCGCAGGCGGGTGCGCGGGATGGTGGCGTCCTTCAGCCATTGGACGGCGTCGAGGCGCGCTTCGATCTCGGTGAGTTCGAGTTCGGGGCGGAGGAGGCGGCGGCGCAGCAGACGTCCGCCCATTCCGGTGCGGGTGAGATCGAGAACGGAGAGGAGCGTGGACTCCTGGCGCGCGTCGAGATCGGCGGAGAACATCGGCTCGACCAGCTCCAGGTTGCGCACGGTGACGGCGTCCAGCAGCATGGCACCGGCGCCCTCGTAATAGGAAGGCCCGTCGAGGTGCGAAAGGGCCGACTTTTGCGTCTCCTTGAGATAGGCCAGCAGCGCTCCGGCGGCTGAGACTGCGAGCCGGCGTTCGGCGAGGCCGAGGCCATCGAGGGTGAGCAGGCGGAAGTGATCGCGCAGGCTTTGAGCGGCATGGTCGGCGGAGAAGGTCCAGGCTTCCACTTTGGTCTGGATCCAGCGTCCGGATGGAGCGTCGCCGTCGGTATCAGACACAAGCAGTTCGCGCACGTTGAGCTGCTCCAGAGCCGGAGCGGCCTCGGGCGCGGGCAATTCGGTAGCGCGAAACTCGCCGGTGGAGATGTCGACATAGGCGAGGCCGGCGCGGCCGGCTTTGACGGCGACGGCGGCGAGGTAGTTGTTCTCATGCGACCGGAGCAGCGCGGACTCGGTCACGGTGCCGGGCGTGACGATGCGCGTGATCTCGCGGCGGACGATCTTCTTGGTGAAGCGCGGATCCTCCATCTGGTCGCAGATGGCGACGCGATAGCCTTTCTGAATGAGGCGCGCGATGTAGTTTTCCACCGAATGCGCGGATACGCCGCACATGGGGACGGGCTCGCCCTTTTCCTTGTTGCGCGAGGTGAGGGTGATTTCGAGCTCGCGAGCGGCGGTGATGGCGTCCTCGAAGAAGAGCTCGAAGAAGTCGCCGAGGCGGAACATGAGCAGCGCGCCGGGCGCCTGCTGTTTCGCCGCGTGGTACTGCCGCATCAGGGGCGTTGAGGGTTCACCGGCCACCTACATAGGGTAGACAAAGCGAGGGGCGGGACGCAGGGTGAAGATGCCCGCGGACGCTATCATTGATGCGATGGACGACCTTGTGTTTCTTTCGTTGAAGCGAATGGCGGCTATGGTGCGCCGAAAGGAGGTTTCATCGGCGGAGTTGATTGGGGCGCATCTCGACCGGATCGCGGAAGTGAACCCGAGCATCAACGCCGTTGTCGAACTGGCCGCGGAGTCTGCTGTGGCTTCGGCGAGAGCGGCCGATGAAGCGTTGGCCCGTGGGGACGAAACCGGCCCGCTGCATGGCGTGCCCATGTCGGTGAAGGGCGCATGGGACTGCGCCGGCCTGATCAACACGGGCGGCACGCTGGGACGCAAAGGCTTCGTCGCGCAGCAGGATGCCACCGTGATCGTCCGCATGAAGCGGGCCGGAGCCATCCCGATCGGCGTGACGAACCTGCCAGAGTTTTCCTTCGCGTTTGAGTCCGACAATCTCATCTACGGGCGCACGTCGAATCCGTACCTGACTTCCCGTTCGGCCGGAGGTAGCGGGGGCGGAGGCGGAGCGGCCATCGCCAGCGGCTGCTCTCCTTTCGAAGTGGGAGGCGATCTGGGCGGCAGCATCCGGCTGCCTGCGCACTACAACGGCATCGCCGGTTTGAAGCCCACGCTGGGGCGCGTCCCGCTTACCGGCTACTTCCCGGGGCCTTTCGGGGTGGTGACTCTCGCCTCGACGGCAGGGCCGATGGCGCGATTTGTCGAAGACCTGGCGCTGACCTTGCCGTTGATCGCGGGACCGGACATGATCGATGCGAGCGTCGTGGACGCCGCGCTCGGCAACCCAGACGAGGTCCGGCTGGCCAAACTGCGAATTGCCTTCCACACCCACAACGGGATTGAGCCCTGCACGGCAGAAACGGCAGCCACAGTCGAGCGGGCCGCACGGCAGGCTGCGGAATCGGGAGCGGTCGTCGAGGAAAACATCCCCGGCGGCACGGCCGATTGCCATGACATCTTCATGGGCTTGATCGCGGCTGACGGCGGCGCCGGCCTGCGTGAACTGCTGAGAATGTCCGGAACTACTGAGATGTCGCCTTTATTGCGCAGCACACTGGAGCTGTTTCAACAGCGAGCGATCTCCGGCTCGGAGTTCGGCTCCCTGCTGGTGCGCAGGGACGTGTACCGCATGAGAGTGCTGGAATTCTTCCAGCGCTACGACGCGCTGTTGTGCCCGGTGAACGCCTTCCCGGCGTTGCCGCACGGGGAATCCAGGTTCGATCTGCCGGCCTATTCCTACACCATCGCCCACAACCTGAGCGGCTGCCCGGGCGTCGTGGTCCGGTGCGGCGAGTCCACCGAGGGGCTGCCGATCAATGTTCAGATTGTTGCGGCGCCTTGGAAGGAGCATGTCGCGCTGGCGGTGGCCTCCCACCTGGAGCAGGCCTGCGGAGGGTGGAAGAGGTCCGCTCTCTGACAGAAGGGCCGGAACGGTCAGGGATGGTCGAGCGCCTCGCGCACCTTGAGAGCCAGCATGTCCGGCGCAAACGGTTTTTGGAGGAACTTGGAACTCGGGACCGCTTCCCTGCCGAGATCGATCAAGTCCTCCGAGTACCCGGAGATGAACAATGTTTTCACCCCGGGGAGCGCGGCACTGAGGCGGCGTGCCAATTCTACTCCGCTCACCTTCGGCATCTCCATGTCGGTCAGGAGCAGGTCCACTCGTTGGAGTTTACTCCGCTCCAAAGCTTCATCGGCGCCAGCCGCTTCCACTACCAGGTAGCCGTGGCGTTCCAGCGTGGATGCGATCAGCCGGCGGACGTCTGCGTGGTCTTCCACCAGCAGAATGGTCTCCGTGCCGGATGCCGTCCCGGACTCCTGCCTGAGGCTCGCTATCGCCGCCGGTGGCTCAGCAACGGGAAAGTAGACGCGGAACACGGACCCCTTGCCTAGTTCGCTCTCCGCGTCGACGTGCCCTCCGGACTGCAGTGCGATCCCCTGCACAGTCGACAAGCCGAGTCCCGATCCCTCTCCCACGGCCTTAGTGGTAAAGAAGGGCTCGAAGGCTTTCTCCAGCACCTCGCTACACATGCCTGTGCCGGTGTCCCTCACGCTCAACTCGACATAGGCTCCGGGCCTGACCTCCGCCTGGCACCAGTGGCAAATTCCCTCCAAAGGGCGAAGTGCGGTCTCGATCGAAAGCGTGCCGCCGTCGGGCATGGCATCGCAGGCGTTGACAACAAGGTTCAGCACCACCTGCTCGACCTGAGACCGGTCGGCCAGCACGGGGAAAGAGGCGGCGCCAAACCTGAAGTGCAACTCGACGTTGGCGCCGCAAAGAAGGCGCAGCATCGGTTCCAACTGGTTGACGGTGCTATCCAAGCTGATGACCTCGGGGCGCAGGACCTGTTTGCGGCTAAACGCGAGCAACTGCCTGACAAGGTCGGCGGATCGTTCACCGGCCTGCAAGACTTCGGTGAGTGGATGAAAATGCGGGTTGGTGGGCTGCATCTGACTCAGGAGCAGGTTTGCGTATCCGTTGATCACAGTGAGATGGTTGTTGAAGTTGTGTGCGATGCCCGCAGCCAGCCGGCCGATGGATTCCATCCTTTGCGCCATTGCCAACTGGGCTTGCAGCCGCTCTTTCTGCTCTTCCGCCTGCTTTCGCGCGGTAATATCCTGAAGGCACAGCAACAGTTGTGGATCGCGCGTGCCGGGAAGAAGCGCCGTAGACGCCAGCAGCGTCACCGTCCGCCGCTTGCCGGCCCGCTGCAGTGTTGTTTGGTGTTCGACGTTGAAATGGGGGAGACCGGTTGTGAAGGTGTCGACCAGGGCCTGCCGTAACCGGCAATCCTCGCAATTGATGCCGAAGAGGCAACCGCCAGGATCGTTCCTCGGCTCGATACAGCCAACGATACCGCCCACCCGGCCGCCTACCAGATCACCCGCAGAGGCGCCCATGAATGACATGAAAGACCGGTTGGCGTAGAGGACATCCAAGTTGGCCTCGACTATGCACATCATCACCGGCGCATTGTCGTAGATGGCCTGCAACTCCGTGCGGCTTCGGGCCAGGGCCGCGTCCTTTTGCATTTGCTCAGTGATGTCGCTGATCACCATGTTGTACACCGGCATACCGCCAGCGTCCCGAGTTACATTTGCCTCCAGCCTCGCCCAAAAGTAAGAAGAGTCTGTTCGCAGCAGACGAACCTCGAAGGCCTGCGCTGCGCCAGTTTCAAGGAACTGCTTGTGCTGGAGGTGAAAGGTGTCCTGGTCTTCGGCGACGACAGAACGGACAAACGGATTCGACACCAGGTCACTTCTGTCCACGCCGAGCAGGACGGCGGCGGTGAGATTGGCCTTGGCGATCCTGCCCGACTCGTCAACGCTACAGTAGCCAACCGGGGCGAGATCATAGAGGTCCACATAAGATGCGCGCGATTCTTCCAGACTTGCCTGCGTACGGCGCAATTCCTCGTTCTGCATTTCGAGTTCGATCTGGTGGACCTGAAGCTCGTGGACCAGCCTCTGGATCTCTTCAGGCGACAAGCGCTGGAGTTGCTCCGGCGAAAGGTCAGGTCTACCTTGCGCCTTCGCTTCGGCGCGCCGGCGCAGGCCGGCGGGGTCATCGGGAGGCACTTGAGGATCACCCACGGCGCCCCCCTTCCAGCAGCCTCTCCGTGGCGGCAACGGCGTACCCCTTCCCTGAGTGATCCAACAGGGCAGTGGCGGTCAACATCACGTCCATTGTCGCGCCATCCTTGGTGAGACGCTGTGCGCGGTAAGGCTCCAGGATCTCAGAGCGGCTGAGGCGCCGGACCACATCCAACTCCTCGTGACGCTGCAATTGAGGGATCAACTCTCGAACATTCATGGCCAACGCCTCAGTTTCGCTCCAGCCGTACATTTTTGCCGCCGCCGGATTCCAGGCGAGGATTCGGCCCTCCAAATCCTGCATCGTCATGGCGTCATGCGAATCCAGGACGAGCGTTGCCAAACGGCGGTCGGACATCCGCACGGTCTCTTCGGGCTGTTTCCGAGCCGTGATGTGAGCAAAGGTGACCACCGCACCCTCGGTCTCGCCCTCCAGTGTGCGGTAGGGCAGAATGCGTGTCGGGTACCACTCTCCCGCCTGCGACTGTAGTTCGGTCTCCTTGGAGGCGGTTGTCGACCGCAGCGCCTTGGGCTTTCTCGGCGCAGTCATGATCCCACATTACACCACGCGCTCGAAGAGCGCCGTCACTTATATGGGTGAAACTTCGCCCGACTATCCAGGAGGCGGAAGCGTCGGAACAGATCGCGTGAGCCCGGCGCAGGAGCCCCGGGACAAAGCGAGTGGAGCCCTGGGAAAAAGCGCGTGAAATCCCGGGCTAAAGCCCCGGAACAAAGAGCATGGTCAGGCGTAGATGCCGCGCAGCTTGATGGCGAAGGCGACGCGGTCCAGAGCGAGCATGTAAGCGGCGGTGCGGTTGTGAACCGAGTGGCGCTCGGCGTAATCGACGACATCCTTGAAGGAGTTCACCATGATCTCCTCCAGGCGGCCGTTCACCAGTTGCTCGTTCCAGAAATAGCCCTGGCGGTCCTGCACCCACTCGAAGTAGGAGACAGTGACGCCGCCGGCGTTGGCCAGGATGTCGGGGATGACGAAGATGCCCTTTTCGTTGAGGATCTTGTCGGCTTCCGCTGTGGTGGGGCCGTTGGCGCCCTCGCAGATGATCCTGGCCTGGAGCTTATGGGCGTTGCGCGAATCGATGACGTTCTCCTTGGCGGCCGGCACCAGCACATCGCAGGGCAGGAACATCGCTTCGTTCTTGTCGATGCTTTCCGCGCCGGGGAAGTGCGTGATGGAGCCGGTCTCGCGGCGGTGCTTTTCCAGCGCGTCGGGATCGATGCCGTTTGCGTTATAGACGGCGCCGTCGAACTCGATCACCGCGATGATCTTCATGCCCGCCTTGTGCATCAGCCGCGCGGCCTTGCCTCCGACGTTGCCGAAGCCCTGTACCACGACTTTGGCCTGAGAGGGTTCAATGTGGAACTTGCGCAGGGCTTGCAGGGTGACAATCATGCAGCCGCGGCCGGTGGCCTCCACACGGCCACGCGAACCGCCGAGGTTCAGCGGCTTGCCGGTGACCACGGCGGTGACCGTGGTCCGCTTGTGCATCGAGTAGGTGTCCATGATCCAGGCCATGGTCTGGTCATTGGTGTTCATGTCCGGCGCGGGCACATCGCGCTCCGGCCCGATGACGTCGATCAGTTCGGCCGTGTAACGCCGGGTGATGCGCTCCAACTCGCTCTGCGACAGGATGGCCGGGTCGCAAATGACGCCGCCTTTGCCGCCGCCGAACGGAATATTGACCACGGCGCACTTCCAGGTCATCCAGGACGACAGAGCTCGGACTTCATCCAGCGTGACGTCGGGAGCAAACCGGATGCCCCCTTTGGCCGGGCCGCGCGCCAGCGAATGCTGCACCCGGTATCCGGTGAATACCTCCAACCGCCCGTCGTCCATCTGGACCGGAATGTGCACGGTCATCTCCATGGCGGGGCTCTTGAGGACCTTTTGGAGTCCTTCGTCCAGGCCGAGCAACGTGGCGGCCTCGTTGAAGCGGGCCTCGGCGGCGAGCCAGGGATTGAATTCTCTTTCGAGAGCTCGCGGCAACTGCACCAGAACAAGGCTTGAGCAGGCGTGAGCTGCTCTTATCGATCTTCCCCTGGCGAAAGCACCACTCCAAGCTGGTGCTGCTTGCCGGGATCCAGTTCGAAAGAACCTCGAATGGCCGGTCCCGCCGCAGGTACTTGCGCATCCACGGAGACGAGAAGACGGCGGCCGAGGCATTAGCCCAACACATGCGCGCCCGGCGCGGGGTGGCCTTCAGCGTAACCGGCGGGAACCGGCTGGTGAAGGTCGCAGGAGGCGTGCTGGATCCCAACCGGATGTACTCGCGAGCCGGGGCCGAGAAGAGTTACCGGCGGCTCAACCCGGAATGGAGTCATGCGGAGATCCAGCGGGCACTGGACTGGCTGGACCGGGCTCGCCCAAAGCTCGTGAAAGCGCTGTTGCCCCCGAAGGGCGGACTGCTGTTTGCTTTGCACAACAACGCGCGGGGATACTCGGCGGAAGACGAGGTAGGGATCTCGCAGGCCGGTTCCCTGCCCCGGCGAGCCGAGCCGCACGAGTTCTTCCTGGCGACGAACGTCGAGGACTACAAGTTGCTCTCGAAGGGTCCGTACAACGTCGTGCTGCAAAGCTCCCCTGAAGGCGAGGACGACGGTTCGATGTCGCGTCTCTGCGCTCGCTTGGGGGTGCGCTACGTGAACCTGGAGGTGGGAGCAGGCAAGTTAGAACTGCAAAAAGAAATGATGAACTGGTTGGAAAACACCCTGCCGGAGTAGTATCCTCTAGCCCATGCGCAATGGTTTGCTTGGAGAACTGCTGGCCGAATTCACCGGCACGATGATTATCCTTCTGTTTGGCGCCGGTGTATGCGCCATGGTGGTGCTGTTTGGTTCGGGAGTGCCGGGCGAAGTAGTCAACGGCGGCTACACCAATATCGTCCTGGGGTGGGGATTAGGAGTGACGCTGGGTGTGTATGCGGCGGGCAAGATCAGCGGGGCGCACCTGAATCCGGCGGTGACGCTGGCCCTGGCCGTATTCCGGGGTTTTTCGTGGGCGAAGGTGGCGCCGTACTGCGTGGCGCAAGTGCTCGGGGCGATGGCAGGCGCTGGACTGGTCTTTTCCAACTACAGGCTGGCGATTGAGAAGTTCGATCCGTTGCTTGAAAAAACCGCCGGGATGTTTACCACCTTTCCGGCGTTTCCGGAAGCGCTCTCGGCCGGTTTCTTCGACCAGGTGCTGGGCACGGCGCTGCTGCTGTTCCTGATCTTCGCCGTGACCGATGAACGCAACCAGCCGGTAGCGGGCAACTTGACGCCCGTGGTCGTCGGGCTGATTGTGGTGGCCATTGGCATCTCCTTCGGGAAACTCCACGGCTACGCCATCAATCCGGCGCGCGACTTCGGCCCGCGCCTGTTTGTGACGGCCATGGGCTACAAGAACAACGGGCTGACAGACGGTAGCGGCATCTGGTGGATTCCGGTCGTCGCGCCGCTGGCCGGCGGCTTGGTAGGCGCGGGACTGTACGATCTGCTGATCCGGCGCTGGCTGCCGGCGTCACAAGACTGAGGTCTCGGCCTGGCGGGCGGTATCATGGAGTGAGCAGGAGCCTGCCATGTTCTTTTCATTGACCGAGCTGGAACACCACCCCATCCACTTCGACGTGTCCTACCGGCCCGGGGAGGTGCAGTTTCCGGATGAGTTCAAGCAAAACGGGGACTTGAAGGTGGCGGGGACGGCGGAGTTGCTGCGCAATACCCTGGGCGAGATCCGGTTGCGCGGCCACGTTACGGCGGGCATCGAGGCCGTGTGTGACCGTTGCCTGGAACCAGCCCACTTGCCGGTGGACGGCGACTTCGACCTCTTCTACCGGCCCGCGGTGAAGGCCGGGGGGCATGGCGAGGTCCATCTGGAAGAGGGTGAAATCGACCTGTCGTTCTACGAAGGGGACGGCGTGGAGCTGCGCGAGGCCATCCGCGAACACGTACTGCTCAGTTTGCCGATGCGAGCCTTCTGCCGGGCCGATTGCCGGGGACTCTGCCCGGTGTGCGGAAACAACCGCAACGACAGGGAATGCGGCTGTGCCGCGGTGAAAACAGACCCCCGGCTGGACGCCCTGAAGCAGATCCGGTGACAAGAGGCGTCCGGATCTACTAAAATAGAAAAGACTTGTCATTTCTCCCGGTCGCGGCTGGGGGCTCCGGCGACCCAGCCGGGACCACTCCGCGGGGAGAGGCTAACAGGAAGGAAGCAATGCCGAATCCGAAACGACGCCACTCCAAGCGGCGTACCAGCGCACGCCGCACGCACGACTCACTGAAAGTGGCCGGTCTGAGCGAGTGCCCGAAGTGTCATGAAATGAAGCTGCCGCACCGCGCCTGCCCGCATTGCGGGTGGTACAAGACCCGCGAAGTGATTGAGGTCGTCCAGGAATAGCCTGGACGGCTCGAAGCGCTCCTACTCCGTGGATTGAATGATCACCATCGCAGTGGATGCAATGGGGGGCGATCACGCTCCCGTTCCCGAGGTTCACGGCGCTGTTCGTGCGGCCCGCGATCAGGATGTCGCCGTCCTGCTGGTGGGCAAGGAGAACGTGCTGAAAGCCGAGCTGTCGAAATACGACGGCTGGCGCAAGCTCCCGATCCGGATCGTACACGCCAGCGAAGTGGTGACGATGGATGACAATCCAGCCAAGGCGCTGCGCACCAAGCGGGACTCCAGCCTCCGCATCGCCTCGAGGCTGGTGCGGGACGGCGAGGCCGACGGCCTGGTCTCGGCCGGCAATACCGGCGCGGTGATGGCCATTTCCAAGACCGTTCTGGGGATGATCCCCGGCGTGGACCGGCCGGCTCTGACCAACCCCTTTCCCACCATCAAGGGCAAGCCGGCGGTGCTGGTGGACGTCGGCGCCAACGTGGACTCGTCGGCGCGCATGCTGGCGCAGTTCGCGCTGATGGGCGAGGTCTATTCGCGGCTGGTCTTTCATACCCAGTCGCCACGGGTGGGGATTCTCTCCATCGGTGAGGAAGAGCACAAAGGCAACGACCTGACCAAAGCGGCCGCGCAGTTGCTGAAGACCATGCCGCTGAACTTTATCGGCAACGTGGAGGGGCGCGATCTCTACACGGGCCACGCCGACGTGATCGTCTGCGACGGATTCATCGGCAACGTGGCCCTGAAGGTCAGCGAGGGCCTGGTGGAAGTGATCAAGCACATGCTGAAGGAGAGCCTGGAGGCCACCATCGCCAGCAAGATCGGGGCGGTGCTGAGCCGGCAGGCGTTCAAGGACTTCCGCAAGCGCATGGACTACTCCGAGTACGGCGGGGCGCCTCTGCTGGGCGTGAAAGGCGTGGTGATCATCTGTCATGGAAGATCGAACGACAATGCCATACGCAACGCGATCCGCGTGGCTACCGAGTCCGCTTCTGAACATGTCAATGACCGTATCGAGAACGAGATCCACCGTTGGCAGCAGGAGAACGGCCCGGCTTCGGTTTAGCCCGGCGTTCATTCTGCTGTCCTGCGCGCTGCCGCTGGCCGCGCAGAGACCGTCTCCCGCCACCTGGACCCTGACACCGGATGTGCAGAAGGCCCCGCCCGGCTCGGCCGTCACCGCCCGGCTGAACCTGAAACTCACACCGCCGTGGCACATGTACTCCCTCACCACGCCTAAGCCGGGCCCCACAGGCGGTCCCACGGCGACCACGATCAAGCTGGCGGACAACGCCGCTGTGGCCAAGTGGGAAGTCTTCGTCCCACCCGCCAAGCGCAGCTTCGATCCCAATTTCAATATCGACACCGAGACCTATGACGGCGAGCAGAGCTTCCTGCTGCGCATCGAACTGGCCCAGGATGCGCCAGCCGGCGCGCTGGAGTTGAGCGCGCAGTTGCGCTACCAGCTCTGCACGGAGAAGGAATGCCTGCCCCCGAAAAAGGTAACCGCCTCCGCCGCGCTGGAAGTTTCTCCGGGGAGCCCCAATCCGGCCGCTGTCATTCCGGCCGGACTGGCGTTGTTCCAGCCCGGCGCGGCGGCCCCGCCGGCCGCGCGCCCGGAGCCCGCAGCCCAGCGGCAGGATCTGGGAGCTTTTCTCCTGCTGGCCATCGGCTTCGGCCTGGCGGCGATCTTCACGCCTTGCGTCTTCCCGATGATCCCCATCACGATGTCGTTCTTCCTGAACCAGGGCGCGGGCGGCAGCCGTCTGCAGGCCGTAAAGCAGGCGGCGGTGTTCTGCCTGGGCATTGTGGTGCTGTTCACCGGCATCGGATTCGGGTTGAGCGCTGCGCTGGGGCCGTTTGCGGTGGTGCAGCTGGGGTCCAACCCGTGGGTGAACGGGCTGATCTCGGTCGTCCTGCTGGCATTCGCGCTGAGCATGTTGGGGGCGTTCGAGATCACGCTGCCCACGGGTCTGCTCACCCGGTTGAACATGGCGTCCAACCGCGGCGGCTACCTGGGGACGCTGATCATGGGGCTGACCTTCTGCCTGGCCGCGTTCGCATGCGTGGGCCCGTTCATGGGCACGCTGCTGGCGGCCTCGGTGGGCGGAGACAAGCTCCGGCCGGCGCTTGGAATGC
Source organism: Acidobacteriota bacterium (assembly GCA_016215215.1). Classification (GTDB taxonomy): domain Bacteria; phylum Acidobacteriota; class Terriglobia; order Bryobacterales; family Bryobacteraceae; genus Paludibaculum. The sequence continues at coordinate 22,176 of JACRKW010000075.1, forward strand.
TGGCCTTCTCCTCGGCGCTGGCCTCGCCGTTCTTCCTGCTGGCGCTGTTCCCGTCGTTTCTGGCGAAGATGCCGCGCAGCGGCGGCTGGATGTCCCGGGTGAAGGTGGTGCTGGGATTCCTGATCCTGGCGGCCACCTTGAAGTACCTGGCCAACATCGACCAGGTGATGCAGTGGGGGGTTCTCACGCGGGAACGCTACCTGGCCCTGTGGGTTGTTCTGTTCGCCTTGCCCGGCCTGTACTTGCTGGGATTCCTGCGCATGGAGGGGATCAAGCGCGACGATGAGGTGGGCGTGGGACGGCTGCTGCTGGGCGTCCTGCTGCTGGGCTTCGCCCTGAGCCTGGCGCCAGGCATGTTCGGCGGGCGGCTGGGCGATTTGGAGGCCTATGTGCCCGCGCCGGCCGAGGGTGCGGCGATGAGTTCCGGCGCACAGGCGCCGGCACGCTGGCTGAAGAACGACTTCGACGGCGCACTGGCTCGGGCCAAAGCGGAGAACAAGCGCGTGTTGGTGGCCTTCACAGGCTACGCCTGCACCAACTGCCACTGGATGAAGGCCAACATGTTCCCGCGGCCGGAGATCGCCGCCGCGTTGGACGGAATGGTGCTGGTGGAGTTGTACACCGATGGCACGGATGCGGCCAGCGAAGCCAACCAGAAGCGGCAGGAGTCGCTGTTCCAGACCGTGGCGATTCCCTTTTATGCCGTCTTTGATCCGGGCGGGAGCGTGGTCGCCTCCTTTGCCGGCTTGACCAAGAACGAGGCGGAGTTCCTGAAGTTCCTCCAGTCCGGCAAACCGGGCGCTTAGGCCGAATTCCAACGGGCGATGACGAGCTCGGCGACGGCTAGCTCGGTCTCCCGGTCCACCTCCTTCCGCCACGCATGCAGGCGCTTCTCCTTGATCCGGTCCAGCCCCTCTACCTTGCGGCGCGCTTCCACCACGACTCCGCGTTGTTCGGCGATTCTGGAGCCCAGGCCCATTTCTTCTGACCGGATCCGGGTCTCCTCGCGGCTAACCCAACGCCGGAACGCGTCGAGGGTCTGCAACTCTTCGACATTGACCACGCGGCTGGCGCGGATTGCGGCGAGCGAAACGGCTTCCTGGGCGCGCAGGCCTTCCCGCCGCCGGCGATGTTCCTCGAACTGGGCCAGCAGCGCGGCCAGGCGCGCTTCTTCGCGCTCGAACTGGGTTTGACGCCAGGCGCGCAACCGGTCGAGCGAGAAGTGGAATCTCTTCATCGGGTCTCGGAGAGGTCGCGCAGGGCGGCGATGGTTTGCTCCAGCGAGGAATGCTCGGCGGGGGTCTGCTTCAGGAAGTCCTTGATCCGGTTCTCGCGCCGGAGCGCGGAGTCCAGTGGCGGGTTGGAGCCCGAGGCATACGCGCCGATGCGGATGAGATCCTCTGAAGCTTGCAGCATGGAGAGCGTCTCGCGAATACGGCGGGCCGGTTCGGCCTGCTCGGCGCCGACGCGCGAAGCCAGCCGGGAAACCGACTGGAGCACGTCAATGGCGGGGTAGTGGCCAGCGTGGCCAAGAGCCCGCGAGAGCACGATGTGGCCGTCGAGGATGCCGCGCACGGCATCGGCGATGGGTTCGTTCATGTCGTCGCCCTCCACCAGGACAGTGAAAAACCCGGTGATGGAGCCGCGCTGGAAACGCCCGGCGCGCTCGAAGACGCGTGGCAGCATCTGGAAAACGCTGGGCGTGTAGCCCTTCTGGCTGGGCGGCTCGCCGCCGGCGAGGCCGATTTCGCGCTGCGCCATGGCCAGCCTTGTGACCGAATCGGCCACCAGGAGCACGTCCTTGCCCTGGTCGCGGAAGAACTCGGCCAGGGCCAGGGCCACAAAGCAGGCCCGCACGCGCACGGGCGAAGGCCGGTCGGAGGCGGCGGCCACCACTACGGCGCGCCGCATGCCTTCCGGTCCTAGTTCGTTCTCAATGAAATCCCGCACCTCGCGGTTGCGCTCACCGATCAGCGCCACCACGGCGACATCGGCGTTGTGGTGGCGGACCAGCGAACCGAGCAGAGTGCTCTTGCCGACGCCGCTGCCGCCGAAGATTCCGATTCTCTGTCCGCGGCCGCAGGTGAGGAAACCGTCGATGGCTCGGATGCCAGTGGCCAAAGGCTCGCCGATGGGCTCGCGCTCCAGCGGTCCAGGCGGGGAGGCGTAAATATCGCGGAACTCCTCGGCCTCGATCGCCGGCCCGCCATCAATGGGCTCGCCGAAGCCATCCAGAACTCTGCCGAGCATCGCGTTGGAGGCGGCCACGCGGGCCGCCAGCGGGCGGGCTATGACGGGGTCGCCGGCGCCGAGACCGCCGGTCTCCTCCAGAGGCATGGAGAGCAACCGGCCGTCGCGAAAGCCGATGACTTGCACGCGGAAGCTCCGTCCGGAGCGTGTAAGGACCTCGCAGAACTCCCCCACCCCGGCGTGCGGGCCGCGGCTTTCAATCAGCAACCCGGTGGTGCGAGTCACCTCGCCGCAGGATCGAACCGTTGTGAGCGACTCCAGGGTCCGGAGGTAGGGAGAAGGATCGAATCGTTCGTTCACCTACTGCTCCCCCGGCCGGGCGGCAGGCTGGCGAACCCGCGCCCGATCTCGTCCAATTGCGTTTCGGCCGAGGCGTCGATCGTGCCGTGGGTGGTTTCCACCAGCACCGCGCCCTGTTCCAATGTTGCGTCCGCCTTGACGGTGATCGACTGCGGCGCGCCGATGGCCGCCAGGTGGGAAGTGAGCGCCGCGGCGAACGAGGGGTGGACGCGAACCTCTGTGACATCCCGCATCGATGCGCTGTCGAAGGCGGCGCGCACCAGCCCCAACAGGGCACCGCTGTCGATTTGCACCTCCCGTCGGAGAATACGCTTGGCCACCGCCAAAGCCATGGCCACCACATCGCGCTCCGCGTCACGGCAGTACCGTGCCCGGCAACCGGCCAGCGCTTCGACGGAACGCGCCAGGCGGACCAAAGCGGCTTCCAGTTCGCTGGCGGCCGCCTGTCGACCCGCGGCTTCCCCTCGCCGGAAGGCGCGCTCACCCTCCTCGCGAATCCGGCGTTCGGTCTCCTGGGACTGCTCCACGGCGGCGATTTCGCGCTGCGCCGCAGATTGTGAGGGCCTCGCCGCTTCTCGGGCCGCGGCTCCCCGGCGCCAGGTCCAGGGGATCGCCCCCAACTGCTCCTCCGCGCCGGCTTTGATGATCTTCGATGGCATGTACTACACCACGTATTGCTCACCCACGGTGCCCTTCAGGTTGACCACGCCTTCGGTCTCCAATTGCCGGACAACGGCGATGATCTGCTGCTGCGCCGCTTCCACTTCTTTGATCTTGATGGGCCCGAGAGCGTCCATGTCTTCCCGCAGCATCTCCGCTCCGCGTTGCGACATGCATTGCAGAAAGTGGTTTTTCAGCTGGTCGCTGGTGCCCTTTAGTGCCACCGTCAGAACCTTGCGGTCGATGCGGCCGAGCACCTCCTGAATACCCATCTGGTCGATGAGCAGCAGATCCTCAAAGACGAACATCAGGTGGCGGATGGTTTCAGCCAGGGTGGGGTCGTTTTGTTCAATGTGGTCCAGGATGCCCCTGCTGGTGACCGAATCCAGCCGGTTGAACATCTCCGCCACGGCGCGCACGCCGCCATAGGATTCCCTGCTCAGTTCGCCCAAAGCCTTGAGTTTCTGGCCGATGATACCGGCGATCTTGGAGATGATTTCGGGCGAGATCTGGTCGAGGTTGGCCATCCTCAGAGCCACGTCGGCCCGCAGGTCCGAAGGGAGCGAAAAGAGCAGACCTGCCGCCTGCGAGGAGCTCAGGTGGCTCAGGATCAGCGCGACGGTCTGCGGATGCTCGCTGTGGATGAACTTGGCCAATTGCTGGGGATCGGCCTTCTGCAGGGCGTCGAAGCTGGCCGCCTCGTGGCCCAGCACCTTGGTCAGCCGCTCAATGATCTTACGTGCCGTGTCAGGGCCGAAGGCCGTGACCAGCATCTTACGGGCATAGTCGATGCCCCCTTTCAGGACGTAGTCCTGGGCTACCGACATCTGGTAGAACTCGTCCAGGATGGCCTCGGCGTCCTCCCCGCTGATGGCTGGGATGCGGGCTACCGCCTTGCCGATGATGGCAACTTCCTCTTCGTCCAGGTGCTTGAGAACTTCGGCGCTGGTCTGCTCGCCCAGGGTGACCATCAGGACGGCCGCTTTCTGCGCGCCGCTGTGCTTCGGTCCCTCCAGCTCGCGATTGGCCAGTGTGTTGGTGATCATCTCAGTTCTGTTCGGTGATCCAGGTCCGCAGCAATTGGGCGGTTGCTGCCGGATCTTTCTTGGCTTCTTCGGTGATCACTTTCTTGAGCACCTCGGACTTCTTCGTGTGTGAGGCAATCGTGAGGGAGGCCAGAGTCTCACGCTCCAGCCGTTCCCGCTCAGCCTGGTTCTCCTTCAGCTTGGCCATCGCTTTGTCCTCAAAGCCCCCATCCTGGCCGGCCGCGGAAATCTGCGCCTGATCGCGTTTTCCCTGGGCGAGCGCCGGCGTCATTTGTGCCACAGCCGCCCGGCGAGGCAGGCGGCGGAACAACATGAATGCGATCAACGCAAATACCACCACCAGCGCGGCTCCCGCCGCACCCCACACCGCCAGAGGAGCTTTGTTCAGCAGAGGCCGGAGCCAAGCCGGAAGCTGGTCTGTCTGCGGCGCGGAGCCCTGCCGCGCCCCAACGCCCTCCGGCGGCAGAGCGGTCAGCGTGGCTTCGAATGGCAGGGTCTCCACCAGGATCTGGTCGCCGCGCTCCTGTTTGAAACCCACCACCCCAGCCAGCACGTCACGGACGACTTTGAGCTTCTCCGGCGGCGGAGGCTCCAAAATGCGACGAGCCTTGGCGCCTTCTCCTTCCCACCGGAGGCCGTGATCCACCAGCACGGCGACCGAAAGGCGCTTGATGGCGCCTTGTGGCAGTTTCAGGTGGCGCACCACGCGGCTGGCTAGATACGAGGTGTTCTCGGTCTTGCGCGAAACCCCGCCTGGACCTGCGCCGCCCCTGGGAACTGGCCGCGGAAGATTGGAAGCCGTCCCGGGTACGCCGCCTGACGCCGCTGCCGAGCTGAGATCCTCGCTCTTCTGTGTGGTGGACATCACGGAGCGGTCCGGGTCGAATGTCTCCTCGCTCTGCTCGCCGCTGGTGAAATCGCATTCAATGCTGACGCCTGCCCGATACTTGTCCTCGCCCAGCAGGGGGTCAAGGGTCGCCCGGACTTTGGCGATGTAGTCCTTCTCCAACCCTTGCCGGTACTCCAGCGCGACGGCTGAAGCGCCCGCTTCCGGGTCGAGGTCGCGACGAGGCCGGCCGAGTAGATTTCCAGACATGTCCAGGATCGAGACTGCCTCCGGCCTGAGTCCTTCCACCGCGCTGGCCGCCAGGTGCTGGATGGCCTGCACATGCTGGGGAGAGAGCCGGGCGCCCGGGCGCAACTTCACCAGCACGCTGGCCTTGGCGGGCTGGCGATTGTCCAGGTAGACCGAATCTTTGGAAAACGTCACATGGACGCGCGCGCGTTCCACCTCCGAAAGCGACACCACGCTGCGCTCGAGCTCGCCCTCGATGGCGCGCCGGAAGTTGATGTGCTCGGCGAAGTCGGTTGTGCCGAGGTTGGTCTTGTCGAAGATCTCAAAGCCCATCCTGCCGCTACGGGGCAGCCCAGCCGCCGCCATGTCGAGCCGCAATTCGGCCACCTGTTCGGAGGGCACAAGGATGTTGCCGTTGTCGGCCACCTTGAACGCCACATTGGCGGAGCGGAGCTTTTCCACCATCGGCGCTGCATCCTCGGCGGCAACGCTCAGGAACAGCGGTTTCAAGTCCCGCTGGCGATTCCAATGCATGCCCCACGCGATGGCTGCGACCGTAGCCGCGGCGGCCAGCAGGAGGGTGATCTTCTGCCGCAAGGAAAGGGCGCTGATGAGGGCGGTGATCTGGTTCATGTGCGGCTGTCTGGCTCAGGCGGCGGCGCGCCCTCAGACCTGCATCCTCATCACTTCCTGGTAGGCCTGGACCACCTTGTTGCGAACCTGTAGGAACAGGTCAAGAGCCGCAGTCGCCCGCTGCTGCTCCAGCGCCACGCGATGCAGATCCTCGCCCTCCCCGCTGAGAAAACGTTCGATGGATGCGCTGGACTGGGCGTGCAGCGAATCCACGGTCCTCATCGCCTGGCCGATCACACTCTGGAAAGCTCCGGGTTCAACTCGCGCAACCGCGCGTGCGGGTGCGATGAGGTCCGGAGGCTGGATGGATGGAATCGAATTCAGCATCGCAGGCACCCGCCTACCGCATCAGATCGATCGACCTCGCCACCATGTCTTTGGCTGCGCTGATGGCCGCCACGTTCGCCTGGTAGCCGCGCGCAGCGCCCATCAGGTCCACCATCTCTTCGGCGGGATTGATGTGTGGATAGGAGACGTAGCCCCGGTCGTCCGCGTCAGGATGCCCGGGCTGGTAGCGAACGTCCGGCGGGCGGCTGTCTTCCCGCATCTCCACCACCCCAACGCCCATGGAACCGGCATTCAATTCCGTCTGGAACACGGCGGCGAAGGGGGACTCCTGGGCCTCCGGCGCCAGAACAACATCCCTGCGCCGGTAGGGCCCGCCGTCCGGCGTGCGTGTGGTCTCCGCATTGGCCAGGTTCTCCACGATGGCCTCGGCACGCGCTCTCTGCGCCGCCATTCCAGACGCACTCACGGAGAAAAGATTGAACAGGCTCATCCGCCGCGTCCCTCCTCGATTGCCTTCTTCATGAGCCGGATTTCGCCTTTCAGCAGGTTGCTGGCGACGTTGAACCGCAGGGCGTTTTCCGCAAGCAGCCGCGACTCGCGGTCCAGGCTCACATCGTTGCCGTCGTTTTTCACCGTCAGACCGCCTGGCGCGATCGCTCGTGGGCTGTCCCCCGGCGGCAGAGACATGAACTCAAATTGAAAGTCGAGATCGCGCGTCCGATAGCCGGGAGTATCGGCATTGGCGATGTTGGCGGCAACCATCTTCTGCCGATGAGCCAGCAGGTCCATGTAATGTTCGATTCGATTGGAGATGTTGGAGAACATACCGGCGCGAGCTTCCTGGCTTCGTTCTCATGCAGGAGCCGTGCCAATGCCGCCCCGAGATGCACGGCAGCGCCAAGTGGTTGGAACTAGTAGCTCAGAGCCCGCCCGAGAGCCGGCTCTATTCCTCGTACATCGAGGGGTAGGCGCGTTTCATTTCGGAGGCCGTCTCATGGGCTGTGCCGATTTGGATCAGATTGCCTTTGCCGATGCCCGGACATCGGCGCGCTGTGCGCTCCCAGGCGCGCGCCGATTCCAACAGCTCCGGCCAGAACGGAAACAGGCGGCACTGGGTCGGCTTGGCCTGATGGATGGAGCATCCTCCATCGATCAAGAAGTGACACTGGCGGCCAGCCGGCTTGCGCAGCCGGATGAGACGACGGGTGCGATAGACATACCGGTTTTCGAACTCGGCCGGATCCAGACCCAGAAAACCGGCGGCCCGCACCAGGTCCTCTTCACTCAGATAGACAAACCCCTGCAGGTCACAGCAACTGGTGCAGCCGGGCTGGCACGTGAATCGCACTCCGATCATACAGAACAAGGATATCCGTTTTGCCGCCGGCGCCCACGCCTCGACAGGAGCGCTATAATGAAAAGAGCTTCCCGCCCCCGTCACCTACAGGCCAGGGAAGGTGTCTTTGCCCCCACGAAGGGGCGTCATCGCGTTCTTGCAGGCAGGCCGCAGGCCCCCCGCCCATGCGACACAGAACAGCGACTCAGTAGTCACGCCAGATTCTCAGTTCCGGAGGAAGATCTCAGTATGCCGTCCAAGAAGAAGACCGTTACCGAAACTACCGCGACCAAACCCGCCGAGGGTTCCGCCGCCCCAGCCAAGCGCCGCAACTCCTCTTCAACGAAGTCCACCGCCGCCACCCACAAGGCGCCGGCCCGGAAAACGGCCGCCCGCCGTAGCGTACCCACAGCGCAGGAACCGCCGTCTCCCGTCTTCGATGAGACCCTCCACAAGGCAGAAATAGCCCACGAAGCCTATATGCTCTGGCTCAAACGCGGGGCCTCACACGGACAGGCACACCAGGACTGGCTTCGCGCGGTTGAGATCGTGCGAGCCAGGCGCCAGGCCGGCTAGCGATACTTCCGAAGAACTGCCAAGACGCGGCCCTGCAGTTCCAGCCTATCGCCGGACACGCGAATGGGCTCCATCGAGCTGTTTGCCGGCTGGAGCCGGACCATGCCCTCCGGTTCCCGGTAGAACCGCTTGAGCGTGGTTTCCATCCCGTCCACCAGCGCCACGACAATTTCACCGTCGCGGACGTTCGGTGTCCGTTCCACGAGCACAAAATCGCCACTGCAGATGTGGTCCTCGATCATCGAGTCCCCTTTCACCTGCAGGGCATAGGTCTCAGCGGACTTGGCGAAGTCAGCGAAGTTCAGCGTCTCCGGCGAAGCCACGGCTTCGACAGGCGCGCCGGCGGCGATCCTGCCCAACAGCGGTACCTCTGCCGGCGCGGAAGAGACGCCGTGAACGCGCTCACGCTCCGCCATGCGGTAGTCGGCCGACACTTCGATCGACCGGCTCTCGTTGTAGCGCCGTTTGAGATACCCCTTTTGTTCCAGGGCGGTGATGTGCTTGTGGACGGTGGCTAGTGATGCCAACTGCAGGCCCCGAGCGATTTCGTCAAAGCTCGGGCTGTAACCTTGCCGTTCCGTATACTCGACTAGGAAGTCAAGTACTTCTTTTTGCCTCGGCGTGAGAGCCATGCCCATATTCTTGGCGAATAGTTAGCGAAAGTCAAGCCCCCTGACCATTGGAAGCAATCTAAAGATAGGCAGTCGACCCGCTAGTTCATCCCGCACTTCCCCGGAGTGGGGCACATGCCGCCCGAAGGGCACATTGCGGGTGCAGGCGACTTGGAAGCGCCCATCTGAGGAGCGAAGGTGGACAACTGCCTGGCCAGCCGGGACTCTCCGCACGACGGGCATGTCAAATCGTCAAGGTCCGCCTGGCGCCGGATCAACTTCTCAAACTTCGTCCCGCACTCCTGGCAAGCGTACTCATAGATGGGCATAGTTATCGTTGTCCTTCGCGCATGACCGCTATAGCAATTCTATCAATCAGGGCGCGGATGTCGGCCGCGGGACCGGTGGCGCCGTTGGCGATGATGGAAAACGCCAGCCGGCGGCTGCCATTCGGACCCGTGTAGCCCGAAAGCGCCGCCACGTGACTGATTGTGCCGGTTTTGGCGCGGATGGTGGAAGCGCCCTCCACGCCACGGAAGCGCGCAGACAGGGTTCCGTCTTCGCCGGCCGCAGGCAGCAGGCTCCAGAATGCATCCCCGTGCGGGCTCTGATCCATGTACCTGAGCAAGGAGGTGATGGCGGTGGGGCTGATCAAGGTCCGGCGGGAGAGCCCGGAGCCATCCTCCAGTGAGAAGTCCAGCTTCTCAATCCCCAGGCCGACGAGGAACTCCTCCATCTCCTTCTGGCCCGCGGCGGCGGTCCCTTCGCCTCTCCTGACCCGGCCCACCTCGCGCAACAGGATCTCGGCGTGCAGATTTTGGCTCACCTTATCCACCACGCGGGCGATTTCGAGCAGAGGGGGCGAAAGCCGCCGGGCCAAGACCGTACCAGCCGCAGGAGCGTAGCGCTGGCCGGCCGCGCGATGAGCGGCTCTGGCCGTCCCGCCCACGGTGATCCCGCGAGCCCGCAACAACATGATGAATGCCTCCGCGGCGAACCGGGCGGGGTCTTCCACAGCGATCAACTGGGAAACGGCCGGCGAGTTCGGGGGAACCGTGCCGCTGATCTCGACCACGCTCGACCCGGGAGCCCGGTCGAAGTTGATCTTGCGTTCCGCCCCTGCCTCCGTCTTGAGGGTGACATGAAAGGTGAAATGCTCCACTGGAGGCCTGACGGAGACCTCGGCCGGCGCACCCGGCGTCTTGCCGGGCCGGACCGTGATGGAGATCGCGTTGTCATTCAGGGTAAGGGCGCTGACCGCAGCGCCGTATTCCCAAGCCAGGTCGCCCGCGGCCCAGCCGTCCGGGTACGGCTGCCACGGCCACAAGGTATCGTCGCCGACAACGTTGCCCGCCACAAATCGCACGCCACGGGCCAAGACCTCATCGGCCAGGGCGGCCAATCCGTGCAGCGGATCGCCCTCGATTGGCCCCTTCTGGTACGGCACGATCCGCGCCGAAAGGGTAGTGTCGCCCCCGCCGATCAAGCGGAGATCGCCCTGAATCCGGCCTGCTGGGTCCGGGGCCGCGCCCAGTACTTTTGTTTCGAAGCGGTATTCCGGCCCAAGACGCACCAGGGCCAGCGCGGTGGAGAACAGCTTGGTGTTGGATGCCGGCGTAAAGGGCACGCCTGCGTTCCTGGCATAGAGTGTGCGGCCGGTTGCCAGGTCGACCACGTGCACGCCCCAGGTGGCCTTGCGCGCAACCGGCGTGGCAAGGATCGCCTCCACTGACTCATCCAGAGACTGCGCAACCGCGAGACTGGCGAGCAACGTCACTAGTAGTGAGTGAAAAACAGCGCGCATGAGTATCCAGTGTATCCTGAGGCCGTGAAGATCCTGGCCGTATGGCTGGCGTTTCTGCCCTTGTTGAGCGCCGGCACGCAACCAAAGCCGTCGGCGGCAGACTACGCGGTCAGCGGCAAGGCTGCATGGGCCTCCCTCGGCGCGGAGTTCCTCGGCCGCGGCATCGATGCCCCCGGCCAGCACGATGCGTCGTTCTACACGACGAACTACCTTGTGTTGGAAGTAGCCGTGTTTCCCAGCGACAAACCTGGGTTGCCGGTTTCACCCGGCCACTTCAGGCTGCGGCTAAACGGCGCGACGCGGGAGTGGGCGCCTGCCACTGCCGGAATGGTCGCCGCCGATCTGCGGAATCCGGAGTACTCTGGCGACCGCCCGCCGGGCGTTCAGGTTGGCGGCGGCATCGGCGGAGTGGTGATCGCTCCCCGCAGGCCCACGGAGCGATTTCCGGGAGATCCGGCTGGGCGCAGGCCGGGAACACAGACCACCTCCGACCAGTCGTCCACCTACGCCGACAGAGGCGCAAAGGCGGCCCACGAGTTGGCGTTGCAGGACGGTCCGGGCGGCTCGGCTCGCAGCGGGCTGATCTACTTCAATTGGAAGGGCAAGCTCAAGGATTTGAAGAAGATCGAGCTCGTTTATGACGGGCCGGGCGGGCAGGCGGTCCTCAGGCTGCGCTGAGCTTGTCTTCAAGCAGGATCAGCAACAACAACAGAAGAACCATGACCGAGCCGATCAGCGGCAGGCCCATCAACACGCCGATTCCCAGGTAATGGGCGAAGTAGCCGACCGAGGCGGGAGCCAGCAATCCCCCGGTGAGCGCGAGCGAGAAGATGCCGTTGAAAAACCCGGGATGGAAATAGGGAAAGCGGTCGCCGATCTTTTCCATGACAAGCGGCAAGATGACGGCGAAGCCGCCGCCGGCCAGCAGCACTCCCACCGTGGCGCCAAACAGGTTGTTGGTGAGCAGCAGAACCAGGCAGGCGAACATCGGGGCCACCACAGCGCAGGCCAGCAGCCGGGCGTGCGACACGCGCGGCAGCAACCATTGCGCGCCCACACGGCCCACCAGCAATGCCGCCCAGTAGAGGGCCAGCAGCAGCAGCGACGTTTCCGGGCTGACCCCCAGCCGCTGTGTCAGGAACAGAGCCAGCCAGCCGGCCAGCGCGCCTTCATTGCCGAACTGGAAGAAGAGCAGCAGAGTGAACAGGATGGCCGCCGGACTGCGAAAATCCCGGACCACCTCGCGCCAGGCGGGGTGCTCAACCGGTGTGCCGGCGCCAGTCTTCCATCGCGCGTGCTTGATGGAGGCAAGCAGCGGCGCCACGGCAAGCAGCAGCAGGACGCTCTGCACCGAATAGGCGAAGAAGGTGCCGGAAACAAACAGGGCGCACACCAGGCACCCCATGCCGAACATCGCCCCGCCCAGGTTGATGGCGGCGGCTTTGTTCAACTGATAGGCAGCCGACATGGCATGGAATGCCGCCGTGTTCTGGGCGCCGGCGCCGAATCCAACCAGCAGCAGGCCCATCAGGCGCCACCAGAACGGCACAGGCGGCGTGGAGAAGGCCAGCAGGACCAGAGCCGCGGCGGCCACACCGGCTCCCAGGCTGAGCGTGAACGCAATTCCTTTGCGGCGGATCAACCTCATGCCCAGCCAGGCCCCTGCAAGAATGCCAACATTCTGGCACAGGAAGTAGGTGCCGATCAGCAGGTAGTTGGGCGCGATGTGATAACGCCACGCCGGCAAGACCGCTCCCAACAGCGACATCAGGATGCCGGAGATGAACAACCCCGAAAGTCCACGGCCGGCGGCCGAGCCCTGCAACGCGCCCTGACCGGCTCCCATCATGGCCGGATCGGAGACGTGCTGCTGCCCGGTGGGTGGCACCATCGTATTGTACATCCGCTCCGGTCACTCCACCGTGAGCTGGACCGGACGTCGGCGCGGAGGATCGCCAGGCTGAAACATTTTTCGGCGATCCTGTTCCAGATTTTCGTTGACAGACCGCCCAACCTCGATTAGGATGAGGCCATCACTGAAGAAAGGAGGTGATCCAGCAACAATGAGAACTGGTAGTTATCACACGCGTGAGGTGGTCGACTGCTAAAGCTCGTTCTGGTCACTCTCTGGCCCATCTTCAGTGAAGGGCCGAGATTGACATGCGCCGGCCATCGAAGCGCATTCCTCAGGCAGCAGGCCTGAGAGAGACAGGCTACCGTAACGCCCCGCCGCCGGAGTCCGGCTGCGGGGCGTTTGTATTTGCCCTCTTTCATTCCTGTTCGCCCCGCGGGCCCCGCCGCTCTGCTATACTGACCTTGTCAAGGACATTCCCCCGATGAAAGCCGGCATCCATCCCGCCTACAGCGAAATCAGTGTGATCTGCGCCTGCGGTCACAACTTCAAGACGCGCTCCACGCATAAGGGCGACATCCGCGTGGAGATCTGCTCCAACTGCCACCCGTTCTTTACGGGACGCCAGAAGCTGGTGGACACCGAGGGCCGTGTGGACCGCTTTAACAAGCAGGTGCTGCGTTCCAATGCCCTGAAGGCCAAACGCGCCGGCAGCAAAGCCCAGCCTGTAGCCTAAGAATTCCAGTCCGCCTTGAACCCTAGCCCAAATACAAGAGCAGGCCGCCTCGCGGCGGCCTGCTCAATTTCTTCGTTGGTGCGTTTTGGGCTCAGGCCCTTCGCCTGCGCTCGGCCGGGCCTATTTCCTTTTTGACTCTTCCGCTTTCCTGCGGGCATCCCTTTCGGCGCGCATCCTGGTGTACTCCGCCTGCTGCTCTGAGTTCAGCATGGAGTTGATCTTTTCGGTTTGGGCGTCCTGCAGCGCCCTGAACTCCGGCCGATGCTTCTCCCGCAGTTCCCTGAACTGGTTCCTGGTCTCATCGAGGATGCCTTCAAGCTGGTGTGTCTGCTGGTCGCTCAACTTCAGCCGGGTCTTCATTTCCTTCGAGTAGGAGTTGCGGTAGTCGTCAGGCGAGCGTGGTGAACGCGTAGTACCGGAAGCCGACGGCGCCGACCACCGTCCCACTGGCGAAGACCAGCACCATGGAAAGCACCAGGCTGAGATTGGACTGCCGGATCATCGCTGTTGAGAACCCTGCTCGGGCCCCTCTTCGGCAGGCACCGTCACTCGTGCCACCTCGCCCAGCGCCTGGTCGTCATCTTGGTCGGCGAGGGTCTCCAGATAGGTTGCGCCGTAGAAATCCGAACCGTGCCGAGGCACCATCTGCAGCATCACCAGAAAGAGGCTGGCGGCTGCAGCGGCGGCCATGAATCCGTTGGCCCACTTCCAAACCTGCTTGGTCCAGCCCTGCCCGCTTTCGATCCTTGCCCATAATCCCGGCATGAATTCAGGAGTGGCCTCGGGCACCGGGCAAGCTTCGCGGTAAGCGCTCAACAGCCCTTCGAAATCCCGTTCCAGGTTGTCTGCTTGCTCTTTCATCTCAAGCTTCCTCTCTCGGTTCCACGCTTGACCTCGGTTGCGCGTCGGACTCTCCCCTGGCTGCCGCGTACACTTTGAGGACTCTTTGCCTTGCGCGGAACAACCGCACCTTCAAGGCATTCTCGTTTACATGATAGATCTTCTCTAGTTCCTTCAGCGACAAGCCTTCCACTTCCTTCAGCGTCAACAACAGCCGGTCCTCCTCGGAGACCCCGCTGAGCAGCGAATCGACCAACTCGCGCGTCCTGGCCCGCTGACGGTCCTCGGTCTGAACCATGGTGCCGGCGGCGGCGTCGGCCATCATCACCTGTTGCTCGCTCAGGTCGGAGACCCGCGCCTCCAACCGGCGTTTCTTGCGTTTGCGCAAGTAGTCTAGTGCCGCGTTGACCGTCAGCCGGTACAACCAAGGTTCGAAGACCTCCGGGCTCCGCAACTGGTCGAGCGAAAAGTAGAGCCTGAGGAAGACCTCCTGGGCCACATCCTCGACGTCCTCCGGCCGGCCGATCATCCGGGACACGATCCCGAAAATGCGCCGCCGGTATGCGGTGACGAGTTCGTTGAAGCCCACCGGATCGCCGGCACGCGCTCGCTCCACGACTTCGAATTCGACCAGCATGAATGGGCAGCATCGCCGGGCTCGTCGAAACCTGTCAACACTCCTTCACAAATCTTAAGGCGGACTCGGCTTGTCCCTAGGTTACAACAATCTCCCCTCAATCCGTTTGATCTTTCATCCGCGTGCTAAAATTGCCACTTAGCCCTCCCTCCATGGACTTTCTCTCCGGCCTCAACCCTCAGCAGCGCGATGCCGTCGCCCATGTCGACGGCCCCTTGCTCATTCTGGCTGGAGCCGGCAGCGGCAAGACCCGGGTGATCACCCACCGTATCGCGCATCTGATTGCAAATCAAGGTGCTTACGGGCCATCCGTGCTGGCTGTCACCTTCACCAACAAGGCCGCCGGCGAGATGAGGGAACGCGTGGCGGGCCTATTGCGGCATCTGCCCGCCGATTCCGGTCCGAACGTCTCGACCTTCCATTCCTTCTGCGTCCGACTGCTGCGGCGCGACGGGGCCGCCCTGGCCGGGCTGAGGCAGAACTTCACCACCTCCTTCCACATCTACGACGACGACGACCAACTCGGCCTGATCAAGCAGATCTACAGGAAACTGGGGCTGGACGAGAAGTTTATGCCCTACCGCGCCGCTCTGTCCCGCATCTCCCACGCCAAGAACCACGGCCAGGGGCCGCAGGACTTCCTGAAGGCGTCCACCGACCCAAAGAACTCCCGGCTCTCGGTGGTGTTCGACAACTACAACCGCGGCCTGGAAGAGGCCAACGCGCTGGACTTTGACGATCTTCTGCTGGAGGCCGTGCGGCTGCTCCGCATCGATCCGGAAACGCGCCGGTTATGGAACCGCCGCCTCTCCTACCTGATGATCGATGAGTACCAGGACACCAACCGCAGCCAGTACGAGTTGATGCGCCTGCTTTCGGAGGCCCACTCCAATGTTGCGGTGGTGGGCGACGAGGACCAGTCCATCTACGGCTGGCGCGGCGCCGACATTCGCAACATCCTGGACTTCGAGCGCGACTTCCCCAACGCCAAGGTGATCCGCCTGGAGCAGAACTACCGCTCCACGCGCACCATCCTGGAAGCCGCCTCGCGCGTGGTGGAGCGCAACCTGGCGCGCAAAGGCAAGACCCTCTGGACCGACGGCGCCCAGGGTGACCCCATCTGCTACTACGAGGCCGACAGCGGCGAACAGGAAGCGCTGTTCATCGCCGACACCATCGAGAAGATCTTCCGCCGCGATCCGGACACACGGATCGCCGTCCTCTACCGGACCAACTCCCAGTCCCGGCAGATCGAAGAGGCCATGCGCCGCTACATGCGTAAGTACGTCGTGGTGGGCGGCTTCAGCTTCTACCAGCGCGCCGAGGTGAAGGACGCGCTGGCCTACCTCAAGCTGCTGCTCAATCCCCGCGACAACGTAGCGCTGCTGCGCATCCTGAACGTCCCGGCGCGCGGCATCGGCAAGACCACCGCCGAGCAACTGGAAAGTATCGCCGTGCGCGGCGGCCTGACGCTTTGGGAGGCGATCGGCCGCTGCTGCGACGAGCACATGATGGGGGCTCGAGCCGAAGCGGCCCTGGCGGTATTCCGGAAGCGGATCGATGAACTGCGCGACGGCGCCACCGCCTGGGGACCCGACGAGACGCTGAAGAACCTGCTGGGGCGCACCGGTTACCGCAAAATGCTGGAGACCGACCCGTCGCCCGAGGCCGAATCAAAACTCGGCAATCTGGACGAACTGATCTCGGCCGCAGCCGACGCGGCCGAGCGCGGCGAGAGCCTGCAGGAGTTCCTGGACCACGCCGCGCTGGTCTCAGACGCCGATTCCATCGACGAACAGGCGCAGGTTTCGCTGCTCACCATGCACAACGCCAAGGGACTGGAGTTTCCCTACGTCTTTGTCGCCGGCATGGAGGAGGGGCTCTTTCCCCATTCGCGCTCCCGTGAAGACGAAAGCCAGATGGAGGAGGAGCGCCGCCTGTGCTACGTCGCCATGACGCGGGCGATGAAGCGGCTGTATTTGTCTTCGGCCCGCCTCCGCCGGAGATTCGGAGGTTCGCCGCCGGAGCCGACAACGCCCTCCCGCTTCCTGGAGGAAGTCCCGAGGGAGCTGGTGGAGGAACTCCACCCGCATCGCCAGCCGGCCGGATCCATCGACCTCCACGGGGAGCGCGCCGCCGTCCGGGAGGCCGCCCGGCGCACCACCTACACAGGAACCACGTACAACTCGCTGGATCACATCTCGCAATTCTTCGCCGAGCGCGGCATCTCCGCGCCTGTCACGGCGCGTCCGCCGGTTGCGTCACCGGCGCCCGTACCGAAACCGGAACCCAAGCCCACAGCAGCGCCGGCCGCCCGCCCGGGAAAACGCGGCGGCATCCGGTCCGGGGCCAGCGTCACCCACCCCAAGTACGGCCGCGGCGTCATCGTGCGAACGGAAGGCGAGGGCGAAGACGCCAAGTTCACCATCAGCTTCCCCGGCCACGGTCTGAAGAAACTGGCCGCCAAGTATGCCGGACTCACGGCAGAAGATTGATATCCTAAGGAACGAGCATGAACACAAAGAACGTTGCAGATACCCAAGAACGCAAGGAACTGAAGCGCAAGGCCCGCAAGGCTGCCGAGGTGAAGAGCCCCAAGCAGCCGCGCGCCGCCGGCGTGGACCGCGGTTCGATGAAGCGCAAAGTCAAGACCATCGCCAAGGGCCAGCGCAAGCGCTAGTCCGAATCTGAATCCAGTGCGCAGGCGGACTCCCTCCGGGGGTCCGTTTGCGCTTTGCGCCCCACGCTGGCGACAGGAGCCCACGCCCTTGAAACAACTCTTCCGGACCAAGAGCATCGAGGCCCTGGTGGCCGCCTCCAACGAGCCCGGCAAGAAGCTGGAACGCACGCTCGGCGCTTGGAGCCTCATGGCTCTCGGCATCGGCGCCGTCATCGGCAGCGGGATCTTCATCCTCACCGGTACCGCCGCCGCGGGAGAGGTGCGGAGCTTCCATTCCGTGCTGCATGTCCCCCTGCTGGACCTGATCATCAACGGCACGCAGTCGTCATTCACCATTGGGCGGCCGGGCGCAGGGCCCGGTGTGGCGCTGTCGTTCCTGCTCACCGCAATCGCCTGCGGGTTCGCGGCGCTGTCCTACGCGGAGATGGCCTGCGCCATTCCCGTGGCCGGCTCGGCTTACACCTACGCCTACGCCACAATGGGCGAACTGGTCGCCTGGATGATCGGCTGGAACCTCATCCTCGAGTACGCCGGCTCCAACATGGCTGTGGCCGTGGGGTTCTCCGCCTACTTCAACGACATCCTGGAATCGATCTTCGGCTTCCACCTGCCGAAACAACTCTCCGAGCCCATGATCGTCGGCGGCGAGTTCACCGGAAGCTGGTTCAACTTGCCCGCGTTCATCATCCTTATGCTGCTCACCTGGGTCCTGGTTCACGGCATTCGGGAGAGCGCCAGAACGAACAACATCATGGTGGTGGTGAAACTGGCCGCCATCGCCATCTTTGTCATCGGCGCGGGCCGCGCCGTCAGCACGCACAACTGGCATCCGTTCCTGCCCAACGGCATGTCCGGCGTCCTGACGGGAGCAGCCATCGTCTTTTTCACCTACATCGGCTTCGATTCGGTTTCCACCGCCGCCGAGGAGTGCCGCAACCCGCAGCGCGATCTACCCATCGGCATCATCGGCACGCTGATCGTCTGCTCCACGCTTTACATCGCCGTGGCGCTGGTACTGACCGGCATCGCACCGTGGAAGACCCTCAACAACGCCGCGCCCGTGGTGGAAGCGCTGAAGAACCTCAGGATGAACACGGTCCGCGAGTGGGTGGGCGTTGGCGCCATCGTCGGCATGCTCTCCTCGCTGCTTGTGTTTCAGTACGGGCAGGCGCGCGTCTGGTTCGCCATGTCGCGCGACGGGCTGCTGCCGCGTCTCTTCTCCCGCATCCACCCGAAGTACCACACGCCGCACGTCTCCACTTGGATCGCCGGTTTCGCCGTCGGCATTCCGGCCGGCGTCTGGGACATCGGCACCTTCGCCGACCTCTCCAACATCGGCACCCTGTTTGCCTTCACCGTCGTGAGCGCTGGCGTGCTCATATTGCGCCGCACCGATCCGGACCGCCCCCGCAGTTTCCGCGTGCCGTTCGGCCCTCTGTTCCCGCTGCTCTCCATCGCCAGTTGCCTCATCCTGATGATGGCCCTGCCGCTGGAAACCTGGGTCCGCTTCTTTGTCTGGTCCCTGATCGGCGTAGGGATCTACTTCGGGTTCGGCAGAAAGAACAGCGCTCTGGCGGCCTCCTGAAATACCGGTGAATCGAGCCGCTTCGGATTCTTGGCGCTACAGGCGCTGGGCCCGAAGCGCTCTCCGCTGCTTGGCAGCGGCGGCCGCGCGATGCAGGCGGCTCAGCAGCCTGCTAATTCCTCGTCTTGCCGCGTTGGGGGGAAACGGGAAGCCGTCTGGAAGCCGACGCATCGCTGGCCCTTCGCACGAAGCTGATCGTGACCGGCTCGCCGGGATTGAGGGTGATGCCAAGCGCCGTCACCCGGCCGTTGCTATCGGCAAGCACCATTCCGGACCGCCCCGTTGTTGTCGACCACTCCACCGCTTCGCCCGCCTTCGGGCGGAAGGCTTGCGCGTTGCCCGGTGTGACGTCCACTCTCATTCCCCGTGGTCGCCATCCTTGGGGTCGCCGCTGCCGGGATTGGAGTCCAGGCTGCTGTTGGTAAACACCGGATAGCTCAGGTTCCGGGAGAAGGCAGTCTGATACTGTTTCGCCACCACAGCGGCTGCCTTCGGACCTTCAGAATGATTGCCGTTGTTCCAACTGAAGGCGAAGCCGAGACGGCACGCCGTCAGCGCATTGACCATATCGACCTGTTCCTGCCAGGTAGCGTACCCGTCGTACCTGCCGATACCCCAGCCGATGAAGGGATAATCCTGCTCGCAGTGCTCTTGGATGTAGGCGACGCTGTCCATGCGCGCAAGGTAAGGCGTGGTTCCGTCCGGCATAATGGGGGACTTGGTCGTGGCGACCTGCGTGACCTTGTTCTGCATGTCGGGAATCCAAATCTGGCGCCAGCGCGGCATGGCCGGGAACACCGCAGCGAAGAGGCCCGGCTGGCGCAGCGCCCAAGAAGAGATGCCCCATCCGCCCATGGATTGCCCTGATGCGTAGATCCGGGCCGGGTCGGCCTCGTAGTTCTTGATCGCCCACTTGAGGAGCCAGTCCAACCGGGCCTCGGTGACTGGCCACGCCCTGGCAGTCCGATCCTGCGCCACCGGACGAAGGGCGGTATAGCCGAACCAAAAGGTCTCCAACCGCGCCAAACCATCGGAAGTCCAGACTGTATCGAGAGGCGAAACAATCAGCGACGGCACGCCGTGGACCGACCCGCCACTGTCTTCATGGACCGTGAACTTCCCCTGGAGGCCCTCCTGGTATCCCATGGCGGAATCTCCCCAATAGACGTATTCGTCTCCATATTGGAGTCCGCCCTCCCCGCCGCCGGAGCCGTGCAGACTGATCCACATCGGCAGACCACGAGCTCCCGAGAGCTTCGTGAGGTGCGCTTCCCGGCGGTGAACGGTATCCTTCGAATCGTAGTACTTGAGCGGGACGATGGCGGCCACCGATTCTTCCACCGCCAAGGTGGTGGCATTGTCTCCGGGCGAGACGACACTCTTGGATTGGCGTTGTGACACGTCGATTGTGATCACGGCATAGTATGCCTGCGCCGTTGCTTTGGCGGTGTGTACCGCCAAGCCGCTGTATGGGGGCAGTGGATTCCCACACACCGTGTACGAGCCCGGTCCCCCGCACGAGCCTTGCTCCACGATGGACATCCGCTTGGAGGGATCCAGCCGGGTGGTTTGGGTGAACGGAAACTGTCCCAACAGTTGACCGCTGTTGTTGAACAGGGAGGCTTGGATCAGTTGGGCGGCCGCGAGCGAGGCATCGTTGGTGATCGGCGACAGACTGCGGTAGACGTTGTAGCGGTACTGCGCGCCGTCGCTTCCCGGCTTGGCGTCGGTCCAAGTGACGAATGTCTGTCCGTGATGATGCGTCGCCTGGATATTGGTGACGGCCGGGGCCGTATCGGCGGACACGGCGCTTCCGGAGAGGAGCACCAGAGCCGCCACGGATGCAATGCAGGAACCAGCTTTCATGAGTACACCAGCCTCGTTGTCATGCCAGCCTCGTTATTAGACCAGCCTCGTTCACCTGACGCGCAGAGTCAAGCATGAGGCTATCGGGCCAATACCGCGCCTCTCAGAAGCGGCGCCAGCGCCTGAGTGTATGCCCGCTTTCCTCCCGCGTTCAAATGGAAGCCGTCGCTGAACAGAGCCGCCAGAAACGTGCCCGGCGCGACAGGCTCCAGGACCTCAGTAGCTGCCTTCTTTGCCGCATCAAACACTGCCCTAGATTCGGATCTTTCCGTGGAGGTGGCCGGCAACAGCAGGACTAGATGAGTGCCGTGCTGGTTCGCCAGACGCTGAAGTTCCGCGAGCCGGGCGGGAACCCTTCGCCGGATTGCGCTCTCCGAAGCCGGATTCCTGTTCAAGCGTGCCAGGCGAGGTTGCAACTCCTTCATCCCCGGCATCAGCTCAGAGAGAAACC
>JACRKW010000076.1 GCA_016215215.1 Acidobacteriota bacterium
GAAGAACCGCACAGGAAAGGAGCCCGTAAGTGGGCGACGTATTGAGGGGCGACATCCACAGGCTGGACGAGCCGGATAGCGGCGCGGGGCTGGCGGGAGAGAGTGCGGGCGCGGGTCAGGGAAGAGACGGCAGGCGGTTCGGGATCTCGCGAAGAGGCCCTGGGATGACCTCCGCGGCGGCCGATACCGGGATGGGGCGGCGGCAGTGCGCGCTGGACCCGAGCAGGACGGGGCGCGATGCGATTACGCTGGAATCGCGGCTGAGGCAGATGGTGGTGGGGCAGGATGAGGCGATCGCGCAGATCGTTAACATCTACCAGATGTACCAGACGGGGTTGAGCGCTCCGCAGCGGCCGGTGGGCAATTTTCTGTTTCTGGGTCCGACGGGCTCGGGCAAGACGCGGATTGTGGAGGCCGCGGCTGAAGCTCTGATTGGGACGCCGCGGGCGGTGATCAAGGTGGACTGTGCGGAATTCCAGCACAGCCACGAGATCGCAAAGCTGATTGGCTCGCCTCCAGGCTACCTGGGACACCGGGAGACGCACCCGCTGTTGAGCCAGGAGGTGCTGAACCAGTACCACACTGAACGGCTGAAGCTCAGCTTTGTGCTCTTCGATGAGATTGAAAAGGCGTCCGACTCGTTGTGGAACCTGTTGTTGGGCATCCTGGACAAGGCGACTCTGACGCTGGGCGACAACCGGAAGGTGGATTTCAGCCGCACCTTGATCTTCATGACATCGAACCTTGGAGCGGGGGAGATGAGCTCGATCATCAGTCCAAGGCTGGGATTCGGCTCGACGCTACGGGACGAGCGTTCGCCGATGGACCAGAAGACGGGCGAGAAGATTGCGCGCAGCGGCGTGGAGGCGGCGCGCAAGAAGTTCACGCCGGAGTTCATGAACCGGCTGGACAAGGTGGTGGTGTTCAATCCGCTGGGCGAGAAGGAGTTGCGGAAGATCCTGGACATTGAACTGGGGATGGTGCAGCAGCGGGTGTTCTGCTCGACTGCCGAGCGGAGCTTCGTGTTCACCGTGGCAGACGTGGCCAAAGATTACCTGCTGGAGCAGGGTACCGATCTTAAGTACGGCGCGCGGCACTTGAAGCGGGCTATCGAGCGGCTGGTGGTGCACCCGATGTCGAACCTGATCGCAACCGAACAGGTGCGAGGGGGAGACCTGATCCGCGTTGATATGGATGCTGGCGGGGACTGCCTGACATTCATGAGGGAGGCCGAAGGGCTGGCGATCCAGACGATGGCAGAGATGGTGGATCCGCCGTCGCGCGGCTGGATGAAGGGAACCGGAGCGGTTGCGCCAGACTACGCGAAACCGACGGTGGCGCGTTCGACGCGGAGAGGCTAGTGGGCTGCTGAGAAGCGGTCCCCGCCCGGTCGAGCCGGGCGCCTGCGCCCACCCAGTGGGACGCGTCCTGGGATTCGAGCGTCTCGTTATCCTGACCCTGCTAGAGTGCTAACAGCGTCTTTTGTCAGGGTGACATGCCCCTGGACGTTCACCGGCTCGCCATGAAACGAACTGCCGCCGTTCTTTCGATGCTGTTCTGCCTGGCGCGGGCACAGACCCCGGAAACCGAAACCTACCTATTGCGCCAGGCCGTGTCGAATCGAGAGAGCATCGTCTACACGCGCGTCATCCGCTTCGACGACCGGAAGCGCCTGTTCCACGTAAGGGCCGTATAGAGAGTGGTACCGGAACGGGCGCGTAAGGTTTGAGGGCTATTTCAAGCGGGGCAGGCTGGACGGCGCGAGCACAGCCTGGTACGACAGCGGGCAGAAGGAATCGGAGGAGACCAGGCTCAACGGGCAATTGCACGGCCGGGTCAGATACTGGTCCGAGAAAGGGGACCTGCAATTCGATTCGACGTTCAAGCATGGCATGAACCAGCGCCGCAGGAACGTCAGCTATCGATACCTGTCGTACCTGCCGAAGGACTACGAGGCAGATGCCGTCAGGAAGTGGCCGCTCGTGATCTACCTGCACGGTGGTTCGGACCGGGGGAGCGATCTGAACAGGCTGTACTCATCCGGGATTCCCGATCAGACATACAGGGGACGGGAGTTCCCGTTCATCATGCTTGCACCGCAATGTCCCGAGCATCTCAGGTGGTCGACTGACGAATGGTTCGAGCGCTTCTACAAGGAAGTGACCGCCAAGTACAGGATCGACGCCGGCAGAATCTACCTGACCGGGCCGAGCCTCGGCGGTTCGGGCACCTGGTACATCGCCGCGCGGTATCCCGAAACGTTCGCAGCCATTGCCCCGATGAGCGGGTTCACGAGCCATCTCGACTACATCGACAAGCGAATCGACAAACTGTTGGACATGCCGGTCTGGGCCTTCCACGGGAGGCTGGACACCGTCGTCCCGTTCGAAGAGACTGAGCGAATCGTCACGAGGCTGGAGGGAAGAAACCGGAACCTGAGATTCTCCGCCGAGCCCGACATCGGACACTCGATCCACTGGCAGGTCTACCCGGGCCGGGAGATCTACGAATGGCTGCTCCGATATGACAGGAAACCGAGAAGGTGACGGGCCGGGCCCTGCCGCGTCAGGGCTGGTGTGCCGATGCTCAGTACCGCACGCGGCCGTTTGAACAGAAGGCAGACCACATCATCAACCGTCGCCTTTCGGCGGTCTGCTAGTGGCGTGGCTCAAAGCGGGGCATGGAGCCGGGCTCCTGGCGGAGGATGAAGGGTGCGGGAGCGGTGTCGCAATCGGGCAGCGGGACGACGCTGTAGTAGTTGAGCCCGTAGCGCCAGGACCGGTGGAGGGAATCGACGCAAGTGGAGTTGGCGCGCGGAGCGACTTTGCGCCAGAGGCCGCGGGCGGAGACGGCCTGATCGAGCGCCGGGCCGGTAGTGAACTTCACAAAGACGAAGCCTAACGAGGCGAGCGCGGCAACGAGGACGACGGCGTGGAGGCGGCGGCCGGCGCGGTCGAGCCACCAGGCGAGCACGGCGAGGGGCAGGACTAGGGCGAACAAGTTCAGGTCGACGTCCTCGAAGGATGCCCGGCGAAGGCCGAACAGGAGCGAATCCGGGAGGATGCCGGCAATGACCGGGCAGAGGCCCAAAAGGAACGCAGTGAGGGCGAGGGTGCGGCCAGCGCGTTCGGCCGAATCGAGCGCGAGAGCGAGGAGCGCGCAGAGCGGCGGAAGCAGGGGAAGAATGTAGCCAGGGAGCTTTCCGGCGGCAATGGAGAAGAAGACGAACCCGAACAGGGCTGTCGCGGCAAGGATGCGGGTGGCCGGCGAGATCAGGACACGGCGCGAGAGCAAAGTGAGGGCGGCGGGCCAGGGGAATAGCGCGCCGAGAAGGACCGGCAGGTAAAACCAGAAGGGCTGGGCGTGGAGCGTTTCGCCGCTGGAGAAGCGGGCCAGATGGTGCCGCAGGAAGAACTCGCCAAAGAAGGCTCGGCCGTGAAGCGCCAGAACGGCTCCGTACCATGGCAAGGCGACAACGGCGGCGGCTGTGGCCGGTAGCACGAGTTCGCGCCAGCGGCGGCGGGCAAACCAGAGGAGAGGGAGGATCAGGACCAGGGGAACGAGTCCCTTGGCGAGGAGAGCGAAGCCGAAGCAGCAGCCGGCGCCGAGGATGGCCGGGCGCGAACCGCTTTGGAACCACAGAAGCGCGAGCAGCAGGGCGGCATTGAAGGTTGCGGCCAGAGGCAGATCGGTGACGCCGATCTGGCTGTAGGCGGACCAACCGGCGGAGGTGGACAGGACAAGGGTAGCGATCCAGGCGGTACGCGGATTGCAGATCCGGCGCAGGAGCAGGCAATAGGCGGCGAGGAAGAGGACACTGAGCAGGGCGACGGGGGCCCGCGGGGCCCAGTGGTCGTCCAGTCCGGCGAGGCGGCCGAGAGCGATGAGCCAATAGAGCAAAGGCGGCTTTTCAAACCACGGTTCGCCCCAGAGGCGAGGTGTGATCCAATCGCCTGAAAGGGCCATTTCGCGGGCAATGGAGGCGTAGCGCGGCTCGTCGGGGCCGAGCAGTCCGACGCCGCCGAGGCCGTAGAGATAGGCGGCGGCGAGGGCGGCGAGGAGGAGGATCAAGGCAAGGGCTGGCATGCGGAGCGAGCCGGAGGGTGAGGGTGGCGAGCCAGCGGATGACACCCACCAGTATAATGTCGTGGATGTTCAAACAAGCCGTGATCGTGATGGCTGGGTTGCTGAGCCTGGCGGGAGTAGCGGCCGGAGACACGTCGCAGTGCGCCTGCGACGTGAAGAAGCCGGAGTCACTCCAGGGGCGGGAGTGCAGCCTGTGCATGGAGGCAGAGAAGCAGGCGCCGGGGGTGGAGTATTTCGTATTGAAAGACACAAGCCCGCGCAAGCCGAACCGCTGGCTGGTGTTGCCGCGCGCTCACACGGCGGGTGGGCATCCGCTGCACGAACTGCCGGCGGCGGTGCGGGCGGACCTGTGGCGGAAGGCGATGGCAGTGGGGGCCGAGAAGTTCGGCATTGAATTCGCCGTGGCTTACAACGGGCCGAAAGTTCGGACGCAGTGCCATACGCACGTGCATGTCGGCCGGTGGATCCCGGCCGCCGCGACGGAGAAGTTCAAGCTAGTAAAACGGGTTGAGGATATTCCGGCGCCGGCCGATTCCGGGGTACTGGTGCGGCCGGTGAAGGGCGGATACCTGGTTCTCACGGGGGAGCAGATCATGGAGACGGCGCTGGTGCGGTGAGCGCATTGGGGACGGTGAGCGCATTGGGGAGAAGATGAGCCTGGTCGAAATCGAGAAACCTCCGCCGCCGGAGAGAGCGGCGATTCTGTTGCACCCGAGCGACGACGTGGCGGTGGCGCGCGTGGGTCTGCCGGCAGGCCAGCGCGTGCTGGTGGCGGGTCATGAGGTGGTGCTGAAAGAAAGCGTGCCCGCGGGGCACAAGATCGCAGTGCATGTGATCCCGGCGGGAAGCTGCCTGAGACGGTACGGGCAGGTGATCGGCCGGGCGCCGGCGCGGATCGAAGCCGGCGCGCACGTGCACACGCACAATCTGGACTACGAGGAGGGTGTCAGGGAGTACAGGTTCCCCGAAAGGGAGTTGGACTTCCCTGCCCCGCAACTCGGCGGGCCGGTGTTCCAGGGTTACCTTCGAGAGGACGGCCGCGCCGGGACGAGGAATTACATTGCGGTGGTGGCTGCATCCAACTGCGCCTCGCACGCGGCCGAGGAGGCGGCGCGAAGTTATGCAGGCCGGGCGTTGCCGCCGGGGGTGGACGGCGTGGTGGCATTCCCGCACGGGGAGGGCTGCGGGCATTCGATCGGGCCGGACACAGAACAACTGAGGCGCACGCTGTGGGGCGTGATGGACCACCCGAACGTGAGCGCGGCGGTATTGATGGGGCTGGGCTGCGAGGTGAACCAGATCGACCAATACCAGGCTTCCCGGGTGGCCGGATTGACTCTGCAAGACAGCGGCGGGACGCGGATGGCGGTGGAGGAAGCGAGACGGTCGATCGACCGGTTGCTGGAGCGGGCAGCGGGAGAGAAGCGCGTGGAGTTGCCGGTTGCCAAGATCTGCCTGGGATTGAACTGCGGCGGATCTGACAGTTTCAGCGGGATCACGGCCAACCCGGCGCTTGGCCGGTGCTCGGACCTGCTGGCCGGCTTTGGCGGCACCAGCGTGCTGGCAGAGACGCCGGAGATCGTCGGCGCCGAGCACTTGCTGGTGGCGCGCGCCCGGAGCCGCGCTGTGGGCGAGAAACTGCTGGAGATGGTGCGCGGCTACAAGGCGTACTTGAACCGGTTCGGGGGCAGTTTCGACGACAACCCTTCCCCTGGAAACAAGGAAGGAGGACTGAGCAACATTGTGGAAAAGTCGCTGGGCGCAGTGGCGAAGGGCGGCGGTTCTCAACTGAACGAGGTACTGGATTACGCCGAACGGATTCACGGACCTGGGCTGGCGTTCATGAATACGCCCGGGTACGATCCGGTTTCTTTGACGGGGCTGGCGGCGGGCGGCGTGAATCTGATCGCGTTCACCACCGGGCGAGGGAGCGCCATCGGTTTCCCCATCGTGCCAGTGCTGAAGATTGCATCCAACACGCCAATGTACAAGCGGTTGCAAGAGAACATGGATGTCAACGCGGGGCGGATTGCCGACGGAGACGCGGAGGTGGCTGACATTGGCGTGGAGATACTGGATATGCTGGTTCGGGTGGCGTCGGGAGAGAAGACGCGGAGCGAAGCGCTTGGCCACAGGGAGTTTGTGCCATGGCGGATCGGTCCGGTGATGTAGGGAGACGATCGAATGAGCCAGGTGATAACCTGAAGAAGAAACGCGAGGGCGCATGCGGATCCTGGTAGTTGAAGACGAGCAAAGAATCGCGGACTTCGTCCAGCGCGGACTGGAGAGCGCCGGTTACACCGTGGACGTGGCCGAGGATGGCACCAAGGCATTAGAGCGGATTCACGACAGCGATTACGAGCTGATGGTTTTGGACCTCATGCTACCGGACATGGACGGTCTGACGGTGCTTGAGAAGACTCGCGCCCGCCAAGCGAGCCCGCCGGTTCTGATCCTCAGCGCACGCGGCGGCGTGGACGACCGGGTAAAGGGCTTGGAACACGGCGCCGACGACTATCTAGTGAAGCCTTTCGCGTTCGTGGAGTTGCTGGCGCGGGTGCGAGCTCTCCTGCGGCGGGGACAGGCGACGCCGGAGAAACTAGTCGTGGGGGACCTGACGCTGGATTGCATCAGGCGGAAGGTAACGCGCGGCGGAGATGTGATCGACTTGGCGCCGAAGGAGTTCAGCATCCTTGAGTACCTGATGCGGAACCGCGGCCGGGCATTGAGCCGGACGATGATCGTCGAGCATGTGTGGGAGATGGAATACGACGGGCTGACCAACATCGTGGATGTGTACATCCGGCATTTGCGCAGCAAGATCGACGACCGCTATCCAGTTAAGCTGATCCACACCGTGCGGGGAATCGGCTACATGCTCGAAGGCAGCGAAAGGCCCGTCGAGCAGCCCATCCCCGCGTAGAAGGGAGCCACCTCCGCCCGCGGCAGTAGAAGCATGGGGAAGTGGACAGCTAAACCGGGCCTTGCAGGTCGTGCGCTGCGCGCCTTGCGCATCCGGCTGACTGCCAGCTTTGTTCTACTATTCGCGCTGGTGCTGGTGAGTGTCGGGCTGGCGTTTCGCGAAACGCTTGGGGTGGTGCTGAGCGAACAAAGCGAACGGCTGCTGGACCGGGAGTGGGCTGCGGTGCCCGGACTTCTGAAGATGCAGCGGGGCGAACTGGTGTGGGCCTACGATGCGGAGAACGCCGAAGAGGTGTTTGCGGTGGAGCGCCTGCGGCGCGTGCTGCTGCTGACCGATGCGCAAGGCAACGTACTGGAGATGTCCAGCGGCTACGCAGCGTTGGGGGAAGAAAAGCCTGAACTCATCCGGAAAGCGATTCGCGCGCCGCAGCCGGTGACTGTGGAGCGGCAAGACGCAAGGGGGCGGCCGTACCTGGTGCGAATGGGAGGGTTGCGGGATTCGGGCAAGGAGTTCTTCCTTGCCATCGGGCTGCCGGTGGAAGACATGATGCACGCGCGGTCGAGGCTCAGCCGGGTGTACTTTCTGGTGCTGCCGGTAATGCTGCTTGGAATCGCAGTTGTAGGCTGGTTTGCGGCCGGCGGGGCGCTGAGCCCGCTGCGGCGAGTGGCGGAGGCGGCGCAGACGGTATCGGTGGGGAACCTGGGATTAAGACTTCCGCTGCACGGCGGGGGAGACGAACTGGACCAGCTGATTGAGACCTTCAACAGCATGATGGAGCGGCTGGAGTTGCATTTCAAGCAGATCCGGCAGTTTTCCATCGATGCGTCGCACGAGCTGAGGACGCCGATCACGGCGGTTCGCGGGCAGCTGGAGGTGGCGCTGTTCACCGCCGAAACCAAGGACCAGTACCGGGACGCGATCGTAACGGCGCTGGAAGACGTGGATCGGCTGGGCCAGATTGTGAAATCGCTGTTGCTGCTGGCGCAGGCCGAGTCCGGGCAATTGGCGCTGCGAGAGAAGCTGGTGGATGTATCAGGGGCGGTTGCGGAATTGGCGGACCAATTCCGTCTGGCGGCGGTGGACAAAGGAATTGAGTTGACGTTGGAAGCGTCCGAACCATGCATGGCCGTGGTGGACCGGACGCAGGTGGAGCGGATGCTCTTCCACTTGCTTTCCAACGCGATGAAGTATACGCAGCCGGGCGGCGCGGTGAAGGTGCAGGTGAAGCGGGAAGCCTCAGCGCTGCGTCTGTGTGTGTCCGACAATGGGCCGGGTATCCCGGGGGCCCACCTGCCGCACATTTTCGAGAGGTTCTACCGCATCCGGGAGGGCCGGCCGGGGAACGAGCAGGGAGCGGGGCTCGGATTGGCATTCGTGGCTTGGGTGGTGCGGGCGCACGGGGGAACGATCCACGTGACGAGCGCACCTGGGGAGGGAAGCAGCTTCGACATCTCTCTGCCGCAGAAGGGGGTGGATGTGCCGGCTCACGCAGAGGGGCTGCCGGCGACATTTTCGTCTGCACAAGACGGGGACTCGTCGCGTCTGGAGTTTTGATGCGACACGCAGCATTGTTGTACCTGGTTGCCGGCTTGGTTGCCGGCGCGGCGCTGGTGTGGGGCCAACGGGAACGGCTTGCGCCGGCACGAGAGATTCCGACCTGGGAGTACCGGGCGTTGGCTCCGCAAGAGATGGGCAAGGGGCGATATCAACAAGTCAGTTGGGACATGGTTCAGTCACTGGGCGCCCAGGGTTGGGAACTGGTGGGAGTGACGTCGTGGGTGATCCGCAACGACGAGCACTTGGGCAGCCTGGACGCGCCGCCGAAAGTGGTCACTCAAAACTACGTCGCCTATTACTTCAAGCGGCAGCGGCCGATGGAGAGGTAAGGGCGCGGGCAAGGGCGCCGACAACCGGGTGGGGTGGGAGGTTGGGCTCAGGGGGAGTGCGGCACTCGACGAGGACAGAGGCGCCGGAGCGGAGCGTGATCCAGGCCCGCCAGCGTGGGGGGATCTCGGAGTCGGAGGGCCACCAGTCAGTATGAGCGCGGGTTACGACGCGCAGGGGCAGGCCGAATCGCCACTGGGAAGCGAGCAGGTGGAAAGGCTGGCGGCCGTCGAGAACGAGGGTGCGGACCGGGGAGAAGCGAGGCGCGGCGGACGGCTCCGGAAGCAGGGCGGCGGCGGGGGAAAGAAGGAGGTCGCGGCGGCGCATGTCGCCTCCCATGGTAGCGTGAGCTTATGGATGCGCCGAAGTACAAAGTGCTGGTGGTGGATGACGAAGCCAACCAACGCACGGCCCTGGCGAGCATGGTAGCGGGGTGGGGATACGAAACGTCGGCGGCGGCCGATGGCGGGGAAGCACTGGAACGCCTGAAGGATTTCGAGGCGAGCGTCATCGTGACGGACCTGATGATGCCGGGGATGGATGGCAGCGAGTTGCTGCGCCGGCTGGGAGAGCAGCCGAACAGGCCGCCGGCGATCGTGCTGACGGCTTTCGGGAGCCTGGAGACGGCGGTGGCGCTGGTGCACGACCTGGGGGCGTTCTGGTTTCTGGAAAAGCCGCTGCAGCCGGGAGCGTTGCGCTTACTTCTGGAGCGGGCGGTAGCCCAGCGCAGCCTGCAGCAGTACAGCGAGACGCTGGAGCGGCGGCTGAGCGAAGAGGGGGTGCTGGGCGAACTGGTGGGCAATTCACCGCAGATGCAGGCAGTGTACTCGCTGATCCGTCAGGTGGCGCCGACGCGGGCGACGGTACTGATCAGCGGGGAGAGCGGAACGGGCAAGGAGCTGGCGGCGCGGGCGATCCACGGGCTGAGCCCGCGGCGGGACGCGTCGTTTGTGGCGATCAACTGCGCGGCGCTGCCGGAGTCGCTGATAGAAAGCGAGTTGTTCGGACACGAGCGGGGAGCGTTCACCGGGGCGGTGGAGCGCCGGCGGGGCTGCTTTGAGCTTGCCGACGCGGGCACGCTGCTGCTGGACGAGATCGGCGAGATGCCGGCGGTGACGCAGGCCAAGCTGCTGCGGGTGCTGGAGGAGAGAAAGGTCCGGCGCTTGGGCGCGCCGAAGGAGATTGCAGTGGACGTGCGGGTGCTGGCGGCGACCAACCGGGATCTGCGAGCCGAGGTGAAGGGGGGCCGGTTCCGGGAGGACCTTTTCTTCCGGTTGAACGTGTTTCAGGTGCAGCTTCCGCCACTGAGGGAGCGGAGGGCCGACATCCGGCCGCTGAGCGAGTCGATGACCAAGGATCTGAACTCGCGTCACCAGTGCCGGGTGAACGGGGTGGAGCCGGCGGCGATGGAATGGCTGGAGCGGCAGGAGTGGCCGGGGAACGCGCGCGAATTGAGGAACGTGCTGGAACGGGCGGTGATCATCGCCGGAGAGGGCCCTCTTCGCCTGGAGCACTTCCGCGGCGCGCCGGCGCAGACTGCTCCGGCGCAGGCGGACCCGGCGGACGGCGACGGCACGGGCGATGTGCGCCTGCGCATTGGAGCGACAATCGACGAAGCGGAGAGGGCTCTGATTGAGGCGACAATGCGGCACACGAGCAACAACAGGACCCGGGCAGCCGCGATCCTGGGCATCAGCCAGAAGACGTTGTTCAACAAGCTGCGCGATTACGGCGCCGCGGACGCGGGGGAATAGCCATGTCGCTGCGCGCGCGGCTGATGTTGATCCTGACCGGCATGGCGGCGGTGCTGTCGCTGATCCTGGTGGCGATCCAGATCAACACGTTGATTCAGATCTGGCTGGACCAGACCGATGAACGGGTGACGCTGACGGCCCATTTCGTCAAGAGTTACGTGCAGGACCGTGCGCAAGAGCGGGCCGGGGCGGTGGTTCCGCAGCCGGACAATCTGGATCGGAGGATGGCGCTCTGGCGGGAGGTGATCGCCCGGGATCGCGAGTTGCCGGAACTCCTGGGTCGGACACTGGCACAGCGCGGATCGGTGGTTGAGATTTCGGTGGCGGGGGAATGGGGACGGACGCTGGCGTGCTCAAACGCCGACAAAGTCGGGGTGCCGATCACGCCCCGATTGCCGCTGCAGTCGTTGAAGGACCGCAATCCGCTGGACCGTTTCCTGCTGGTTTGGAACGGCACGGTGGACTACGAGCACCGGGTGGAATTGGGGGTGGAGGGACGGAAAGACCCGGTCTTCACAATTCAGGTGCTGGTTTCGAGCGTGTTGCTGCGAGACGCCATCATGCCGGAGGTGGGCAAGACGGCCATCGCGTCGCTGCCGCTGTTCTTTTTCTCATCGCTGGCTGCCTGGCTGGTGGCCGGATTGGCACTGCGGCCGCTGGCGGGAATCAGCCGGGCGATCGATCAAATTGCGAGCGGCCAGGCAGGGCCGGCGGCTCCAGGCGTGAATCCCGCGGCGACGAGAGAGCTGGCGGCGGTGCAGGAGAAGTTGCGGCTGCTGGGCGAGCAGTTCCGGGGCGCTCAGATGGGGGCCTCCCAATTAAGGGACAGCGTGGAACGGCTGACCGAGCGGCTGGAGGAGGGCATCTTTCTATTCGACGAAGACGGCCGGATTACGATGTGCAGCGAGACGGCGGAGCGGATGCTGGAGGTGAACCGCGGGGACATCACCGGAAAGTTCGCAGGCGAGGTGTTCCCGCCCACCGAACCGCTGGGGGCGGCTCTGGCGACGGCGCTGGGAAGCCGGCAGCCGGTGCGGGAGGCGGTGGTGGGAAGGCAGATGCTGAACGTCGATATCCTGCCGGGCGGCGGCGCGCTGGCGCGCATGCGCGACGCCGAGGGCAGGAGGATTGTGGAGAATCAGTTGAACCTCTCCACGCGCCTGGCGGCGATCAGCAGGCTGACCAGCGGCGTGGCGCACGAGATCAAGAACCCTTTGAATTCGATCGCATTGCGGTTGGAACTGCTGCGCTCGCGCGTGCTGCCGGAGATGCCGGACGCAACGGGGGAGCTGGACGTGATCGCGCAGGAGATCATGCGGCTGGACCGCGTGGTACGGACGTTCCTGGACTTCACCCGGCCGGTGGAGATCGAGACGCGGGACCTGGACCTGGGCCAGTTGACGGGTGAACTTGTGGAACTGCTGCGGCCCGAAGCCGAGCGGGGCGGTGTGAGCGTGGAAACGTCGGGGCTGGACGGTCCGGCGCCGATGCGGGGGGACGCCGACCTGCTGAAGCAGGCGCTGATGAATGTCCTGCGGAACGGGTTGGAGGCGATGCCGGATGGTGGCAAACTAGGAGTTCGGTTATCGAGGGAGAACAACGAAGCTGTGATTTGCATCGAAGACACGGGTCCGGGAATCCCGCGTGAATCCAGGGACAAGGTCTTCCAGCTTTACTACAGTACAAAGAAAGCGGGGATGGGAATCGGGCTGGCGATGACATACAGGGCCGTGCAACTGCACAATGGAGGCGTGGAAGTGGGGGGAGCCGACGGTGAGGGAACGGTATTCCGGCTGAGGTTCCCGCTGTCTGGAGGAGATGGCAGATGAAGACAGGTCTGCACGCGTGGGTAGCGCTGGTGCTGGCGCTGGCGGCGAGCCAGGGCGGTTGCTGGTTCAAGCGCGCGCCAAAGGCTCCGCCGCCGCCAGCGGTTCCGGCGGCAAAGGCCGAGGCTCCGCCGCCGTCCCCGCCGAAGCCCAAGCCGCTGGAAGAGCCGCAATCACCGCCGGTCCAATTGCCCAAGCCTGAACAGGAGCCGACTGTGATCCGGCCCAGGCTGGAAACGCCGCCGCCGCCAAAGCCGGCTCCGGCAAAGCGGCGGACCACTCCGGCGCCAGCCCGGCCGAAGGCCGTTGAAGCGCCGGCGCAGACCGTCCCGGCCGAAGCGGGCGGGCAAGCGCCGGCGATGACGGGACCGGCACTGGGCGAGGTATTGAGCGATTCCCAGCGCCAGAACTACCACCAGACGCTAGACGACAACCTGGCGCAGGCCAAACGCAGTCTGGCTGGAATTCGGGGGCGCAACCTCAACCGCGAGCAATCGGAGACTGCGGCACGGGTTCGGACATTCATCAAACAGGCCGAAGCAGCCAAGGGCAGGGACCTTGGCGAGGCGGTACAACTGTCGCGCCGGGCGGCGCTGCTGGCGAGGGATTTGGCTGAGAGCCTTCGTTGAGGGACTGGGACGCTTGGTTGACTCGGATCTAACAAGTACCAGATAATACAGATTCCGTCAGATGCCAAGGACCGATCTCAGGCATGCTCTCACTGGATGGCTGCTCGTATTCGTCGCAGCGACGAGCGCGACCGGCACCGCGCCCCCGGCACCCGCGGTAGTCCACGCCCGCGGCGGGGTCCACTCGCAATCGCAGCGGCGGATCTCGGCGACCCTTCGCGACGCTGAACACGAGCATGCGGTGGATTTGAGATTGGCGGCGCCGGTCCCACTGGACCCGGGGACGGATGCAGCCGAGCCGGTCACCCCACAACCGCAAGCCGGCCTCACGGCATGCCCTGATGTGGTCACAACCTATCTGCCGGCCGTTTCAGGCGGTCCGGAGACCCATCCCAGCTTCATCCGCGGACCTCCCATCACCTCCTAACCCTCCCCCGTTACAGACCAATAGTCCATTCAGGAGGCACGAGCATGGATAAGCTCGCCAGAGGTGTCGTCTATTTTGAAGATGAAGTCTTTCCTGCCGAGCGCAAGGCGTATGCTGCCCTTGCAAGCGGCCAGGCACCACATTCCTTGGTAGTCACGTGTTCGGATTCCCGAATCGAGCTCACCAGAATGACCCAGACCATTCCGGGAGAGCTGTTTGTCTGCCGGAATGCCGGAAATATCATCCCGCCCTTT
This sequence comes from Acidobacteriota bacterium, assembly GCA_016215215.1. Taxonomy (GTDB): domain Bacteria; phylum Acidobacteriota; class Terriglobia; order Bryobacterales; family Bryobacteraceae; genus Paludibaculum. The sequence goes on from JACRKW010000076.1 coordinate 13,784, forward strand.
GGGCCCCACAGTGGCGGCGTTTCAGCGACCGTGGAATACGCGGTCTCCGTGCTGGGCGTTCAAAACGTGATTGTGTGCGGGCATTCCGATTGCGGCGCAATGAAGGGGCTGCTCGATCCCGAGCGAACCGCCTCACTGCCCGCTGTTTCGGCGTGGCTGCAAAACGCGGAACGAGCGCGTGCGGTCGTCACAGCGACGGGTCCGCATGCGAGTGAGGCCGCGGAGTTGCGGTTGCTCACCGAGCAGAACGTGATTGCGCAGCTCGACAATTTGCGCACCCACGCCTCCGTGGCGGCGAAGCTAGCCACGGGGCAGCTGCGGCTGCATGGCTGGATGTTCGACATCGGCCGCGGTCAGATGAGCGCCTATGATGCGCAAGCCAACGCCTTCCTGCCTTTCCGTAGCGTGTACGCCGAACATCTCGAGGAGGTCCGGCAATGAGTACGGTCACAACCTCACCTGAGGCCTCCGCGCCGGCGATCCAGCGGGAGACGGTAGCGAGCCGCCTCAAGCATTTCCTGAACCCATTCGATTCCCGCTATGAGGGGATGCGGCGAGACAGCTGGCTGGGGGTGGCGTTGCGCGACTCCAGTGCGGGGTTGCTGGTGGCGATGATGGCGATCCCGATGGCGATGGGATTCGCCATCGCTTCCGGTCTGAGGCCAGAACACGGGATTATGGCGGGAGCGGTCGCCGGGCTGGCCGGCGCATTGTTTGGCGGCTCGAAGTACAACGTGTACGGCCCAGTCGCGGCCTTGATCCCGATCATCGCCGGGATCATGAACGACTACCGGACTCCAGACGATCCGTTCGCCGGCCATGGATTCCTGGTTCTGATCTGCGTACTCTCGGGGCCAGTGCTGATGTTGCTGGGCCTGATTGGCTGGGGGCGGGTTGGCAACATGGTGCCGCACTCGGTTGTGGTCGGATTCAGCATAGGGATTGCGGTCACGATTGCGATGACGCAGTTCGGAGAAGCGCTCGGTCTCAAAGCGGCGGTAAGCGGAGGGTTTTTCGAAAAGCTGCGCACGCTGCAATCGAACATGGGCGAGGTTAACAGCTCGGCAATGTTCCTGGCGCTGCTGACGTTTGTCGTCACGCGGTCGCTGTTGAACGTGTCGGTCTATATTCCCGCTCCGCTGGTGGCGATTGGAATCGGCACGCTGTTGTCATCGACGCTTCTGGTGAGCGACGGCCTGGCGCTGGTCGGGACCAAGTACGGGCAGATTCCGACGGACTTTCTGAAGTTGACGCCACCGGTCCTGCCTTCGTGGGAGCTGCCGGTGCTGCGCGATCTGGTCTTCTACTCGCTGGCGTTCGCGTTTGTTTGCGGCTTCGAGAGCATCCTGGCTGCACGCATGGGCGACCGGCTGGCCGATAACCAAGGCACGCCTTACGATCCGAACAAGGAGTTTTGGGGACAAGGCATAATTCAGCTCTTGGTGCCGATGCTCAACGGCATGCCGTTGTCGGGAGCGTTGGCGCGCACTGCGACCAATATCAAAGTCGGCGCCGTCACTCCACTGGCGGGGATCATGAAGTTCGTCTGGAAGCTGACGCTGGTGTGGTTCCTGGCCAGCTACCTCGAGATGGTACCCATGGCCTGCATTGGAGGCATTTTGCTCTGGGTGGCTTTCAACATGGTCAAGCCGACCGAAATCAAGCAGGTATGGACGCACGGCTGGTTCCATACCGCTTTGATGATCTACACAGCGGTCATGGTGATCTTCACGAACTTTCTGGCGGGAGTACTGTCCGCCATGGTCATATACGCCTTGCTATACAAGGTCCTGGACAAGCCGCGGCTGAGCCCAGCGGTGGCGAATTGAGGAGAGGACAACCATGCATAGATATCGGAATCTCATGGTAGCTTTGGCCCGGACGGATGAAGACGCGGGATTGATCCGCTACGCAACTGACATCGCAAGACTAGGCACGGCCAACTCCGTTCGTTTCGTGCACGTGATCCCCAACTCCCCCCCAGGCGCCGCCGCGCTCCACCACGACGCCGTACTGGCAGAGCTTCGAACGGAAATCAGCCTCCATTCGTCCGGGATGCCAGAATCGGTCCAGCTTTCCGTCGAGGCGCTGACGGGGCCGTTGACTGACCGGTTGCTTTCCCACTCGGCCGAGGCGCACATCGACCTCATTGTCCTTGGCCAGGGGAAGGATTCGTCTGGCCACAGCCGGCTGGGGCGGCGTCTAGCAATGAAAGCGCCCTGCTCGGTGTGGACCGTGCCGCGGGGATCGAGAGCTCTTTCCGGTCCCATCCTTGTTCCGATCGATTTCTCGGAGCACTCCGCAGACAGCCTCCACGTGGCCACTTCGATGGCTCTGTTGAGCGGCCACTCCGAGTGCCTGGCGCTGCACGTCTATTTCAACGAAGCGGTGGTCACGTACGAAGGATACGACCAGGTGCTTCGCGGGCAGGAAGAGGAGGCTTATCGGCGGTTCATCGCGCAGGTGAACTGCCAGGGAGTCCAGGTCACGCCGATCTTTGAAGAGGGCGCCAACGTGCCGCACGTGATCGGACGGGTGGCGGCGCGGTATGGAGCGAGTGTGATCCTGATGGCTACTCGCGGCCGCAGCAACTCCTCGTCTATCCTGTTGGGCAGCGTGACGGAGCAGATGCTCGTCGAGACGCGCGTTCCGCTGCTGGCCGTCAAGCACTTTGGCTCCCGGCTGGGCGTCCTTGAGGCACTGCTGGACAGGCGTTTTCACGCCAAGGGAGGGGTACACACCGTTTGACGAGGAGATCCGGCCGGCGTGAGCACGGCAGCGGCCACAGGTGGTAGAGTTGCACCTATAGGTTCTCCCGGAGGAGTGGCCCATTCTGCCAGTGGATTCAATGCGAGCCGGTCACGTCTTGGTCAGCGTGGTCATACCGGCATATAACGCGCGCGAGACCCTGGAGTTGTGCCTTGGCAATCTGATGGAGTCGCAGCCTTCGCCTCCGTACGAATGCCTGGTGGTGGACGACGGATCGACGGACGGATCGGCTGAGATCGCAGCACGCTACGGCGCGCGGGTACTGAGCACGGGTGGACGCAAGGGTCCTGCCTACGCGCGAAACATCGGCGCGCGGGCGGCTGCGGGCAATGTCCTGCTGTTCCTGGACGCCGACGTGACGGTGCATCCGGACACGGTGGAGCTGGTACGGTCGGCGTTTGCGGCCGATCCGAAGTTGGACGCCCTGATGGGCTCCTACGACGATGCGCCGGGCACGGAGGATTTCCTATCGCAATACAGGAACCTGATGCATTGTTTCACGCACCAGACATCGCGGCGCGAGGCGTGCACATTCTGGAGCGGTTGCGGGGCGATCCGGAAGGACCTGTTCCTGGAGCACGGAGGATTCGACGAAGAGTTCGGCCGGCCGGCGATTGAGGACATCGAACTAGGCTACCGGCTGCAACAGGCGGGCCGGAAGCTGATGCTCGACCGCGAGATTCAGGTGAAGCACTTGAAGCGGTGGACATTCCTGAATCTGCTGAAGACCGACGTGCTGGACCGCGGCATCCCCTGGACGGAACTGATTCTGCGGGATCAGCGGATGCCGAACGACTTGAACCTGCAATTGTGGACGGTGTGACGGGCGCACGCGGGGTCACGGTCGCGGGCCTGGCGCTGGCCGGAGTGACCGCCGTTCTGTGGGCGAGTAACATGCCCGCGTTGATCCTGCCGATGTGGGCGGCCTTTGGCCTGCTCTTCATCCGGCACAGGTACTGGGTGGGACACAGAGGGTGGAACATCAACACGGCGCTGCTGGCGGCGGCAGGGCTGGGGAGCATCTGGGCGATATTGATTTACCTGCCGGACCATCCGCTGATCCGGTTGGCACTGACGCTGCTGATCGTGCTGGTGTGGCTGAACAACAGGTTCTACGTCTTTCTGGCGGCCAAGCGGGGCGGCATGTTCGCGATAGCGGCCATCCCGTTCCACCTGCTCTATCACCTGTACAACGGCATTTCCTTCGCCGCGGGCATCCTGCTATATGCACTGAGACGAGCCCCGGGGTTCCAGCGGCTGCTGGCGCACCACTCCCACGACAAGCCGGCGCACAATCCTTGAGACTGCCTTGAGACCGTCGCCTTCCGCCATCCTGACCTACCATTCGATCGGAGGCGGCTCGTCCGTTGTCGAGACTCCCGCAGGTCTGTTTGTCCGGCAGATGGAATGGCTGGCAGAGAGCGGCATGCCGGTAGTGGGATTGGAGCAGTCGATCGTGCAGCCTGGGACGGTGGCGCTGACCTTCGACGATGGTTACAGGGACTTCATGAGCGCCGCCTTGCCGGTGTTGCAGAGGTTCAGCTTTCCGGCGACAATATTCGCCGTGACCGATTACTGCCGGACGGGGGGCGGCTGGATGGATTGGGAACAGATGCGGGAGGCGGCGCGGGCGGGGGTCTCGATCGGGGCGCATGGCGTGGATCACGCTGACCTCTCCCGGGTAGGTCCGGAGGCGGCGCAACGGCAGCTCGGGGATTGCCGGAGGATGCTGGAGGACCGGTTGGGGGTGGCGGTGCGAACGTGCGCGTATCCCTACGGACTGTCGACGCCGGCGTTGCGAGAGTGGTCGCGCCGGGAGTTTGCCGTGTCCTGCGGGACGCGCCTGGATTACGCGTGTAGCGGTGACGACCGCGCCGATCTGCCGCGGATCGACGTCTACTATCTGAGACGAATGGCTTTGTTCCGGCAGATCGGGCGGCCCGCCGGACGGGGGTACCTGGCCTTCCGGCGGGTGCTGCGCGAGAGGCGCGGGCGGTGGGCGTATGAGTAGCAGTCGAGCTTGCTCATGCGCGGCAAGTCACTGATTTCGTGTAGAATAGTTGGTTTCGCAGGCACCGCTTGAATGCAATATTCTGACCCCCCAACGGCGCAGCCGAGTAGTACACAAAACGACGCCCCAGTGGTGATTCTCGGCGCGGGGCCGGCAGGCCTGACGGCTGCATACGAGTTGAGCAGCAAGGGAATCCCGAGTGTTCTGCTGGAGAAAGAGACGCTGGTGGGGGGGCTGTCCAGAACGCTGGAGCACAACGGGTACCTGTTCGACATCGGCGGGCATCGGTTCTATACGAAGCTGACGATGGTGGAGAAGATCTGGCGGGAGATCCTGGGCGAGGACCTGCTGGAGAGGCCGCGACTGTCGCGGATCTTCTATCGCTCGCGATTCTTCCAGTACCCGCTGGAGATCTCCAATGTGGTGAGCGGGCTTGGGCTGCTGGAATGCGCCCGGTGCGGGTTGAGTTTTCTTAAGGCGAAGTTGTTTCCGCAGCGGCCGGAGCCGGATTTTGAGACCTGGGTGAGCAACAGGTTCGGCCGGCGGTTGTTCAACGTGTTCTTCCGCACCTACACCGAAAAGGTGTGGGGCATTCCGTGCAACAAGATCAAGGCGGAGTGGGCGGCGCAGCGGATCCGCGGGCTGTCGGTGACGGCAATCTTGAAGTCGGCGCTGAAGCGGCGCTCGGCGGGGGGCGGGGAGCAGGTGCGCACGCTGATCCGGGAGTTCCTGTACCCGCGCAAAGGACCGGGGATGATGTGGGCCCGCATGAACGAGATTGTAGAGTCGCGGGGCTGCCGGACAGAGTTGGGAGCGAACGTCGAGAAGATCCTCTGGAAGCCGGGCAGGATTGAGGCCGTGGTGGCCGGCGGGCGGACGTACCGGGCGGAGCATTTCGTCAGCAGCATGCCGATCCGGGAGCTGATTGAGAAGCTCGACCCGGCCCCGCCGGAATGGCTACGCGGGGCTGTGGATGATTTCCACTACCGGGATTTTCTGACCGTGGCGCTGATTCTGAAGGGCGAGAACCTCTTTCCAGACAACTGGATCTACGTGCACGATCCAGGGGTGGCGGTGGGACGGATCCAGAACTACGGCAACTGGAGTCCGGAGATGGTGCCGGAGCCGGGCATGAGTTGTCTGGGGCTGGAGTACTTCTGCTTTGAAGGCGACGGGCTGTGGACGGCGCCAGACGATGACCTGATACGCAGGGCGATTAGCGAGGTGGGGCGGCTGGGGTTGGCAAGGGAAGATTCGTTTGTCGATGGAGCCGTGCTGCGGATTCCGAAGGCGTATCCGGTGTATGACGACACCTACCAGCGCGGTCTGGATGCGACGAAGCGGTTTCTGGCCGAGGTGGGGAACCTGCAACTGATCGGGCGGAACGGCATGCACCGGTATAACAACCAGGACCACTCGATGCTGATGGGGATGCTGGCGGCTCGCAACATCATGGGGGCGCGGTTTGACCTGTGGAGCCTGAACATCGACTCCGAGCACGTGGAAGAGGGCCGGGAGATTACGGAAGCCGACATCGCGGCGATGGAATCGACGC
>JACRKW010000077.1 GCA_016215215.1 Acidobacteriota bacterium
TGGCGACGTGTTCCGGTTCTACGAGATCAACCCGCTGGTGGTGACGATGGCGCGGAGGGACTTCGGCTACCTGGGGAGGTCGGCCGCGCGGATCGAGATTGTGGAAGGCGACGCACGGCTGCGGCTGGCTGAGGAAGCGCCAGGAGAGTACGACTTCTTGATCGTGGACGCATTCAGCGGCGACTCGATCCCGATGCACCTGCTGACGCGGGAGGCATTCGCACTGTACCGGCGGCACCTGAAGCGGGACGGGACGCTGGCGGTGCACATCTCGAACCAGTACCTGACCCTGGAACCGGCGGTGCGGGCGCTGGCGGCTGATGCGGGATGGAATGCGGCAAAAGTGGTGAGCGCCGCGCAGCCGGCGGCGGGAGCGCTGGGAGCGACGTGGATGGTAATGACGGGACGGAGGGCGGAGGGGGGCCGGGAGGCGTTCCCGGTGTGGACGGACGACCGGAGTTCAGTACTGCGGGTGCTGAAGTAACGCTATCGGGCCGGGGGGGCGTCGAGCCGGCCGGCGAGGGGGCGAACCACACCCTGGCCGCAGATGCCGACACCGCTGTTGAGCAGGGCGTTGAGAAAGCCGAACAGAACGCCGTAGAGGAGCTTTTCGGAGACCGCCTGGCGGCCGGGCAGGCGGAAGTGCGACGGGAGTTCCTTGAGGACCTGCACGGTGATGGCGCGGGAGGAGGGGCGGCCGGTGTGGTCCAGCCGGTTGGCGACGATGAACGGGGTTTGGAGAACGGCGCCGGAGCGGGCATCGACGTAGAACTGGCAGCGCGAGAACCAACCGGTGCTGGAGGGATCGGCGGCATCGAAGAGGAGGATGGGACCGGCGGATTCCGGTAGGGAGAGTTCAAGGACACTGAAGCGGGCTGTATCGAGAACGGTACAGGAGAAGCCGGATTCCTGAGCGCCCTGGCGAAGCAGATCGGAGTCGAGCTCCAACACGACCATCTGTTGGGCGCCGGCCTGAAGCAATTGCATCTTCTCCAGTGTAGCGTGGGGCAGGCGTTGTATCGTGAAGTGATGCGGAGGCAGGAGGCGGGTGAAGCCCGCGCACTGGTACTTTTCGACATCGACGGCACCCTGATCCGGCGCGCGGGGCCGGATCACAGGAGAGCGTTGGAAGACGCCATCGGCAAGGTGACCGGCCTGCAGGCGACGAGCGAGGGCATTCCGATGCAGGGGATGCTGGACGGCGATATCCTGCGCGTGATGCTGAAGGCGGCGGGTGCTACGACGGGGGAGGCGATGCACGTGCTTCCGCAGGTGATGAAGAAGGCGCAGGATCTCTACGTGCGGCGGTGTCCGGACCTGCGGCGGCGCGTCTGTCCCGGGGTGCGCGGAACGCTGTGGCGGCTGGGGCGGCGGGGCGCGGTATTGGGGCTGGTGACGGGGAACCTGTCGCGCATCGGCTGGAAGAAGATGGAGCGGGCGGGGCTTGAAAGGCACTTCCGGTTGGGCGCGTTCGCTGAGGAGGGAGAGACACGGAGCGAACTGGCGCGTCTGGCGGTGGCGCAGGCGCGGCGGGAAGGATGGATCAGGAACGGCACGCCGCTGTGGCTGGTGGGCGATCATCCGAACGACATCCTGGCGGCGCGGGCGAACGGGCTGCGGGCTGTGGCGGTAGGAACGGGCGTCGTACCATTGAACGAACTCGCCTCGCACAGGCCGGATCTCCTCATGCCGGATCTGCGGGAGTTGGACCCGGAGGTGCTGTTGTGCGCCTGATTGCCGTGCTCATCGCCGCCGCCGCGCTGTGCGGATGTTCGAGAACCTCGGAGTATCCGGTGTGTGCGGTGAAGAACGTGACGCTGATAGACGGGAGCGGACGGCCGCCGGTGGCGCCGGCAACAGTGGTGGTACGGGATGGGAAGGTGGAGGCGATGGGAGAGTTGTCGTCGGTGACCATTCCGCCAGAAGCGACCGTATTCGACGGAACGGGCAAGTACGTATTCCCGCTGGATCCGGCCATGCCTCTGCGGGTGGGCGGCGCGGCGGATCTGTTGCTGTTGCGGGTGAACCCGGCGGTGGAGCCGGGGTACATGAAGATGGCGGCGGGGAAGATGCAGGACGGGCGCTGGATTCAGTATCCTCAGTAGTCGCCACATGGAAGCCCAGTCATTCTCGGTGAAACGGGCCGAGGTGGAGTTCCACAACTTCGCCTCCTTTGGAGAGCCCGAGCGGGCCATCGCGGTCTATCACGAAGAGAATGTACGGCGCGGGGCTGTGATTCGCAATCACCTTGGGTTCATTGGCGAGATGAGCCCCTTTCTGGAGATCGGCTCGGCGGCTGGTCATTCGTCCTACATGCTGGTGAACGAGTTCGGCGCGGAGGGATTCGCGCTGGACCTGTCCGCCGATGCGCTGCGCTACGGCAGGGTGCTGATGGAGAGGTGGGGACTGGAGCGCGCTCCGGTGCGGCTGGCGGGGGACGCGTTGAATCTGCCGTTCGCGGACGGCTCGCTGCGGATGGTGATGGCGTTCCAGATGCTGAGCCAGTTCCAGGACATCGACGCGGTGTTCGCGGAGGTGAGGCGCGTACTGCAGCCGGGGGGCGTGTTCCTGTTCGCCGAGGAGCCGATCCGGCGGATGCTGTCGCTGCGGCTGTACCGGGCCCCGTACCGGGAACAGATGAAGCCGTGGGAGAAGAAGCTGGAAGAGTGGGGACTGCTGGGCTACCTGACCAAGGACGTGATCGGAGCGCGGCAGGAGGAGAGTTTCGGTATCCGGCAGAACCACCGCATGACGCTGTGGGACTGGGACCACATGATCCGGAAGCACTTCGTGGACCACGAGTACGAGCTGTTCGTCGCACGCCGGGGCTGGGGCGAGCAGACGATGTACAAGCTGGGGAAGCGGCTGGACCGGTGCGGATCAGACTGGGTGCCGGCGCGGCTGCTGGGGGGAACGCTGGCGGCGGCGTGCAGAAAGGCCGGGACTCGCGAAGACCGGCCGGGAGGCAGGTCCTGCTGGGAGCTGTTGCGGTGTCCGGACTGCCGGGCAGAGCTGCGGCGGGACGAGGCGGGAGCGCTGCGCTGCGAGGCGTGCGGCTATGGGGCGCCGGAAGAAGGCGGGGTCTACAACCTGCTGCCGTCGGCGGAGAAGAAGGAGCTGTACCCGGGAGCGCGGGCCGACGTGATCGATTTCACTGAGGGCGACTGCGCGGACAGGCTACTGGAAGGCTTCCACGAACTGGAGGGAGTCTACGGAAACAAGTACCGCTGGGTGACAGAGCGGGCTGTGTTCCGGCTGCAGAGAGTGAACGCGGGGACGCGCACCTTGCGGGTGCGGGGGTTTGTGAACGCGCGGATGCTGCAACTGGGGCAGCCGGCAAAGGTGGAGATCCGGGCCAACGGGGCGGCGGTGTACGTCGGGGTGCTGGACCGTCCGGGGCTGTTCGTGATTGAAGCGCCGCTGGCGGAGGCGGAGAGCTACGTGGTGGAGTTCCTGGCCGGGCCGAAGTTCCAGGTACCGCCGGACGAGCGGTGGTTCACGGTGAACCTGAGCTTGATGCGGCTGGTGTAGGCGGAGTCAAGATCACTCGTAGTGAGTCCAAAGGCGGAGGATCTTGACGACGCCGAGGTCGTCCAGGACCTGGTAGACCAGCCGATGCTGGATGTTGATTCGGATCCCACTCCCTTGCGAGGTGGGCGCGCCAAGCGGTTCTTCACGCTCACGCCGATGGGGCTGGAAGCCGTTGCCAGCGCGCAACGCTCCTACCAGCGCCTGCTGAAGGGATTGCGGCTTCCAGGAGTTGCCCATGCATAGTGCAAACGCGGCGGAGTGGGTGCTGAGGCTGGTGACCTCGCCGGAGCGGGCTGCCAGCACGGTCGGGGATCTATTAGAAGAGTCCACAGGCCGGAACATTCTTTGGTTCTGGACCAGCACACTCCGGACGGCTGCCTGCCATGTTTTGAAAGACTTGTGGGTGTTCCGGGGGCGGATGGCTTGGCTTGCCTTTTCAGGCCTCGTGGAATTCGTGCTATTGGGAATGGCGCTGGGTATGGTCGTGATCCGGCTCTGGACTGATTACTTCCCCTATCAGTATGGCCCGAACTCTACCTATATCCCGCCCTGGGGGTTCTATTGCATCATTGCGGCAATGGTAACGGCCGTACCTTTGATGGTGGGCTGGGAGATAGCAAGCCGATCGAGAGGCCGGGAACTTGCTGCCGCGCTGGCGCTGGCGCTGGCGCTGGCGGTACCGAATGCACTACGCGCAATTGGATCGGGGAAGTTGGTGCATCGAATTGAAACTCCCTATCCCTACGTGGACAATATTCTCGTCGGCTTCTTCACTATGGCGCTCTTCGCAACGGCCGGCGCGATGTTGTTCCGGCTACGGGACCTGCCGCGCGGTAGATCTGTCTTAGGTTCGGTGCGGCCCAAGTGACGGGCTTGGTGGTCGTTCGGTAGCGTGCATCAGTGCCGAGACTGGCAGAGGCGGAGAGCTACGTGGTGGAGTTCCTGGCCGGGCCGAAGTTCCGGGTACCGCCGGACGAGCGATGGTTCACGGTGAACCTGAGCTTGATGCGGCTGGTGTAGGCGGAGTCAAGATCACTCGTAGTGAGTCCAAAGGCGGAGGATCTTGA
>JACRKW010000001.1:0-11162 GCA_016215215.1 Acidobacteriota bacterium
CTGGCGACCAACACGGTGGTGGTGAACTTCGAGCAGCTTGCCGTGAACGCGCTGGATACGGCCGTGGACGTGATCCTGCTGGATACGACGTTTTGGAGCGGCATCCGGCCGTGCGTGAAAGCGGCGGGGGTGTGCGAAACGTTCCAGTTAGGGGTCGCGGTGCACTCGTCGGGCGAGTTGGGGATCCAACTGGCGACCATGCTGCACCTGGGCGCGGTGTTGCCGAACCTGACCTTCGCCGCGGACGCGCACTACCATCACCTGACGGACGACATCATCGAAGGCGGGCTGATGCGCTATGCGGGAGGATGCCTGGACGTGCCGCACGGCCCGGGGCTGGGCGTGAAGCTGGACCGGGAGAAGTTGCGGCAGTACGCGGAGCTGTACCGGGAGCTTGGCAACTACGCCTACGATCAGGATCCGGGCCGGCCGGGGTGGGCGCCGCTGGTGCCGAACGACCGCTGGGCCGATCCGGGAAGATAGCGGGGCAAAACCGGAAGGCGCTCGTTCAGACCAGGAAGAACCAGTCCCAGAATGCGTAGAGCAGGACGAGGTTCACCAGGAAGAGTCCGCACCATACGGCGGCGAAGGCCAGCGGGTGGCGCAGGAGACGTGCGGCCGAGGCGAAGGCGGGGAAGACGGGGAGTACGTAGCGCACGTAGCTGTGCAGAGGCGGCCGCGCATTGGCCGTGAGGATGAAGGCGAGCGTGCCGAGGGCGTAGAGAAAGTAGTCGGCGCGGAGCGGGCGGGCGAGCGCCACGCCGAAGACAAGCAGCATCGCGGCGCCGTTCAGGGAGACGAACCAGGCGAGATCGGTGGAGTAGAAGCGGAAGGCGTCGATCAGGGTAGTCCACGGCCAGGCCATGGAGGTGCGCCAGTAAAGGGGATAGACCTGGCTGGAAAGCGGCAGGGCGTTGAGCTTCAGCCAGAGCGGAAACCAGAAGGGCGCCGAGAGGGCGAGCAGGAAGGGAAGGGGCCGGAACGCTTTTTGGCGCCAGGCGAGCCAGGCGAGGGGAGCCAGGGCGACCATGCCCACTGCGCGGGACTGGCAGGCGAGGGCGCAGCACAGGGCGGCGGGCCACCAGCGGTGATTACGGGCGAACCAGATGGCCCAGACGGTGAAGCACATGAGGAAGGGCTCGGCGTAGCCTCCGAGGAGAATGAAGCTCATGGGCCAGGCAAGCAGCAGGGCCAGCGCTTTGCGTGCATCGCCGGGGTCGAGGTCCATGCGAAGCAGGAGGATGAGTCCCCAGAGGAGGAAGAAAGTGGCGCAACGGGCGATAAGGATGGCGCCGGGGGCCGTTGGCAGGCCGAGCAAGGCCGCCGCGCGGATGACGAGGGGGTAGAGAGGGTAAAAGACGACGGTTTCAGGGGTGTCGTAGCCCCGTTCGGCGACGCGTCGGTACCAGAGGGTGTCGAAGCGCTGCCAGATCCCCCACAGCAGGTACTGCGGAGAGTGGGAGGGTGGGGGTAGGTTGTCGGCCAAAGTGGCGTTCTGCCGGATGCGTTCGGGGCCCGCGTCCAGAGCGGGAACCAGCGCAGCGGCCAGGACGAGGTAGACCAGGCTGAGCGCGAGAGTGAGGAGCGCGGCCTGTTTCAAGGTGCCGGGGAATGCGGGATCTTTCGCCAATTGAGTGATCATAGCCCGGACAGTTCGTCAGAAGAAGGGCGGGGGGCAGGCAACGGCGGTGATTTGGAGTCGTTCGCCGGCCTGCAGCGGGCGCGTATGGAGGGTTCCTCCCGAGCCTGGGAAGACACCGTAAAGCGGCAGGTCCGTAGTCTTGACAACATAGCCGCCTGACTGGAGCGCGAAAGAGTCGGGGTAGCTGTCGATGACGATGGGATTGCCTGTGCGAGCGCGGACGCGAAAGCCGGCCGAAGAGGGCTCGTAGTTGGCGTAGCTGAAGCATCGGCCGATGCAGGCGCGGTCGATCATATGGACGAGGGGGTTGATTGCCGCCGATTCGCCGGAGACGGCGGAGACGACACGCTGGTTGGGAGGCAGCGCGGAAACCGCGGCGTGCAGTTGATCCTCGAAGCGGTTGAGGGCGTGCCAGTCGTAGGCGAGAAAAGTGAAGAAGACGGCGGCCAGGATGGGAGGCAGCCAGCGCTCATCGCGGCGTAGCGGCGTGGAAGCAGCAAGGCCGGTGAGAAAGACGGCCACCCAAAGCGACGTGCGCTCGGATACGAAGTACAGAGCGTGGTTGACGCCGGGGGCCTGGATGTCGCTGGGGAGGATGACGACGGCGGCGGCGCACAGAAGCGGCAGGTGGATGCGTGGGTCGAGCGCGGCGCGAAGCCAGGAGCGGGTGCGGAAAAGGCGAACGAGGAGTCCGGCCCAGAGAACGAGGGTGAAGAAGAGCAGGAGGAAGTACTTGGGGCCGAAGGCGAGCAGGTGATCGGCCCCGGAGATAAGGGCCCACTGGTTGGGACTCCACCGGACATGCAGCAGCATGGAAAGGAGAACCGCAGCGGCCGCCAGCGCGGCCAGCGCGGCCAGCACGAGGAATGGGCGCCGCCTGGGCCGAACTCTACGGGCGGCGTGCAGGTAGGCAAGCAGGGCGATGGCTGGTGCGAGCGGCAGGATATGTGCTGAAGCCGCGAGAAAGAAAATTGGCAGGGCGGCCATGGCACGTGTCCAGGTCAAAGTCCAGAGCAGCTTCATGATCCAGAAGCAAAGGCCCAGAGAGAGGTAGAAGTTGAAGAATCCGGAGTGGAAGAGCCATCCGTAGGAGAGCATGGCCAGGATCGGGGCCAATGGCCAGGGGGGACGGCGGGCGATGCAGGTAGCTAGGGCGAAAGCGCCCCAGAAGAACACGAGCAGCGAAACCGAGACGGCAAAGCGCTGGGCAATAGCGGGTCCTGCAAGCTTCCACGCGTTGAGCAGAAGCGCGTCGAACAGCCAGTTGGTGAACATGGGCGCGACGTAGAGGCCCGGCGCACGGCCCTGTTCGATGAGCTGAGCGAGCCAGGCGTTGTAGACATGGCTGGAAAGGTCGCCGGCTTGGATGCGTGGAGCGAGCAGGCAGGGGGCAATAAGAACGAGGGACGCAAGAGGGGCGCGCCAGCGCACCAGGCGGCGGGAAAGCGATGGAATCATGGCATGCGTCCGGGAACCATACTATTCTCTATCGTCGCGATGGCTGTTGCGCAGCAGGTTCAGCGGCCCGCCGAATAGAGCACGGCCTCTCGCATCAAAGGGCCGGAGTGCCAATCCACCGTTCGCCAGCACCCGGCCGCGGGCTTGTGGTAAACAGGACAGATGTCGCAAGCGATCGGTGACGGGACGGGGGCGGCCGCGGCGGCAACAGCAAGCCAGAACCAGGCCTACAGGCCTTGGCAGATCCGCATATTCGCTGCGACGTGGCTGGCCTACGTCGGTTACTATTTCTGCCGCAAGCCATTCTACGTGGTCAAAGCCGACATGGCGGCCGCGTTGGGCTTTTCCACGATCGAACTGGCGCACCTGGGAACCGCCTACCTGGCTGCGTACTCCGTCGGGCAGTTCTCCAGCGCATATTTCGGCCGCAAGCTCGGCCCCAAACTGCTGCTGGTGGCCGGCATCGCGATTTCAATCGTCTGCAACTTCGTCTTCGGCATCGCCAACAGCTTCGGAACCGTGATGCTGTTCCTCGCTTTGAATGGAATGGCGCAGGGAACGGGCTGGCCGGGCTGCATCGGCAGCCTGGCCTTCTGGTTCCGGCGGGAGCAGCGGGGCAGCGTCCTGGGTGTTTGGTCCACCTGCTACAACCTGGGTTCGTTCGTCTCCACGGCCTTCGCCGCCTACATGCTAGGGAGGGCGGGCTGGCGCTGGTCCTACTTCGGAGGCGCGCTCGTACTGCTGGCGGTGTGGGCTGCGGTGGTGATACTGCATCCGAACCGCCCGGAAAGCGTTGGCCTCGCGCCGCTGGACGAGGATGCCACCGAGCCCACCCCCGCGCCCGGCGGGGAAACAGGCGAAGGAAAAGGCGAGCGTGGGCTGGGTTGGACGCCGGATGTCGTGGTGAACATCCTCATCATGGGCGTCATCTATTTTTCAATCAAGTTCCTGCGCTATGCGCTCTGGAGTTGGGCGCCGTTCTTTCTGCGGCAGAACTTCGGGCTGGCCGGAGACCAGGCCGGCTACCTTTCCACAGTGTTTGAGTTCTGTGGCTTCATCGGCGTGATCCTCTCCGGCATCGCCTCTGACAGGCTCTTTCACGGGCGCCGCGCTTTGCTCGCCTTCCTGATGCTGGCCATGATGACGCTCTCTTTCGTCCTCATGGCGACTCTGGGGGCTACCAGCGTGGTCTTCTTCACCGTGTCTATGGGGCTTGCCGGCTTTATGCTGTTCGGACCTGACTCGCTGCTTTCGGGCGTCGGCGCCATCGATGTCGGTTCGAAACGCGGAGCGTTGGCCGCGGCCGGCATCATCAACGGAATGGGCTCCATCGGGCCGATCTTCCAGGACGAGGCGATCGGCTGGATGTACAAGGCCTTTAATCACCAACTCTTCCCCATCCTGCTGATGTTGGTGTGCATGGCCGCCGCCGGCACGCTCGTCACCTTCCTCCTGTGGATGCGAGCCCGCAAAGGAAAGGCCAGCCTGTAGCGGCGGGGCGCTGCCGGGCCGCATGCTAAATTGGTTTTCTTAGGCTCTAATCGCAATGTCTAAAGTCCGTGTAGTCTCCTTCGACCTCTGGGACACTGTATTCGCTGATGATTCTGACGAACCCAAGCGCCGCCAGTTGGGTTTGGCCCCCAAGCCTGTTGAACGTCGGAATCTGGTGCACTCGTTCCTGTCCCGGCACAACCCCATCGACCGCGCACTCACTGATTGCGCCTACGACACCGTGGACGCTGCTTTCCGCCAGGTCTGGCATCACCAGCACGTCACCTGGCAGGTGAAAACGCGGCTTGAGGTCTTGCTGGCAGGCCTCAAGCGCACGCTGCCGCAGCAGGAACTCGACGAACTCGTCCGGCTCCATGAGGACATGGAGCTGGCCGTGCGTCCTGATCTGGCCCCGGGCGTTGCGGAGGCTTTGGAAACGCTCAGCAGCCGCTACACCCTGGTGGTCGTGTCGGACGCGATCTTCTCCCCGGGCCGCGCCCTGCGCGAACTGCTCGACGGATACGGACTGCTCCACTACTTCTCCGGCTTTGTGTTCTCCGACGAGGCCGGCTGCTCCAAACCCGATCCTGAGGCGTTCCGCCGAGCCGCGGCGCTGGGCGGATGCCGGCTGGATGAGATCGTGCACATCGGCGACCGCGAGCACAACGACATCGCCGGCCCCCACGGCGTCGGAGCCCGCGCGGTGCTGTACACCGCGGTGATCGACCGCGATAGCGCCAACACCCGCGCCGATGCCGTCTGCCGGAACTACCATCAGCTTCCCTCCATCATTGAATCCCTGGACAAATAACAATGACCCTGCGATTTCTTATCGTTGACGGATACCCGAAGGCCAGCCGCGAAGAATTCGACCGGGTCGGCATGAAAGATGCCTGGCTGCTTTACGCGGAGATGCTTCAGAAACATCTGCCCGGCGCGGAATACCGGGTGTGGTTCCCCAGCGACGACCCGGCGCCCCCTGAAGGCGCCGGTCCGGAGCAGTACGCCGGCGTCCTGTGGACGGGCTGCAATCTCACCATCTACCACGATGAGGCGCGCGTAACCCGGCAGATCGAATACGCCAAAGCCTGCTACGAGGCCGGAACTCCCGCCTTCGGCACCTGCTGGGGCTTGCAGATGGCCGTGGCCGCCGCCGGCGGAGAGGTGAAGGCCAACCCGCGCGGCCGCGAGATGGGCATCGCGCGCAAGATCCGGCTGACCCCGGAGGGCCTTCAACACCCGATGCTGCAAGGCAAGCCCCCCGTATACACCGGCTTCATCAGCCATCTGGACGAGGTGACCAACCTGCCTCCCGGAGCAGTGCTGCTGGCTTCAAACGACTTCACCCGGGTCCAGGCCGTGGAAGTGAAGCACGGCAAGGGGACGTTCTGGGCGACGCAGTACCATCCGGAATATGATTTGCACGAAGTGGCGTGTCTCATCACCGCGCGGGAGCCGAAGCTGGTGCCGGAAGGATTCTTCCGGGACCACGAGGACCTCTTGCAGTATGTCGGCAAGCTGGAAACGCTCAGCCGGCACCCGGACCGCAAGGACCTGCGCTGGCAGCTCGACATCGACGACGACGTGCTCTCCGGCGAGTTGCGCCAGGTGGAATTCAACAACTGGGTCAACAAGCTCGTGCTGCCCAGAGCCGTAGGAGAATAGCCCGCTATGTTCGAAGAAATCTGCAATTTCTCATTTCCAACCAGGATCGTGTTCGGATGCGGCGCGGTGCGCCGCCTCCCGGAGTGCCTGCGGGAGACTGGGATTCGCAAGCCGCTGGTGGTCACCGATCCTGGCGTGCATGCCACCCCCGTCTTCACCGCGGTCGTAGCCGCGCTGAAGGACGGAGGCGTTCCGTTCGAAGTGTTCGCCGGCGTCCACGGTAACCCCATTGAAGAGGACGTGCTCGAATCCGCCGCGTTGTACCGCTCAGGCGGTTGCGACGGCGTGATCGGGCTCGGCGGCGGCAGCGCCCTGGACGTGGCCAAGGCCGCCGTGGTCAAGGCCCGGCACGAGGAGGGCCTCTACGAACTCGAGGCGCAGGCCGGCGGCATGGACCGCATGAAGGGCCCCTACGACCCCATCATTGCAGTCCCCACCACCTCGGGAACCGGCAGCGAGGTAGGCCGGTCCTCCGTGATCACTTCGCACAAACTCGGCCGCAAGATCATCATCTTCAGCCCGTGGCTGATGCCCAAGCGCGCCATCCTGGATCCGGAGCTCACCGTTGGGCTGCCTCCGGCCCTCACCGCCGCCACCGGCATGGATGCCTTCACGCACTGTCTGGAGTCGCTCACCTGCCCGGTGTTTCATCCCCTCTGCGACGCCATCGCCATCCACGGCCTGGAACTCGTCATTCGTTTTGTGGCGGCCACCATGGGAGCCATCTCCTTCCAGAAGGACCTCGGCGCGACGCACTCGCTGGCCCACCCTCTCTCTACGGAATTCGGCTTGAACCACGGCTTGGCGAACGCGTTGTGCCTGCCCGCCGTCATGCGCTTCAACCTCGAGCCCGCCGCCGCCCACTACGCCCGGCTCGCCGGCCTGTTTGGCGCCCCCGTGCGCGAGATGGCGGAACTCGACGCCGCGGCGCGATCCGTGGTGGAGGTGGAGGCCATGATCCAGCGCCTCGGCATCCGCAGCGGCCTCCGCAACCATGGAGTCCCCAAAGAGAGCCTCGGCGCGCTTTCCGCAAAAGCGTTCCAGGACTCCTGCCATCTCACCAACATCCGCGCCTGCACCGAAAGCGACCTGTTGAAGCTCTACGAAGAGAGCTGGTAAGAGCTAGTCCCAACATCAATATTGGTGTGCTGGTGTTTCCGGGTCCCAACTCTGGCGGCCCTGGCCCCTTCCACCTCCTCGCCCTGATTCCCAAAGTGGGGATCCCGGTTATAATCTCCATGTCTGTATCCTCCGGTCGAAGACCCGTAAAGGAGAGCCGATGCTCCGCAAGCTCATAGCCTGCGCCGCAGTACTTGGCGCGTTCGCCGTTTTCGCGTTCCAGGAGGACCCCGCTGGCGCCGGCAAGGCCGCCGCCAAGAAGGAAGACCTCTACCTCAAGGCAGAAAAGACCATCCGCTTTGTCACGGATGAGGGTACCTGGATGTCGCTGGATGTCTCCCCAGACGGCAGAACCATCGTCTTCGACCTCCTCGGTGACCTTTACACCCTCCCCATCGAAGGCGGCAAGGCGAAGAGGATCGCCGGCGGCATGAGCTTCGAAGCGCAGCCCCGGTTCTCGCCCGACGGCGCCCAACTCGTGTTCATGTCCGATCGCAGCGGCGGCGAGAACCTTTGGATCAGCAAGGCCGACGGCTCAGACCCCAAACCCCTCACCACCGGTCGCGATCCCATATCGCGCCAGATGATTTCGCCTTCCTGGACCGCCGATGGTCAGTACGTCATCACCACTCGCACCGTTCGCGGCGCCGGCCACATCTTCCTGTATCACAAGGATGGTGGAACGGGCGTCTCACTCGGCCCGCCGCCACCGACCCCGCCCGCCCCCGGAGCCGGGGGCCCGCCTCAAGCTCCTCCCAAGCACAAACTGGGGGCCGTCGCCTCGCCCGACGGGAAGTACGTCTACTACGCCCAGCGTGACCGCGTCTTCACCTACAACGCTCAATTCCCGCTCTGGCAGATCGTCCGCTTCAACCGCGAAACGGGCGACGCTGACACCATCACCAGCGCCCCCGGCAGCGCCATGCGCCCGTTGCTCTCGCCCGACGGCCGCTATCTTGTCTATGCCACGCGCCACCGCACCGAAACCTGCCTTCGTGTTCGAGACCTCAAGACGAGCGAAGAACGCTGGCTCGTGCACAACGTCACGCGCGACGACCAGGAGTCTCGCTCCACCCGAGACACCTTCCCCGGCTACGCCTTCCTTCCTGGCGGCAAGGAACTGATCGTGCCGGTCCACGGCAAGATCCAGCGCATCGACTTCGCCACCGGACGGGCGGCGCCCATTCCGTTCTCCGTCGATGTGGAGGTCGAGATCGCCCCAAGGGCGTACTCGCAGTACCGTGTGAACGACGGCCCGGATGTCCGGGCGAAGATCATCCGTCACCCTACTCTCTCCCCTGATGGGCAGCGGTTGGCCTTCACGGCCTTCAACAAGCTCTACCTGATGGACTTCCCCTCGGGTACGCCGCGCCGCGCCACCGCTCAAAACGCCGGTGAGTCGATGCCGGCCTGGTCGCCGGACGGCCAGTGGCTCGTTTTCACGACGTGGGACACCCAGGGCGGCGGCCTGATGCGCGTCCCCGCCGGTGGCGGAGCCCCGCAACGCCTTACCACGCGCCCCGCCATGTACTTTTCTCCCGCTTACTCCCCTGACGGCACAAAGATCATATTCGCTTCCTGGCCCCTCGATGAGCAGTTGCTCGCCAACCCCGAAGCCGCGCGCGACTTCCAATCTCCCGAAGAGGAACTGATCGAGGGCGCGCCCGGGGGGGAACGCGGCGAGATCAGCGGCATCGGCGGCTCGCTTCCGCGCGATCTCCGCTGGATTCCCTCCGCCGGCGGTGACGACACCCTGATTACCACCGCCGGCCGCGCCGGTTTTCCGCACTTCTCCCGAGAGCCGGACCGCGTCTACTTCACGACGAATCAAGGACTGGCATCGATTAAGCTGGACGGCGTCGACCGCCGGACCCACCTCCGCGTCACCGGCACGGGAGAACCGCCAAACCCCGCCCCCGCCTCCGTAATCCGCCTCTCTCCCGACGGCACGCGCGCCTTCGCCGAGGTCCAGGGCAAACACTATCTCATCACCGTCCCCAGCGCGGGCCGGGAAACCGTTGCCGTGAGTGTCTCCGGCCGCGAGTCCGTCGTCCCGTTCAAAAAGCTCTCCGCCGATGGCGGCGAATTCCTCCAATGGTCGCGCGACGGCAAGACCCTCACCTGGTCCTGGGGCCGTAAGTTCTTCCGCCAGCCCGCCGATTCCGACAAGTCAGAGTCTGTAGAGATCAGCGTATCCATGCCCCGCGCCAAGACCGAAGGCACAGCCGTCCTGCGCGGCGCGCGCGTGGTCACCATGAAGGGCGATGAAATCCTCGCCAGGGGCGACGTCGTCATCGAAGGGAACCGGATTGCGGCGGTCGGCGAGCAAGGCAAAGTCACCGTCCCCGCCGGCGCGCAAATCGTCAATGTCTCCGGCAAGACGATCATCCCTGGCCTGGTCGACGCTCACGCCCACATGTGGGCGCCGCGCGACGTCCAGCAGACGCAGGTCTGGCAATACCTGGCCAATCTCGCCTACGGCATCACCTCCACTCGCGATCCCCAGACCAGCACCACCGACGTCTACGCCTACTCGGACTTGGTAGAGACCGGCCAGGTCGCCGGCCCGCGCATCTTCACCACCGGACCGGGAATCTTTTCTATGTCCGGCCTGGTCGACAAGGAGGCGACGCGCACTTTCGTTCGCCGCTACAAGGATGCCTACGACACCATGACCGTGAAGCAGTACATGTCCGGCGACCGCATCGTCCGGCAGTGGGTCGCCGAAGCCTGCCAGGAGTTCGGCCTCACTCCCACCACCGAGGGCGCGCTCGACATGAAGCTCAATCTGACACAGATGGTCGACGGCTATACCGGACACGAGCACTCCCTTCCCCTCCAGCCGCTCTATAAGGATGTGGTCGAGTTCGTGGCGCAGTCCGGCGTCTATTACAACCCCACCATCCTCGTCGCCTATGGCGCTCCCTGGACCGAGAACTACTGGTTCCAGAACACCAACGTCGCCGCGGATCCCAAGCTCCGCAAGTGGATTCCCGCGGAGATCCTTGATGGAATGGTCCGCCGCCGCGAGCAGTGGTTCCTGCCGGAGGAGTACAACCACAAGGCCATCGCCAAGGGGGTCGCCGACATTGTCCACGCCGGCGGACGCGCCGCCCTCGGCGGCCACGGCCAGTTGCAGGGCCTCGGCGCGCATTGGGAAATCTGGAACCTCCAGTCCGGCGGCCTGACCACCCATGAAACCCTTCGCGTCGCTACGCTCCACAGCGCCGAAGCCATCGGACTCCAGCGCGACATCGGCTCCATCGAGCCCGGCAAGCTCGCCGATCTCGTGATTCTGGATAGAAATCCGCTCGAGGATATCCGCAATACCACCTCGGTGCGGATGGTCATGAAGAACGGCGAACTCTTCGATGCCGATACGATGGATGCCACCTGGCCCAAGCCCCGGAAACTCGAAACCCCGTTCTGGTGGAACCGCGACAACCGTTGACTGCGCCGGGTGGCCGCTTATTCGCCGTCACGAACGGCAACGCAGCAGCAGTAGAATCGCCTTTTTGATTCCACGCTGTCGCCCGGCGCTGGACTGTAATAACATGTCTGGGCAATAGGAGCTCGACAGTATGTTACGGCGCCAAGTGCTTCGCCTCCCGCCGGCTGCCTTTCTGGCGGCCGCGGCTCCGGCGCAGACCCGCTCCGCCGGGAAACCCAAACTCCTCTATTTCACGCGTAGCGCCGGCTTCGTGCACTCCGTCGTGGCGCGGAGCGGGATGAAGTTGAGCCACTCGGAAAGAATCATGGTCGATCTGGGGCAGCGTGACGGCTACGA
>JACRKW010000001.1:11225-14558 GCA_016215215.1 Acidobacteriota bacterium
TCGAGTGCACCGTCGATGGCCGCGTCTTCGACGGAGACCTCGACCAGTACGCTGCGTTTGCGTTCTACACCACGGGCGACCTCACCCAGCCCGCCAGGGACGGATCCCCGCCGATGTCCACCGCCGGCAAAGCCCGGCTCCTCGCCGCGATCGCCGCGGGCAAGGGCTTCATCGGCTTTCACTCAGCGACCGACACCTTTCACTCCAAGGGCCCCCAGCACGAGAACCAGAGCGAGGTAGATCCCTACATCGCAATGCTGGGGGGCGAGTTCGTCACCCACGGCGCGCAGCAGGAGGCCTCGCTGCATGCCGTGTCGCCGTTCTTCTACAAAAACATCGGCGTGCCCTCGGAGGGCCTCTCGTTCACCGATGAGTGGTATGCCGGAAAGAACTTCGCCAAAGACCTGCATGTGATCCTGATGCAGGAGACGAAGTTCATGCAGGGCGACGCATACCGGCGCCCGGATTTCCCCCAAACCTGGGTGCGGATGCACGGCGCGGGCCGTGTCTTCTACACCTCGCTGGGCCACCGCGAAGACGTGTGGACCAATCCTCTCTTCCAGGCCCTGGCCCAGGGCGGAATCGCCTGGGTGATGAGGAAGTTCGATTTCGATATCACTCCGAACCTTGAAAAGGTCGCGCCCGGCGCCAATGTGCTGAAGAGCTAGCGGGAGGAAACAATGCACACTCAAACTCCACGGCGGGAATTCATGCGGACTGCGGCAGGCGCTGCGGGCGCGGCGGTGCTGGCGGGTAACGCTCCCTCGCTTCCGGCGCCGGACGCCCGCAAGACCCGCAGTTACAACGAGAATATGGAATACCGCCCCCTCGGCCGCACCGGGCTGATGATCTCCGCCATCAGCATCGGCGGCCACTGGAAGCGCATCCCGTTCAAAACCAGCTCCGAGGACTTCCGAAAGAACCGCCGTGCGGTGATGAACGCCTGCCTCGACCACGGCATCAACTACGTGGACGCCTGCAGCGCTGGCGAAGTCATGGTCTACGCCGAGGCCGTGAAAGACCGGCGCGAAGAGGTCTTCATGGGCTTCGACTGGACAATGGGGCGCGACCCCGAAATCGCCGGTTCGCTCGAACGCATGAAGCAGGGTCTGGATGAAGGGCTCAGGAAGTCCGGCCTGGACTACGTTGATCTCTGGCGCGTCACGCTGCGGGAGCAGACGACCCAGAACTCAGAGCGCGAGATCGAGACCGTGATGGCCGCGCTCGATTGGGGCAAAAAGACCGGCAAGGCCCGCTTCACGGGCATCGCCACGCATCACCGGCCCTGGATCGCGGCGGCAGTGGCGAAGTATTCGCAGATTGAGGTGGTCGTCACGCCCTACAGCGCAGGCAGCAAGGAGAAGCCGGCCGGCAGCATGTTCGATGCCCTCAGAAAGCTGAACGTGGGGATGATCGGCATCAAACCCTTTGCCAGCGGGAACCTGTTCGCCTCGCGCGGTACGCCTGATTCGCCCACCAGACAGGACGACGACCAGCGCGCGCGGATGGCCTTGCGCTACGTACTCTGTTGCGACGTTCTCAGCGCCTCCATCCCCGGCCTCATCACCGTGGAGCAGGTGAAGAATGCCGCCGCCGCCGTCAGGGAGCGGCGCCAGTTCGAAAGCGCGGAGGTGGCGCGGTACGAGAAACTCACGGCAGGCATGTGGCAACGGCTGCCGGACGATTACAGTTGGCTGCGCTCCTGGGAGTGGGTGTAGTTTCCCCTTTTCGCTCGCCCCGGCAAGCTGGCCGCCAAAGGCTGCCTCCACATCGCTTGCCGCTCCCTGCTGTACACCGCCTGAACCACTTCATGTACCAGCGGCTGCGGTGCTGTATCATGAGCAGCATCGAAATGGCTGTCCAAATGAACCGTCTCTCTATCCTGCTTCCTTGCGCCCTCCTCCTGTCCTCTGCGGCCCCTGCCCAGACCGCGCCCCGCGTCGAATACGACATCGCCTACGCCGAGCCCAGAAATGAGCGCCAACTGCTCGACTTGTATGCGCCGCCAACCGGCTCGAATCTGCCCGTGGTGGTGTGGATGCACGGCGGCGGCTGGGTGACCGGCGGCAAGAACGCTGTCGGCCGCAAACCTGCCGCGTTCGTCGAAAACGGTTTCATCTTCGTGCCCGTGAACTATCGTTTTGTCCCCCATGTGACCATGGACGTCATCGTGCGCGATGTGGCCAGGGCGGTGGGATGGGTGCATGCCAACGTCGCCCGATACGGCGGCGATCCCGGCCAGATCTTCCTCATGGGGCATTCCGCCGGCGCGCAGCTCGCTGCATTGCTCTGCACCGACAGCCGCTACATCGAAGCCGCTGGCGTGCCGCGAACCAGCATCAAAGGCTGCGTGCCCGTCGACGGCGACACCTATGACGTGCCTCTGCAGGTGGCCACCGCCACCGCCCGCCGCCGGAACCTCAAGCAGCCTCCGCCCAAAATGGGCCACCCGGAGAAGTTCGGTGGCCTCGAACGGCAGCGTGAATTGTCCGCGGTGAATCATGTCGCTCCCAATCGGGGCATTCCTCCGTTCCTGCTTCTCCATGTGGCCGATCAGACCGACACCACCGCGCAAGCCTACCGGCTCTGGGCCGCGCTCGACCAGGCCGGTGTCCCCGCCACCCTCTTCGGAGCGGAGGCGACAAATCACGAAAAACTCGACGCCGATCTTGGCCTCGCCGGAGATCCGGCCACCCAGGCGCTCTTCGACTTCACTGGCAAAATCCTGCGCCGGCCGAAACCGTAACGAAACAAAAAGACCCCTGAGCCGGCGGACCGCTCTTTCACAGAAGCGGCGCCCAGTCCTCGCATGTCAGGCCGGCCGTGATCGAGAATCCACCGTCCACCGGAAGCGCAACGCCCGTGATGAAGTTTGATGCGGACGATGCCAGGAACACCGCGGCGGCTGCGATGTCCGGCGCGCCGCCCCAGCGCCGGGCGGGCGTGAGACCCCGGATCTTCTCCCCCAGCGGGCTGGCGATGATCGCTTTGGTCGAGTCCGTCGCATACCAGCCGGGCAGGATCGCGTTTACCTGGATGTCGTGAGCGGCGAAATCGATGGCGAGAGATCGCGTCAACCCCAGAATGGCCGTCTTCGCTGTCGCGTAGCTGCCGGCCGCGGGCGAGCCGAAAAGCGAATACATCGACCCGATGTTGATGATCTTGCCGCCTGCGCCCCGGGCCGCCATCGCCTTCGCGGCGCGCTGCGCGCAAAGGTAGGACCCGCCAACGTGCGTCTCCATGACTGCGCGGAAGCGTTGATGATCCACGTCAAGCGCGGATCCCACCTCGACGATTCCGGCGCAGTTGACGAGAATGTCGATCTGTCCCAAA
>JACRKW010000001.1:14633-16006 GCA_016215215.1 Acidobacteriota bacterium
ACCGCGTCCACGGACGCCTCGCTGGTGACATCCAGCTCGTATACCGCGTCGAGCAGCGCCCGCGCGTGGGCGTTCTTCTCCCGGTTGCGCCCCGCGCCGGCAACTCTGGCTCCCGCCGCGCGGAGGCCTTCCGCGATCATCAGTCCCAATCCGCCGTTCCCGCCCGTGACCAGTGCGGTGCGCCCGCCAAGAGAGAATCGTTCCGTCATAACCCCCTCCAGTCTAGGCCACAAGGACGGCTGCAATCCCCCTATGTTCATCTCCACGGCAGACCCTTGCGTTTTCGTCGCTGCCGCATCGAAGAGCGATGCCCCGCGGCGGCCCGCGTTTCGTCCCATGCTCCGCCACTGGAGCTCTCTTTATGGAGCCAGATCAATGGAAAGACCGGGTCCGCAAGCTTGGCTGTGGCTGGGGCACGGTGGAACTGGATGTATTCTTGAGGATATAGTCAAGCCCATGGAAGAGAAACCGGCCATAAGACGGGAGGGAAGCCCGGATCCACGGACATGGCTGGGTCGCAACCTCTTCGCGCAGGCGACGCGGTTTACTCAACTCTGCGCGGCGGCCGCCTTCTTCATCGCGGTGTCGGCTGTCGCGGGTTGGCTGTTTGACGCGCGCTTCCTGGCCGGGCAGTGGCGGCAGTATGTCCCCATGGCTCCCAGCTCCGCACTGGCCTTCCTGCTTCTGAGTAGCGGCGTATTCAGCCACGCCCGCGGACCCGGGCGACCGCTGGTCCGCTCTTTTGAGCTGGCCGCCGCTGGCCTGCCCGCCCTCCTCGGACTGCTGGTTCTCGCTCAATCCTTCGCCGGCTTCGATTCCGGCGTGGAGCGCCTGCTGTCACGCACCAATGAACAGCTCGGCCAGGTCCGGCTCGGCCGGATGTCGCCGTTGACTGCCGTGACGTTTCTTCTTGAAGGTGCGGCGCTCATGCTCCTGCTCCGCGCCACCCGCTGGCGCTTTGCCGCCGCCGCCGCTGCCCTGTTTGCGTCGACAGGTGCCGCCATCAACCTTGTGGTCTCTCTCGGGTATTCCTACGGCGTTCCCCTGTTGTATGGCGGCGCCACCATTCCGGTGGCATTGCCCACTGCCTTGGCTTTCGTGCTGCTCGGCGCGGGTGAACTGAAACTGGCGCTCCCCGGTGTGCCCTTGTTGCGTGCATGGAGCGGCGATTCCGTGCGTGGCGGGCTTCTGCGCGCCTTTCTGCCTGGTGTGCTGGTTCTCATTTTCTTTGAAGGTTGGCTGGACGCGGTGATGGTGACGCCCGAGGCCCTGAACCCGGCGCTATGGCAATCCTTGAAGGGCTTGGTCGCCTGCATCTTAATCGTCTGCCTCACCGCCTGGACCGCGCGGCGTACCGGGGACGCCATGGAGCG
>JACRKW010000078.1:0-26799 GCA_016215215.1 Acidobacteriota bacterium
TCATTGAGCAGATAGCGGGTTTCGAAGTTATCGGTGCCGTCGAGGATGATGGCGGCTCCCTCGAGCAGGTCGGCTATGTTGGCGGGAGTGAAATCCTCGACGAGGGGTTCGACGCGGATGGAGGAGTTAATGCGGGCGACGGCCCGGGCGGCGGCGACGGCCTTGGGAAGAGCGTTCTGGGCGTCGGACTCTTCGTAGAGCCACTGGCGCTGCAGGTTGCTGGTCTCGACGAAGTCCCTGTCGATGAGGAGGATACGACCGATGCCGGCGCGGGCGAGGGCGCCGGCTTGGAATGCGCCGAGGGCGCCGCAGCCGACAACGGCGACGGAGGTGGCGAGGAGGCGTTCCTGGCCGAGGGGACCGATGCCGGGGAAGAGGATCTGGCGGCTGTAGCGATCACGGTCGGAGTCGGTCATTACAGAGAATCGTATCAATGGGGACGGTAGGGGCGGTGCGGGAGGAGCGGCTGTTAAGATGGCAGGCAGTGATCCGGAACGGCGTCACAGCATCGCTGTATGTGTGCCTGCTGGCCTGGATGGCAGCGGCAGGGGAGCCGAGCGACCCTACGCCGTACTACGGCAAGCGAATCACCGCCGTGCTCTTCGAACCGGCCAGGCAGCCGCTGACGCGAGACCAGCTGGGACTGATCGTGCAGATCCGTCCGGGGGACACGCTGGAGGAGGTCGCACTGGGCAAGGCCATCGAGCGGTTGTGGGCAACATTGCGGTACACGGAGATCGCGGTGGAGGCGGAGGCGGGAGCGGAGGGGGTGGCGCTCACATTCCGGACGGCGCCGACGTTCTTCCTCAGCCGGGTGACGGTGACGGGAGCGCCGGATCCGCCTAACCCCGCGCAACTTGTGAACACGGCCAAGATGCCCATTGGGGAAGCCTACAGCGAGGAGATGGCGCCGATGGCCGTGGAAAACCTTCTGGGGTTGCTGCAGGCGAACGGCTTCCACGACGCGAAGGTCCGGTACGCGACGTCAAGGCGGGCAGGGAGCGAGGAGGTGGACATCCAGTTTCTCGTGGAGGCGGGGCGGCGCGCGAGGTACGGCAGGCCGGAGTTCTCGGGCGACGTGCAGTTGCAGGCGCGAAGGCTGATCCAGGCGAGTGCGTGGCTGAAATGGCGCGGCTTGCGCGGATATCAGGAAGTGTCCGAGGGACGGACTCAGCGGGGCCTCGAAAAGATACGCGACGCCTACATCAAGGCCGACTACCTGCAGGCAAACGTGCGGCTGGGCGCTTTGGATTTCGACCCTGTGAAGTTCACGATGACGCCGCGGATCCAGGTGGATGCAGGCCCCAGGGTGTTCGTACGGACCGAGGGGGCGAAGGTGCGAAGGGGCACGCTGCGGAGCCTGGTTCCGGTGTACCAGGAGCGGACGGTAGACCGGTATTTGCTGCTGGAGGGCGAGCGCAGGCTGGGGGGGCATTTCCGAGACCAAGGCTTCTTCGATGCGAGGGTGAGCCATTCGGTGTCGGAGCCGGCGGCGGACGGCGGCCAGACTATTCGCTACCGGGTGGAGCGGGGCCCGCGATTCCGGTTGGTGCACGTCGGAATCTCAGGCAACCGCTACTTCGACCGCAAGACTTTGGAGGAGCGGCTGG
Organism: Acidobacteriota bacterium; assembly: GCA_016215215.1. Lineage (GTDB taxonomy): Bacteria > Acidobacteriota > Terriglobia > Bryobacterales > Bryobacteraceae > Paludibaculum. The sequence goes on from JACRKW010000078.1 coordinate 1,611, forward strand.
GGATGATTCCGGCGCGGATGCCGCGTTGGAGGCGTGGGGTTTTCAACCAGGACATTCTGAGCCAGGACGTGAACTCAGTGACGGAGTTATACCGCTCCAATGGATTCCGCGACGTTGAAGTAGAGGGCCGGATTGAGCGCAACTGGAGGCGAAAGACGACGGACCTGGCGGCGATGATCGCGATTAAGGAGGGGAAGCAGTGGTTCGTCTCAGAGATGGACCTGTCGGGGGTGGACCTGAAGCTGCTGGACGAGATCCGACCTTTGATCGCCTCGAATCCCGGGCAGCCCTTCGCCATAGCTACGGTGGCATCGGACCGCGATTCGGTTTTGAACTGGTACTTCAACAACGGCTACCCGGACGCGACGTTCGACGTTTCCGTGACTCCGGCCGCCGAACCGCAGCGGATGAAGCTGCGTTACGCGGTGACGGAAGGACGGCGCAATTTCGTGCGCGAGGTGCTGGTGAGCGGTCTGAGTGCGACGCGGCCGGCGCTGGTTCTCAAGCGGCTGGCGTTGGCGCCAGGAGAGCCTCTCTCACAGAGCAGCATGGTGGAGACACAGCGGCGGCTGTACGACCTCGGGATCTTCGCCAAGGTGGACGTGGCGACGCAAAACCCGGAGGGGCGGGAGCGGAACAAGTACATCCTGCTGCAGGTGGAAGAAGCAAAGAAATACTCATTCAACCTGGGCTTCGGAGCGGAGCTGGGGCGGATCTGCGGAGGCGGGAACAACTTCGACGCGCCGGCGGGCACGGCAGGATTCGCACCGCGCGGATTGATCGGGCTAACGCGCTCCAACATCTTCGGATTAGCGCATACTGCGAGCGCGACGCTGCGCGCCTCGAACATCCAGCAGCGGTTGCTGGTGAGTTACCTGGCGCCGCAGTTTCTGGGGAGTGATAGGTTCAACCTGACGTTCAGCTCGCTGCTCGACCATTCGCTGGACGTGCGGACGTACTCATCGACGCGCACGGAGTCATCGGTCCAGTTGGGACAGAAGGTCGGGCGCACGGTTTCGGTGCAGTACCGGGGAACGGCGCGGTTCGTGTTTATCGACCAGAGTTCGCTGAAGATCGGCCCGTCGTTGATCCCAATTTACTCGCAGCCGGTGAAGACGATCGCGGTGTCGAGTTCGATCGTGCAAGAACGGCGGGACGATCCGATCGATTCCCACCGGGGCATGCACAACGTGCTCGACTTCGGGTTCGCACCGTCGTTCAGCAAGTCGAGCACGAACTACACGCGGATGGTGGCACGGAACTCCACCTATCATCCGGTGAGCAAGGACGTAACGTTCGCGCGGAGCACGAACTTCGGATGGCTGCACAACCTGAACGATTCGCCGATGCCGCTGCCGGAGAACTTCTACGCCGGCGGCGCTTCGACGCACCGCGGCTTTCCGGACAACCAGGCTGGTCCGCGAGATAGGACGACGGGCTTTCCGGTGGGTGGGAAATCCTTTCTGTTCTTCCAGCAGGAGCTTCGATTCCCATTGATCGGGCGCACGGTGGGGATGGTGGTCTTCCACGACATGGGCAACGTGTACAGCTCACTTGCCGCGATGAGCTTCCGTTACAAGCAGAAGGACCGGCAGGATTTCGACTACATGGTGCAGGCGGCGGGCCTCGGATTCCGGTTGAAGACGCCGGTGGGTCCTATGCGGCTGGACTTCGCGTACGCGCCGAACTCGCCGCGTTTTGTGGGTTTCTCTGGAACGCGCGACGAATTGATCCACGGGACGGGGACGTACAACGTACCGCTGCGCGTGAATCCGTTCCAGTTCCACTTCTCGATCGGGCAGGCATTCTGAGATGAGACGCTTAGGTCCGGCGAGTATCGCGTTGCTGACGGTGCTGGCAGCGGAAATGCGCGCAGAGGTGATAGACCGGGTGGTCGCCGCGGCGGGACGGCAGGTGGTGACGCTGAGCGCGGTCCGAAGGTCGCTGCGGATGCAGGCGGTGTTCGATCTGCGCGAGTACGTGGATACCCCGTCGGAACGAAGAGGCGCGGCCGACCGGCTGATCGACCAGGCGATGGTATCCAGAGAGATCAGCTTGAGCCGCTACGCGGGGGCGACCATGGCGGAAGCGGACGCATTGCTCGCCGCATTCATGAAGGAACGCGGCCTGACGAGCGGGCAGTTGACTTTGTGGACTTCCGGTTCATGCCGGGGGTGCAGGTCAGTGATGGGGAGGTTCAGGCCTACTACGACAATGAGTTTGTGCCCGGCCTCAAGACGCCAGCGCCGCGGCTTGAGGAGGTGAGGGATCGGATCACCCAGGTGATCACCACGCGCAAGACGAACGCAGCGATGGAGCAATGGCTGAAGCAGGCGCGGGAGACGTTGAAAGTCCGATTCGTCGAGGAGGCATTCCGATGAGCCGGAGCCGGATCGGGATGGCGGTGGCGGCGGCGTGTGTGTTGGCGCTGGCGGTGGAGACCGTGCAGTTGCTGAACAGTTCGTGGCTCAAGGAGAAGATCAGGGCGCGCGTGGTGGAGGAGGTGGAGAGCGCCAGCGGAGGCCGGGCGACGCTGGAGAGTGTCGGTTTTGACTGGCGCCAAATGCGCGTTTCCATCGGGCGGTTTGTACTGCGCGGGAAGGAATCCGCCGAGCGCGATCCATTCTTCAGCGCGCAGTCCATTGAGATGGGGCTGACGGTGCGCTCGTGGCTCAGCCGTGACGTTCACCTGTCGAGGGTGACGGTGGAGAGGCCTGAGGTGCATCTTTACGTGGCGCCGGACGGGACGACGAACGTTCCGGAGCCGAAGGTGAGACGCAAAGGCGGCAATGTGGTGGAAGACTTGATCGCGCTGAGGATCGGGAGTCTGGAGGTGAAGGACGGTCTGTTCGAACTGGACTCTCGGCGCATTCCGTTCGCGATGAAAGTGGAGGGCGTGGATGCACGCCTTTCATACGAGCGGGCCGCGAAGCCGCGCTATACAGCGTCGGTGGCCCTCAAAGCCGTGCAACTGCCCTGGGGGTTCGCTCCCGCGGTGGAAGCCAAAGCATTCCTTGAAGGTGACGGGGTGAGGGTGGAGAGATTGGAAGCGAGGCAGGGCGGATCTCGTTTGGAGGCCCATGGGGAGGTGGTGAGCTTCAGGAATGCTTCAGTTTCGGCGCGGTACAAGGCCGCTGTGGAACTTCGCGACATCACACAGAGCCTCGTGCGGGAGGGAACTGGGACGGTGGACGGGACATTGAGCTATGACCAGATTGCAGGCGTACGGCTGGAAGGCAGAGTGAGCGGCAGCGGAGTGGGCTACAAGCGCAATGGGATGCGGGTGGAGGGCGTTCGTTTCCAATCGGAATACAGGTTGGATCCGCGGTTGCTGACGCTCACCGGTCTTTCGGCAGAGAGTCCTTTGGGCGCGTGGAGCGGCAAAGGTGAGATGCGGGATTGGCGGAGATTCAGCCTGGATGGAAGGGCAACCGGGCTCGAACTGGAGGAGATCCAGAAACTGTTCCTGGAGAAGCCCTATCCGTGGGGCGCCGTGATCACCGGACCTTGTTCCTTCCGAGGTGAGATGACGCGCGCAGGGCTGGTGAACGGACAGGCGGAGGCGTTGCTTGAGGTGGCGCCGGGCGCGGGGGGGCTGCCGCTTTCCGGACAACTCGACCTGGTGTGGAGACAGGCGGCGGCGGAGTTGGATTTTGGGAAGTCGTGGCTGGCGACGGATTCGGCGCGGTTGAGTTTCAGCGGGAGGCTGGGCCAGCGGCTGGAAGCAGGGTTGTTCACGACGAGAATCCGTGACGTGGAACCGGTGGTAGCGATGCTGTTGCGTCGGAACACGTTGGAGTTGCCGGTGACTTTGCGAGACGGGGAGGCACGAATCGAGGCGGTGGTGACAGGTCCGTTGGACCGTCCCGAACTCCGCGGCCGGGCTGCTGCGCGCAACCTGATGTATCAGGAGATCCCTTTTGACCGGATCGAGACTGGCTTCCACGTGACTTCTCGGGTGCTGGAGGTCACTGGTGCGAGCGTGCAGCAGCAGGGTGCGCGAGGCACGGGAGAACTCCGTTTGGGCTTGAGTGATTGGCGGGCCGACGCGAGCAGTGAAATCAAGGCGACACTCAGGGTCGCGGAGGGAGACCTCGCGCATGTCCTACGGCTGGCCGGCAGCGGCGCCGCCGCGACGGGGACGCTGGGTGGCACGGTGGAGGTTTCGGGAACGGTGGGCAGCGTGGCCGGCAACGCGGGCCTGAGTGTAAAGAACGCCACGTGGGGCAAGGAACGGTTCAAAGAAGTGGAGGCACAAGTCCGGCTGGATGACGGGGGCGCAATGCAGGGTTTCGTGGTTGGCGACAAGACCCGGTTGGACCTGGCGGGAGACTGGCATCATCCGCAGGGTGACTACAGCAATGGGGATTTGAAGTTGGCGATCCGGTCTGGCGGGGTGAAGTTGGAGGACTTGGAGACAATCCAGCAGGTCCGGCCCGGGCTGGGCGGTGAGATGAAAGCTGAGCTGAGGATGAGCCTTTCGCTGGAGCAGGGGCAGCCACGGCTGAGAAGATTGGACGGCACGCTGGATTCGCGTGAGGTGCGCGTGGGCCGGCGAACGTTGGGTGTGTTCTCCGCCATGGGTTCGACGGCGGGCGAGGAGCTGAGTGTGCGCTACTTCCTCGGTTTGGGGGAGGGCAAAGCCGAAGGCGAAGCGCAAGTGCAGTTGGAGGGAGATTACCGCGCTGAAGGGGAGGTCCAAGCTTCCAACGTCACCCTGGCGACGGTCCAGGAGATCCTGTCTGGCGGAACTGCGGAGGAAGAGGCGTGGCCGGTGGTTGGGGGATTGAGCGGTAGTGCGAGATGGAAGGCGCCGCTCGCCGACCTGGGGAAGGCAGATGGGGTTGTGACTGTTTCGCAATTGCGGGTGCAGCCGCGGGCGACGCCGGAGCAGGGCGCCAAACCGGACACGAACGAGCGCACGCTTCGCAATTCAGGACCGCTGGTGTTTGAGTTGAGCCAGGGTGTGCTACGCGTCCGGAGCGCGCGGCTGACAGCACTGGACACGGACCTGGTGCTGTCGGGGGGATACAGCACCGATTCCAAGAGCCCGTGGAACGTGGGGGTGGCGGGGGCGGCGAATCTGAACATTCTGGGATCGTTTTACCCCGACCTAATCGCGTCTGGGGCGGCCCAGATCGACGCGACAGTGCGGGGCGCGGCGGGCGATCCGCAGGTGAACGGCCGCATGACTGTGTCTAATGCATCCTTCTTCTTGAAGGACCTGCCGAACGGAGTCGAAAGGGCGAGCGGTACGATCTTCTTCGACAAGAACAGGGCGAATATCGAGCAGATCTCAGGCTCAACGGGCGGCGGGACGTTCAAGATCACAGGGTTTGTGGGCTTTGCGCCGAGCGAACTGAGCTATAGGCTGCAGGCGGAAGCGACAGCGGTGCGTGTGCGGTATCCGGAAGGAGTCAGCACGACCTTGGACGCATCGCTGAACCTGACGGGTTCGACGGGAAGGAGCCTGCTGGCGGGGGTGATCACGGTGCGGCGATCGGGCTTCACGGTCAACAGCGACCTGGCGAACATGGTGGGTGGCACTGGCAACCCGATTCCGGCGGCGGCCAGCCAGAACGACTTCCTGCGGAACCTGCAATTCGATGTACGGGTGCGCACGGCGCCGGATGCCGTCTTCCAGAGCAGTTACACGCAGGACTTGCAGACAGAGGCGGACCTGCGGCTTCGAGGCAGCCCGTCGAAGCCGATTCTGCTGGGCGGGATCAAGGCGAACCAAGGAGCGGTACAGTTCTTCGGCAACCGGTACAACATCACGCGGGGCGAAGTGCTGTTCTACAACACGGCGGTGGTGCAGCCGCAGATCGACCTGGACCTGGAGACACGGGTCCGCGGCATCACGGTGTACATCAACGTGGGCGGGCCACTGAGCCGGCTGAACGTGAGCTATCGTTCTGAGCCGCCGCTGCAATCGTCAGAGATTCTTGCGTTGTTGACGGTAGGGCGGACGCCGGCGTCGACATCAACTTCGGTGGCGACCTCGGACAGTATTCGCAGCCAGACGGTGATGGAGAACACGCCGAATACGCTCCTGGGCGGGGCAATCAGCGCCGGACTGTCGAGCAGGGCCGAGAGGCTGTTCGGATCGAGCCGCATCCGGATCGATCCGAACTTCACGGGCGTAGAGAACCTGCCGCAGGCCCGGTTGTCGTTCGAGCAGTCGTTATCACGCGACGTGACACTGACGTTCATCACGAATCTGAGCCGGTCTCAGCAGCAGGTGGTGCGCATTGAGTGGGACTTGAGCCGGCAATGGTCGGCGATCGCGGTGAAGGAGGAGAATGGCACGTTCGCGCTAGATTTCCTCTTCCGGCGGAGGTTCAAGTAGGAATGCGGCTGCGAACGCAGGGGGACAGGCTCAAGATCGAGCACAGCATCATTGACGGACTGCGGCCGGTGCTGGAGAGACTGCTGCGGAGCGAGGAGATCCGGAGCGTGATTCCGGGGGTGATCCGGGTGGTGCGAGACGCGAGGGGTGCGGTGAAGATCCGTGTGACGGTGCCGACACAAAACGGATGGAAAGCGATCGCGCTGGCGTCGGGGGCGCGACAGGAACTGTTTATCAGCACGGCGCTGGGGCAGGCGGAGTTGGAAGAGTTGATCGGAAAGGCCCTATCCGGCTAGGCCGGTGTGGAGTGCGACGATGCCGAAGGTGAGCCGCTCGAACTTGACGCGGGTGAAGCCGGCGCCCTCCATCTCAGCGGCGAGGCCTTCGGCGAGGGGGAACTTGCGAACAGACTCCGGAAGATAGGTATAGGCATCCTTGGAACCGGAGATGAGGCCGCCGGCGGCGGGCAAGATGGTGCGGGAGTAGAAGGAGTAGAGGCCGCGGAAGATGGGGTTGGGCGGAGTGGAGAATTCGAGGATGGCGAGCGTGCCGCCCGGCTTGAGGGCACGCTGGATCTCCTGGAGACCCCGCCTGTAGTTGGCGAAGTTGCGGAAGCCGAAGGCGACGGTGACGAGGTCGAGGGAACGGGGGGCCAAGGGCAAGGACAGGGCGTCGCCCTCTACCAGATGAACGTGGGCGGCACGGCGCGCGGACTTGGCGTAGGCCTGGACAAGCATGGGGTGGCAGAAGTCGCTGCCGTAGACGTGGGTAGTGGGGCTGGCGCGGCGCTCGAGAGCGAGCAGGAGATCGCCGGTACCACAGCAAAGATCCAGGACCCGTGTGCCGGGGCGCTGAAGGATGTGCTGGACACGGCGCACGGTGACGGCGCGCCAATAGCGGTCGGTCTGGAACGAAAGGAGGTGATTCAGCAGGTCGTAGCGGCGGGCGACACGGCCGAACATGCCCCGAACATAGGCCGCGGCCTGTTCTTCAGTAGCGGCGCCTTGAGGCGTGGTTCCCCGGCCGGGTGTCATCGGAGGGTGCTCGCAATGGCTTCGCGGATCAGCTCTGGCGCCAAGCCGGCGGCGACTTCGGTGGCGCCGATTCTGGTGGCGAGGACGAAGTGGACCCTGCCCAGGATGGACTTTTTGTCATTCACCAGGCGCGCGAAGAGATTCTCGGTCTGGATGCCGTCGAGGGTCGGAAAGGGGCCGTAGGCGTCGACGACGTCGAGGATGTCCTGGCAGGTCGGAGCGTCGAGGCGGCCGGTGAGGCGCGAGAGATGGGCGGCGGCTTTCATGCCGAGGCCGACGGCTTCGCCGTGGAGGAAGCGGGTATAGGAGGTCTCGGCCTCGAAGGCGTGGCCGACGGTGTGGCCGAAGTTGAGGATGCGGCGTAGACCCCCCTCCTTCTCGTCGGCGGATACGACCTCGCTCTTGATGCGGACGCTCTCGGCGATCATTTGCTGCATGGCGGCGGGGTCGCGGGCAAGGACGCTGGGGCGTTCGAGCTGCATGAGGCGGAAGAGGGGTTCGCTGGCGATGATGCCGTGCTTGATAACCTCGAACAGGCCTGCCCTATATTCGCGCTCGGGCAGGGTGTGCAGGACGCTGGGATCGGTGAGGACGACGAGGGGCTGATGGAAGGCGCCGACAAGGTTCTTGCCGGAGGTGAGGTTTGCGCCGGTCTTGCCGCCCACGGCGGCATCGACCTGGGCGAGCAGGGTTGTGGGGACTTGGACGACGGGCACGCCGCGCATGAAGATGGCGGCCAGGAATCCGCCGAGGTCGTTGACGATGCCGCCGCCGAAGGCCACGACGATGCTGGAGCGGTCGCCGCCGAGGGAGACCATCTCTTCGGCGAGGGCCTCGACGCTGGAGAGGCGCTTGCGAGCCTCGCCGCCGGGGAAGAGGAGGCGATGCCAGGAGCGGCCGGAGAGGGCGGAGGCGACGGTGGAGCCGTGGAGCTGCCAGACATCTTCGGTGGTCACGACGAAAACCTTGGCGGCGGGTGACGGCAGGAACTCGGACAGACGCGCTAAAGCGCCGGTTTCCACAATGGCTTCATAGCGTTGCGCCGTCGTGACGACGGTAAAGGACGGCATACCTTCGTTGTACCATGAGGGTATCGACGGCCTGTAGGAATTGCTGAAAACCGACTATCTCGTTGTAGGCGCCGGTGTCGCTGGCATGCGTGCCGCCATTCAATTGGCGGAGCGGGGGCGCGTCCTGGTGGTGGCGAAGGACCGGCTGAAGGAGTCTTCCTCGGAGTATGCGCAGGGCGGCATCGCGGTGGCGCTGGGAGAAGATGACGATGTCAGCTTGCACGAGGCCGACACCCTGGCGGCGGGTGACGGATTATGCAACGCGGAGGCGGTTCGGGTTCTGGTGGGGGATGGGCCGGCGGCGATCCGGCTGTTGATGGAGTGGGGCGCGCAGTTCGACCGGCAGAACGGAAGACTGCTATTTGCACGGGAGGGGGCGCATTCGCGCAGCAGGGTGCTGCACTCCAATGGAGATTCCACTGGACGTGAGATCGCCCGTTCGCTGTACCTCAAGGCGGTTTCCACGCCCGGGGTGGAGTTCCGCAGTTTCTCGGCAGTGGCTGACCTGCTGGTGGAGGATGGGCGGGTAACGGGCGCGCTGGCGTTGGATGAACCAAGCGGGGCGCTGGTTCCGATTGAGGCGCGGGCGGTTCTTCTGGCCACCGGAGGGCTGGGGCGTGTCTTCGAGGACACGACGAATCCGGAAGTGGCGACAGGCGACGGAGTGGCGATGGCGTGGCGGGCGGGGGCGCGGATCAGCGACATTGAGTTTGTGCAATTCCATCCGACGGCGCTGCACATAGAGGGCGCGCCGCGGTTCCTGCTGTCTGAAGCGTTGCGCGGCGAGGGTGCGCACCTGCTGAACGCGAAAGGCGAACGGTTCATGCAGGGGCGGCACCGGCTTGCGGAGTTGGCGCCGAGGGACGTGGTGTCGCGATCGATTGTGGAAGAGATGCGGCGGGAGGGATCAGAACACGTCTATCTGGATCTTGCCGGCCGCGGGCCGGACTTCGTGAAGAGGCGGTTCCCACGTATTCACGCCACGTGCCTGCGGCTGGGGATCGACCTGGACCGGCAGGCGGCGCCGGTGTGCCCGGCGGCGCATTACGCGATGGGCGGAGTCTGGACGGACTTGGACGGCCGGACGACGGTGGATGGTTTGTGGGCGGCGGGAGAGGTGGCGTGCACGGGAGTGCACGGAGCAAACAGGCTGGCTTCGAACTCGTTGCTGGAAGCTGTGGTGTTCGGCGCCCGCGCGGGTCGATCCATGGGGGCTACGGAGACCACGGCGCGCGGGTGCGCGAGCCAGCCTCAGTTCGAAGTGCCTGACAGCACTACGGCTTATCTGCGCGGTCTGGCATCAAAGCACTGTGGCATCCTGCGGAGCGGGGACGAACTGGAGTCGGCGATACGCATCCTGAGGGGGTTGCAGCGCCGGAGCGCCGGAAGAGTGGACCGGGAGCGGGTGGAACTGGCCAACACAGCCACGGTGGTGGAGTTGGTGGCGCGATGCGCACTGGCCCGGCTGGAGAGCAGGGGGGCGCACCGGCGGATCGACTATCCTGAAACAGAATCGCTCTTCCAGAGGCACTCCATGATCCAACGCGCAGACAGCGAGGTGAAGTTTGAATAGCAGCAACCGGGCAGTGTACCCGGTGGCGGCGTTTGCCCTTCTGGCAGCGGTAGAGATCGTCGCGGTGGGTCCGGAGACGGCCCTGTGGGCGACGCCGGCGATTCTGCTGGCGGCGATGCTGATCGCCTGGGCGGCGGAATCGGCGCAGTATTTCATCGCGCAGGGATTCGCGCTGGCGATTCTGGCATGGTTGCAGACGCTGCCGGAGTTCGCTGTGGAGGCTGTGCTGGCATGGAAGCAGCAGACGCCGTACCTGGTGGCGAACCTGACGGGCGCACTACGACTGCTGACGGGGTTGGGGTGGCCGATGATCTACGCCACGGCGGCGTTCTTCTACCGCCGGAAGAGCGGGAAGCCGCTTGGCCGCATCAAGCTGGCGGATGAACATTCGGTGGAGGTGATTGGATTACTGGTCCCGCTGCTTTACATGTTGTTGGTTTGGGCAAAGGGCAGTCTGAACTTGTGGGACGCGGCGGCGCTGGTGGGTATTTACGCCGCCTATCTGCTGATCCTTTCCCGAATGCCGGCGCAAGAGCACGAAGGAATTGAGGAACTGGACCGCATCCCGCGGGCTGTGGTCAAAGCCAGTCCGGGATGGCGGAAGTTCTGGATCGTGGCTCTGTTCGCGGCCGGCGGGGGGCTGATCTACTATGCGGCCGAACCGTTCCTGGGTAGTCTCTTCGCCATCAGCGCGCTGGTGGGCGTATCGAGTTTCGTGTTCATCCAGTGGGTGGCGCCGTTTGTGAGCGAGTTCCCGGAGAAGGTCTCGGCGTTTTACTGGGCACGGACGATCGACCGGGCGCCGATGGCGCTGATGAACATGGTGAGCTCGAACATCAATCAATGGACGCTGCTGGCGGCGATGCTGCCGGTGGTGTTCAGCATGAGCCGGAGGGCGCCGTCGGCGATCGTCTTCGACGGCCAGCAGGAGATGGAGATCCTGATGACCATCGGGCAATCACTGGTGGGCATGATCTTCCTGGTGAACATGGAGCTGGTTTGGTGGGAGGCCACGGCGCTGTTTGGGCTATGGTTCGGGCAGTTTCTGCTCTCCCCGATACGGCCCGACGGAAGCCTGCTAGGGGAGATCGCAGGGCACAGCCACGAAGCCGTCACCTATATTTACTTCCTGTGGTTCGCCGTGGAGGTGGTCCGGCTGTTGGCGGGTAAGCGGCCGCCGGCGGCGTTCATCAGCTTCCGCGAGCAGTGGCGCCAGCACGTGCGGCCGTAGAGAGGCTGAAGGAAGCCTTCAGCTGACGTTCGCGCTCGGTAGTGCGGCGCATGACTTCGTTCCACATGCCTGGGAGCGCGGCGTCCATGGCTTGCAGCCCTTCGTAGGTCATGCCGCCGGGGGTGGAGACCTCTTCCAGAATGTTCTTGCCGGCGATACCGGCGCGAGGCAGTTCAGATGTGGCGCGGACGGTCTCCCAGACAAGGTCCTCGAAGTCGGACACGGAGATACCGGGCTGCATGGCGTGGGCGGCTTCGGCCCAGGCTTGGCAGAACCGGGCTAGAAAGGCAGGGCCGCAACTGACGACATTGGTGGCGGCGCGGGCCTGCATCTCGTCGACTTCGAAGATGCGGCTGACGCGGCCAAGGAGGTCGCGGAGGAAGGCGAGATCTGCGGGTGTGGATCGCGGGCCGGGGATGAGCAGAGTGACTCCCCGGCGGATGTACTGGGCCATGGAGGGGATCACCTTGGCGGTGCGGCAAGGGACGGCGGTTGCGAGTTGATCGAGTTCGACGACGTTGGAGATGGTGACCAGGAGGTGGTCCGGGGTGAGCAGGGGCGCCAACTGGGCGAGGAGGAGGGCGGTGTCGTGCGGGCGGACACAGAGGAAGAGGAGGCGGCAGCGCCGGGCGAGATCCTCATTGGAGCCGGGGTGGAGACGGTGGTGAATGGTGGCGAGTTCGGAAAGTTTATCAGGGGAGCGGTTGCTGGCCCACACGTCCTCATCGACGGGGCGGTCTGCACCGAGGAGGGCGCGGACGAGCATGGCTCCCATGCGGCCTGTGCCGATGAAGCCGATAGCCATGGTCCCAGGGTAGTACGAAACGGCGCGCTACACTGGTGTCTGCAAGCCGATGAAACAAACCATCCACGGCACAACCATTCTGGCGGTCCGGCGCGGCGGTAAGGTAGTGATGGCCGGGGACGGCCAGGTGACCTTGGGCAGTGAGGTGCTGAAAGCGACGGCCAACAAGTTGCGACGGCTGCACAAGGACAAGATCATCGCGGGTTTCGCCGGTTCCACGGCGGATGCGTTCTCCCTGTTCGCACGATTCGAGGCGAAGTTGGAGCAGTACGGGGGTAACCTGGCGCGCAGTTCCGTCGAGCTGGCCAAGGAGTGGCGGACAGACCGGGCTCTCCGGCATCTGGAGGCTCTGCTGCTGGTGGCCAATGCGACCGACATATTCATCCTGAGCGGCAACGGCGACGTGATCGAACCGGACGGCGACTGTGCCTCAATCGGTTCCGGAGGCGGCGTTGCGCAGGCAGCGGCTCTGGCATTGCTCGAAAATACCAAGCTGGGCGCTCGGGAGATCGCCGAAAAGGCGATGGCAATCGCGGCTGACACCTGCATCTACACCAACCGCAACATCTCCTACCAGGAGCTTGGCTGACGATGGTGATCTACCTTCCCGGCGACGCCAATCGCGACGAGCCGCTGCTGGACGAACTGACGCCGCGGCAGATCGTGACGGAGCTGGACAAGTACGTGATCGGGCAAGCCGATGCCAAGAAGTCGATCGCCATCGCGTTGCGGAACCGCATCCGCAGGCAGAAGCTGGATCCAGAGATGGCCGATGAGGTGATGCCGAAAAACATCCTCATGATCGGCCCGACCGGCGTGGGCAAGACGGAGCTGGCGCGGCGGCTGGCCAAGTTGTCGAATTCGCCTTTCCTGAAGGTGGAAGCCAGCAAGTTCACCGAGGTGGGCTACGTGGGGCGCGATGTGGAGTCGATGATTCGCGACCTGGTTGAAGTTTCCATCGACATGGTGCGGGAGGAGCGGCTGGACGATGTGGCCGACCGCGCCGAGGAGCAGGCGGAAGAGCGGCTGCTGGACATCCTCATGCCGGCCACACCAGAGCCAAGCGACACGGCGGCGGCCTCTCGGGAGAAGCTGCGAGAGAAGCTGCAGGCAGGCAGGCTGGATGACCGGGTGGTGGAGATCGATGTGCGGGACCGTGGACCTTCGTTTGAGGTGCTTACCAACACGGGCAACGAAGAGATGGACATGAGCCTGCGGGAGATGATCCCGCAGTTGTTTGGCGGGCGGACGACGAAGCGCAAGATGAGGGTGGCCGAGGCGTACGATTACCTGATCCAGGAAGAAGAGAACAAGCTGATCGACATGGACATGGTGACGCGCGTAGCCATCGAGCGGGTGGAACGCAACGGCATTCTGTTCCTGGACGAGGTGGACAAGATCGCTGGGCGCGAAGGCGGGCAGGGACCGGACGTGAGCCGCGAAGGGGTTCAGCGCGACATCCTGCCGATTGTGGAAGGAACGACGGTGCACACGCGGTACGGTTTCGTGCGCACGGACCACATCCTGTTCATCGCGGCGGGGGCGTTCCACGTCTCCAAGCCTTCTGACATGATCCCGGAGCTGCAGGGGCGCTTTCCGATCCGCGTGGAGTTGAAGTCGTTGACCGAAGGGGACTTCGTGCGCATCCTCACCGAGCCCAAGAACGCTTTGATCAAGCAGTATACGGCGTTGATGGAGACCGAGGGGGTGCAGTTGAGCTTCACGGAGGACTCCATCGGGGAGGTGGCGAAGTTCGCCACGCAGGTCAACGAGAGCAGCGAAAATATTGGCGCGCGGCGGCTCCACACGATCCTGGAGCGGGTGTTGGAGGAGATCAGCTTCGAAGGGCCTGACCTGAAGAAGAAGAAGATCAGCGTGGACGCCGCGTATGTCCGGAAGCAACTGGCGGACATCGTGAAGGACCAGGACCTGAGCCGGTACATCCTGTGATGCAACGCGCGTTCCTGATTCCGGCGGCCTTGTGGCTGGCGGGCTGCGGCTACGTGGGCGACCCGCTGCCGCCGGCGCTCAACGTGCCTGAGCAGATCACGGACCTGCGCGGCGTGCAGAGAGGCGACAAGATATATCTGGCGCTGACGCCGCCGGCAAAGTCGACCGAAGGGCTGGTGCTGAAGAACGCGGCGGAGATCGAAGTGCGTGCCGGGGCGAACCTGGAGGCCGAATTCGAGCTCCAGCGGTGGGCGGGGTCGGCGAAGAGAATCCCCGTGCAAAGCGCACAGGGAGCGATGGAACTGGCCATTCCGGCGGGCGAATGGACTGGGAAGGAAGTAATCTTCGCGGCGCGGGCGATTGGGCCGACCAAACGGGCGGCGCAGTGGTCGAATCTGGTTGTACTGAAGATCGTCGCGGCGCCGAAACCGCCTGTGGAGTTGGTTGTGACCGGCGACCCCCGGGGTGCGTGGCTGCAATGGCAGGGCGAAGGATCTCTGTGGAGGATGTGGCGAATGGAGGAGGGGGAAAAGGAGCCGACAGTGCTGGGTGTGAGCAGCGAGCGGCACTGGATGGACGGCACGGTGGAGATGAACAAGGTGTACTTCTACACGCTGCAGCAGGTGGTGGAGGATGGGCCAGTCCCGGCAGAAAGCGAGATGTCGAGGACGGCGAGCTACAAGCGGGTGGATCAGTTCGCGCCAGAGACACCAACGGGGTTGGTCCTCATCGCGGGTTTGAAGAGCGTTGAGCTGAGCTGGAACAGGAATACAGAGGCGGATCTGAAGGGGTATCAGATCTACCGCGCTGAAGGGGACGGGGCATTTCAGAAGCTCGGAGAGCTGACAGCCAGCCCGAGCGCGCGGGACGCGGCCGTGGAAGGGGGGAAGCGGTACAGGTATGCCGTGACTGCGGTGGATGAAACTGGCAACGAGAGCAAGCCGAGCGAGTTTGCAGAGGTGATTGCGCCATGACAAGGCACGTACGAGTCGCAACAGAAGCCGGCACGCCGCCGAGCGCGCCGGACACGCACCCCGGCGTGAGACGGGGGGTAGTGGAGGGGGAGTTGGTAGTACTGGAAGACGGCAGCGTATTGCGCCTGGCCGAGGCTCGGCTGCTGCCACCGGTGACGCCGAGCAAGATCGTGTGCGTGGGACGGAACTACGCTGAACATGCCAAGGAACTGGGCAACGCGGTGCCGACAGAGCCGTTGATCTTCCTCAAGCCGCCGTCGTCGCTCAACGCGCACAGGGGCGAGGTGGTCTATCCGCCGATTTCGCAACTTCTCTCGTACGAGGGGGAGGTGGGGGTTGTGGTCGGGCGCCGGGCGCGGCACGTCAGAGCCGAACATGCGCTGGATTACGTCGCCGGATACACGATTGTGAACGATGTGACGGCGCGTGACTTGCAGAAGAAGGACGGGCAGTGGACGCGCGGCAAGGGATTCGACTCATTCTGCCCGGTTGGGCCCTGGTGGACTCCCAAGGAAGAAGTGGAGTTCGGTAATTTGCGTGTGGTGACGCGGTTGAACGGCGAAGTGAAGCAGGATGCTCCCGTGACCGACATGATCTTCGACGTGGGAGCGATCATTCAATTCGTCACTGAGTTCATGACGCTGGAACCGGGCGACCTGATCGCAACGGGAACGCCTCCTGGGGTGGGGGCGATGGAGGCGGGCGACTTGGTTGAGGTGGAGGTGACCGGCCTGGGAATGTTGGAGAATAGGGTGATCCGGGGCTGAACAGAGAGGGAGGGTAGTGATGAAGTTCTTTCTCGATACGGCGAATCTCGAGGAACTAAGGAAAGGCGCCGCCTGGGGCGTGGTGGACGGCGTGACCACCAACCCAAGCCTGATCGCCAAGGAGGGCGTCCCGATGCGTGAGCAGGTAGCTGCTATCTGCTCGATTGTGAATGGCCCAATCTCAGCGGAGGTCGTAGCGACAGACTTTGAGGGGATGGTGAAGGAGGGGCGAGAGGTCGCCAAGATCCACCCAAACATTGTGGTGAAGTGCCCTTTGACTCGGGCGGGGATCCAGGCTTGCTCGACGTTGAGCAAGGACGGGATTCCAGTGAACGCGACGTTGTGTTTTTCACCTGGGCAGGCCCTCCTGGCGGCAAAGGCAGGAGCCTGGTGCGTCAGTCCGTTCGTGGGCAGGCTGGACGATTTGGGGCTGGAAGGGATGGCGCTGATCCGGGACATCTGCAGAATCTACGCCAATTACGGGTTCAAGACGCAGGTACTGGCGGCGTCACTGCGCTCGCCGCTGCACGTCGTGCAGGCTGCCGAAGCTGGAGCGCACATTGGCACCATGCCGTTCAAGGTGCTGGACCAGTTGTTCAACCATCCGCTGACTGACAAGGGTCTGGATCAGTTCTTAAAAGACTATGCCAGGGCGTTTCAGGAGGCGCCAACTGGGAGAGAATAGAGCCTAGTGGTATCGGTCGACCCTCGCTTTGCCGTTGGAATTGCCGCGTCCGTTGGCTTGGGCGCTGCCGCGGTGTGGATTCTATTCCAGCGCAGGCTGACTCCCGAGGAGAGGGAGCGACGCCGGCGGATGATGTTGAACAAGAGCCGCCGCACCGTGGAAGCGCTTGTGACCGAGGCGACAGAGGAGTTGATCCACTATCAGTACGAACTGCGAGGCGTGCAGTATTTTGCCTCGCAGGACGTGCGGGGCTTGCGGTCCAGGCTGCCGGATGATCCGGGCAGGCTGGTGGGCCCGTCGAGCGCGAAGTACGATCCGAAGAATCCGGCCAACTCAATGCTGGTCTGCGAGGACTGGTCGGGGCTGCCGGAGAAGATAAGAGAATAAAGGGGATAACGATGACATTGAGACTGCGACAGGCCGCTTCAGCGGCGGTAGTGCTGATGGCCCTGGGGGCCGTGATCGGCGTGGCGGCCAACAAGTACGGCAAGCCGAAGACGATTGTTCACGTGGTGACGTTGTACTACAAGGACGGGACCACGGAAGAACAGAAGAAGACGGTGCTGGACGGCATCGAGAAGATGGCCGGCGAGGTGCCGGGCATCAAGAACGTGTGGTTGAAAAGCGTGAAGGTACAGGGCTCGGTGCAGATCAAAGACGCCGAGGGTAAGTTGGTGAACAAGAACATCACGGACGCCTTCGTGATGGAATTCGAGAACGAGGCGGCGTTCAAGGCCTACGACGATCACCCGGCGCACCGCGCCTGGGAGAAGGTGTATGTGCCGTTGCGCGGCCAGTCCAGGTCGTACGACATTACCAATCAGTAAGGGTTCCTCGCAGAGTGTGCGCGGCGGGCCGGTCCCATTGGGGCCGGCCCGCCGTAGTTTAAAGTTGAAGGATTCCGGTCGGCGGAGCTGTGCCATAATGTGAAGCACCTGCAGGCAACTTTCGACAGGGGGTGCACCATGAGAAGTTGGCTGAGTTCTACAGCCGTGGCGGCCAGTGTATTGATGCTATGTCTTGCTCCACCAGTGGAAGGACAGGCAAGCGGCGGCGGCGGGCAAGCGGGCGGAGGTGGTGGCGGCGGAGGCGCGCCTGCGCCAGCGCCGACGGCGCCCACGGCGCCGGCATCACCGAACGTGCCTAGCGGCAGGACCTCAACTCCAGGAACGCCTTCGACAGCTCCGAACATGATGGATTTCCAGCGTCCGATGAACCTATCGGGCCGCGTCATGATGGACGACGGTACGGCGCCTCCGGAGCCGGTGATTCTCTACCTGGTCTGCAACGGACAGCCGCGGCCGCAGGGCTATACGGATATGAAGGGGCGGTTCAATATTTCATTGGGCCAGAACCAGACAGTGATGGCGGATGCAAGTCTGGGATCGATCAATGAAGCGACCGGAGGTTTCGGTTCCGGTGGGCGCGTACCAGGCTTGCCGGGTGGCCGGATGGGCATTTCCGAGCGCGACCTGATGGGATGCGAGTTCAAAGCCGACCTGCCCGGGTACAGGAGCGATATTGTCCAACTGAGCGGGCGCAGGGTGATGGACAACCCTGAGGTGGGCACCATCGTGCTGCACCGCATGGCGAACGTGCAGGGCTTCACTTACTCTCTGACATCGGCCAACGCCCCCAAGGACGCCAAGAAGGCGTTCGAGAAAGGTGTGGAACTGAACAAAAAGAAGAAGTATGCCGATGCCGAGCCTCAATTGCGGAAAGCTGTGGAGCTGTATCCGAAGTACGCACTGGCGTGGTACGAGCTTGGCAAGAGCCTGGATATGCAGAAGAAGCCGGTCGAGGCCAAGCAAGCGTTTGAAGAGTCGATTGCGGCGGACGCGAAGTTCGTGAGCCCCCACCTGGAGTTGTTGCAGCAAGCCGTTACGAGCCGCGACTGGAACCTGATCGCCGAGCGAAGCGATACGGTGCTGAAGTTGAATCCCTTCAACTTCCCGAACGTCTGGTTCATGAATGGGGCCGCCTACTACAACCTGAAGAAGTTGGATGTGGCGGAGAAGAGCGCCCGGGAAGCTGTGAAGCTGGACACGCAGCACCGCAATCCTCGCGCGGCGCAACTGTTGGGCTACATCCTTTCGGATAAGGGTGACTATCCTGGTGCGCTGGAGCAGATGAGGGGATATCTGAGCTTCGCGCCGCTGGCTCCGGACGTTGACACAATCAGGAAGCAGGTGGCCGAGTTGGAGCGCCTCACCGGGGCAAAAGCAACGGCACAGAAGGCGGAGCCCCCACAGCAGTAAGAGCCGGTCAGGAACGCGAAATGCGGCGGGCCTTCCAGAAGCCGTGGATGCCAAAGCCCAGGCCGAGGATCACGAATACGGCGCCGCACACGAAAGCGGCGAAGTCAGAAAATTCACCTTGGCCGCTAGCCCAACGGGAATAGCGCGCCCAGGTGGAGCGCACGGCAACCAGCCCGATGACGAGGAAGAGGAATCCGATCATCTGGTTCCAGAGGGAGTGAAGCGGCTTGATGATCGCCGGTAGAAACGATTGGATGAACTTCTTGATCAAGTGGCTAGACTCCGGAACACGTTACTTTTATCGTAGCAGCGAAGCGCTTTGGCTCAGGTGAGGAGAGGGGACTGCCGATAGGGGGAGTGAAGGCTGCCGAGGAGTGGAACGGAATCCGGGTGTTATCCTGGTAGTGCAGACAGACGAGGCTGAGCTTGGAAGATCGACTGAAAGAACTGATGCAGGAGCTGGGCAACGCGATCAACGAGTCGCTATCTGACTCCGATCGCATTGCAGCGGCCATCGGCGAGATCAAACGGGCGGGGTACGACGTCTTTCTGGTGCTGGAGGCGACCATCGGCTTCAACAAGCGGGATGAGTCGGCGGCTGATGCCGATGAGGGCGCGGTGTTGGAGACACGGCTGGAGACGGACTTCGAGGAAGAGTACCTGGAAGGCGCACACGCTGAGCCCAAGGCACGGCTGAAGTGGACGTCCCAAGACCAGAAGTTCCTCCGAGCTCTGAAAATCGCCGTGGATGATGACGGGCGGTAAGCAAGAGTCCGTCAGGACAGCAGTTCACGATAGACATTCCAGGTGGCGGTGACAGCTCTGCTCCAAGGGAACAACTCGGCTCGGGCGCGTCCGGCCTGCGTGAGCCTGTCGCGGAGGCCGGAATCCGAGATGAGGCGCGAGAGCCCGTGGGCGATGTCATCCTCGCTGAGGGGATCCACAAGCAGCGCTGCGTCTCCACAAGCCTCCGGCAGCGCCGAGCGGTTCGAAGAGAGCACGGGAACTCCCTGCGCCATCGCTTCAAGTACTGGGATGCCGAAACCCTCGTCCAGTGAAGGAAAAGCAAAGACGGCGGCTTTGGCGTAGAGGGCGCTCAATGCTTCATCGTTGACCCAGCCCAACGCTTCGATGCGGTCACGGGCGGTGCTGGAGGCGATGCGCTGGTGTATCTCAGCCGCGCCAAAGCCGTCAGAGCCGGCCAGCACAAGCCGCCAGGGCGCTGGAGCGCAACGTTCGAAGGCGGTGACCAAACGCGACAGGTTCTTGCGGTGTTGGATTGCACCGATATGCAGAATCATGGGATCCCGGCGCGGACCGCCGGCGCGCGTGGGAAAGCGGGTGCCGTGCGGAATGACGCGAAGACGGCTGGTGTCCACTCCAAGGAGCGTGCTGACTTGGGCGGCGGTAAACGCGGAGACGCAGATGACGAGGTCGGCACGGGAAACGGCATCACGCGCCTGCTGTGCGAAGCGCCTGCGGAACTCCGTGGTGGAGTAGTCCGAAGTGAGCACGAACAGGTCGTGAAAGGTGCAGACGGAGCGTTTGAACCGGCGCGCGGGAAGGCGCTGATTCAGACCGTGGAACAACTCGGCGCGGAAGAGTTGGAGGTGCTCCAGGAGCGGGCGCAGGGAGGCGTTGCTGGGGCGGGTTTTGAAGGCGCGTAGTAGACGATGGGGGCGGTAGCACCAGGTGAAGCGATCCTCCGGGTGCGCGCGGGCCAACCCATTCAGGATCTCGCGGGAGTAGACGCCGACGCCGGAGAGGTTGCCGCCGGTGCTGTAGGTGGCGTCGAGGGCGTAAGTCAATCCTGGATCCCGTACTCTTTGAGCTTGCGGTAAAGGGTGGTACGGCCGATTCCTAGCAGGTGTGCGGCCATGACGCGATCACCCTTGGTGTACTGCAAGGCGTTGATGATGGCGCGCTTCTCCATCTCAGCCAGCGGCAGCACCGGGGTGACGAAGGTGGACTCCGCCCCGGGTGAACTCGGGCCGGGCGAGTACCGGGCGGGACCATGACCCGCGGCGGCGGCCATGGCTGCTCCGGAGAACGCCGCGGTGGGGAACGTCGCGCCTGGCAGCGATGCGCCGTTGAAATGGCGGTTTGCGGCAAAGTGCTTCAAGCTGGAGGGCGCATCAGCGAGATGGACCACGGGGCCGGTGTTGACGGCAACCATGTGCTGGATGGCATTCTCGAGTTCGCGCACGTTGCCAGGCCAGTCGTACGCAAGCATCACCTCCAGCAGTTCGCCACTCAGCGTGTATCCAGGGCTGTAGGCTTCGAGGAAGTGCGAAATGAGGCAGGGGAGATCGTCCTTGCGCTCGCGAAGAGGAGCCAGGCGGAGTGTGACGACGTTGAGGCGGTAGTAGAGATCCTGCCGGAACGTGCCCTTCTGCACTTCCTGGAGCAGGTCGCGGTTGGTGGCGGCAACCACTCGGAAACTGGATTTGCGCACCTGGAGCGAGCCGACCGGGCGGAACTCCCTTTCCTGGAGGACGCGCAGGAGCTTAGCCTGAAGATCGAGCGGCAGTTCGCCGATCTCGTCAAAGAACGCCACGCCGCCATCGGCCTGTTCGATCAAACCGATCTTGTTCGAATTGGCGCCGGTGAAGGCGCCTTTGACGTGACCGAACAGTTCACTCTCCATCAGAGGGCCGCCCACAGTGGAGCAATCGATGACAACGAATGGACCGTCCGCACCACTGCGATGAATGGTGCGCGCTACCAGTTCCTTGCCCGTGCCGCTTTCGCCGAGGAGTAGAACAGGCCAGTTGCCGCGGCCAAGCTTGCCGGCCAGCCGAAGGACCTGCCGCAGGCGCGCGGATTGGCCAACCAACTCGTAACTCTTGTATGGCGGTATGGCGATCATCCTGCCAAACGTCTCCACATGCTGTTCCAACCAGGGCACCGTGATTCCTCAGTAGGAGGTAGTGTGCGGCGGGCTGGAAAGCTCTACAGAGATTGTTGCTATCTCCTATTCTAAGCGTGGTTTGCCCGAAGTGATGCGATCTTCTTTGACGAACCACTACGGGTGGTGGGCTGGTTTTGGACTAGTCGATCCTGACGACGAAGACGTCCTTCTGCGATCTACGGAGTACCTCCGATAGGACTCGAGCATCTCCCTCGCTCGACTTACGTCCTACCACCACGCGCCACTTGTTCTTAGAACCGTCCTGGTTGACGATCTCCACGGGGTCATAGTGCCCGATCAGTTTTCCGCGCAACTTCTCGGCGTCGCGGCGTGAGGTGTACTTGCCGACCTGGACTCCGAAGGCGCCATCGACGGGTCTGGCCTTCGAGTAGGAAAGTAGGTCGAGACGCACCTTGGCGGTGCCAGGACGGACGAGATCGATTTGGCGCGCGGCGGCAAGCGAGAGGTCGATGATGCGCCCATCGACGAAGGGTCCGCGATCGTTGACGCGCACGGTGACGGTCTTACGGTTGGAGAGGCAGGTGACACGGAGTACGGCGCCGAAGGGGAGGGTGCGGTGCGCGGCGGTGAACTGTTCCATGTCGTAAGTTTCGCCGTTGGCCGTTTGGCGGCCGTGGTAGGGATCTCCGTACCAACTGGCGATGCCGGTTTCAGCCCATCCCGGCGAGGGCGCGGGGGGCATGCGGGGCGCCGGCTTCCTGCGGGAGCAGCCGGCGAGGAAGAGGAGCGAGCAGCATGCGGCGAAGAGAAAGCGCCGGGTCGTCACAAGTGCGATGCTAGCCCGTGAAGGGCCGCGGAGGCAACGCCGGAGGGCAAAAACAAATTGCCAAGTCTTCGTTTGATCGTCCGGAGAGGGCCGCGGGAGGGCGCGCGAAGTGCCCTTCGTTCATTTTTTTCTTGACTTTGGGAGAGGACCAAGTTTATAAAGAGATCACAATGCGATCGCACGCGATTGCAAATCTGATGTTACGGAGAACAGACCGATGAAGAACGCGACCAAGAAGGCAGCCAAGAAGACCGCCAAGAAGGCAGCCAAGAAGACCGCCAAGAAGAAGTAGCAAAGCAGCGTTCCTTTTGGGACGCGGCAACAGGGATCAACCTCAACGGCCCCGGGCAACCGGGGCCGTTGGTTTTTGATGGGCCTCTTTCGGAGGCCCGTTTTTATTGGGCTCTACGCTACTTGCGGAACGCGATGCAGCGGAAGGTCTCTCCCATACCGAACAGCAGCGACTTGAGTTGCAGGCGCAGCCGGAGGGCTTCATGCTCATCGGCGGCGGCAAGCGCGGAGGCGAACTGATCCGGCTCGCCTGCTTCCATGAGGAAGCGCGTGAGCGTGATCAGAGGTGAGGAGACGAGTCCGAGGGAAGCCGCGCAAGCCTCCAGGTGAGTGAAGGGAACGTGGGCGGTGATGTCCTGCTCTCCGGGATCGCGCAGTACATCTTCGACGGCCCGGTGGCGGCGGTAGCTCATCAGGGTGCCGCGAGGAAAGCGGATGAGTTCGGGCTCAGTGTAGCCGTAGTCGATGGTGATGATGAAGCCCCGCTCGAGCGGCGCCGCCATGGCCGCGAGAGTGTCACGCAAACGCACGGGCAATTCGATCCACAGCTCTTCACCCGGAGGAAAGATGGCGCGAACGCGCTCGATGTACGCATGCCACTCCTCGGGGACTGGCGGCCCAGGCGTCCACACGAAGCCGCCGTCCTGGCGCCCGACCAGCATGAGGGATGCGACGCCATCCTGAATGCGGACGACGTCGACGGGCAGAGCGTCGAAGAGTTCGTTGGAGAACACAACGCCTTCGAACCGGGGCGGCGCGCTGCCGCGGCCCACATCCAACGCGTAGTGATGGAAGGCCGTCAGATGCTCGGCCAACTCGCCGCGGCCGGCGCCCCATTCGACGATGATGAAGCGCTCAGGATCACCGAGTTCGGCGCGCCGCTGATGCATGACGGCGGCGATGAGACGCCCGAAGACCGGTTGGAGCTGAGAAGCGGTGTAGAAATCGCCCGCAGTTCCGAAAGGGTCGCGTGGCGAGCGGTAGTAGCCGTGCTCGGGATGATAGAGCGCCGTCTCCATGAACCTGGAGAACGGGATTGGCCCCTGGTCACGGATCTCTGCCGCCAGCAACTCGGCGGCGCTACGCACTGTTGTCACCTGAGCGCATTCACGAAACTTCAGTGTTGGCCCACTACACGCCTCTAGCGCTTTCTCCGCCGTCGAGCGGCCCTGGAGGCCTGCTGGCCGGTGAAAGGCAACTGGATGAGCGGCATCTCTCCCAGCGTGTCCTGGCTGCGTTTGGTGACGGCCACGACCAGTTCACCGGGCACGTAGAGCCGAACTTGAGGATGAAGCCCGGCCATGTCGAGCATGAGGTGAGCCTCCTGCTCGGTGTAGAAGCGCGAGCGCACTCCCTCCGCATCGCCGGCTTTGGCCCAGCGGAGGAACTCCCCGCGGTTATCGGGATGGTCCAGGAGGGAGAACTGAACCAGCGCCACGCCATTGCTTTTCAAGGTCCTTCGGATCTCGCCGAGGATCTTGTAGGCGTCCTCGCGGTCCATGTGTTCGGAGACGTGGTAGAAGTAGGCGAAGTCGACCGAAGCGCTGGCCAGAGGGAAGGTGAGCCGCTGTGGCAACTGCATCAGTTCCAGGTTAGGAAGCGAACTCAACCGGCGCCGTGCCTTGGCGAGCATACCCTTGGAGATGTCCATGCCGATCGCCTTCGAGCAGCGGGGCGCCACCCACTTGAGCAGACGGCCGATGCCGCAACCGATATCGAGCACGGTATGACCCGGCTGGATGAACGGCAGGAGAAGATGCTCGGCATCCACTTTTCCAGCCTCATCGAAGCTCTTCTCGCTGAGGAAGCCGCACAGGATGGCGTCTCTGGTTTCGGCGTCGGAGGCTTCGGCCTTGGAGTTCCAGTACTGTATGGCTTGTGGCTTCATGGTGGTAAGTTCGGTCCGAACTGCTACTCGTGGTTCCTGATCAAGCGGAACGGCCCGTCTGGCGGCACGACACGTTGGCGCCCGGCCTCGCCGATGGCCGAGGCTTGAGATTCAGTTTAGAATTGTAGTCGATCGTAGCGGGCTGTGGGTATGTCGCTTCCGGAAACTGTGCGCGTGAAGCTCTCCAGCGAGGCGGCCGAGTACGTCGCGCTGACGCCGGTGGTGGCGCGCGATCTACCGTTCATCGATCTGCTGGAGTTGGTGGTAGGCGCCGCCGGCATGGACGAGGTCCGTGTGCGGGAGTTCCTGAAGCGGGGCGCGCTGGTCAGCGGCGCCACGCGCTACCGCTGGGCAGGGTGGGAGTGCGGCGCGGCCGAGTTGGCCGAAGCGCTGGGCCGCATGCCGCGGCCGGAGCCCTTGAGAGAGTTCGCAGAGGCCAAGTGCGTGCGCGTGGTCTTGACCGGCCGCGGAAGCCGATTGGAGTTGCGGCGCGAAACCGCGCTTCAGCGGCGCCTCTTTCGCCGGCGGAATTTCTGGCAGAGCCTGATGGAGGCGGCCGGCGCGCCGGCTTACGTGACCTACCATTACAGGGACCGCGCCGACCACTACCACGCAA
>JACRKW010000078.1:26837-29836 GCA_016215215.1 Acidobacteriota bacterium
CCTGGCGCGGCAGGTGCGCAACACGCCGTTCGAGCAGATGGAACTAGTGGTGGAGCGGTAACTAGCGCCCGCGCGGCGGGCGGCGCGCCTTCACCTTGATAACGATGGGCGTGCCCTCAAAGCCGAACTGCTTGCGGATGCGGTTCATGATCTGTCGCTCGGTGGAGAAGTGCAAAGCTTCGCCGCGGTCCATGAAGAGGACGAACGTGGGTGGCCGGATGCCGGCCTGGGTCATGAAGAAGATGCGGCGGTCGCGCTCCAGTGCCAGTGTTTCGACAAAACGGTTGAGCTCCCCGGTGGTGACGCGGCGGTTGAACGCCTCCCAACACTTGTCGATGTGCCGGAGAAGGCCCCGCACGCCGCGTTTGTCCTTGGCGGAGAGGAAGACGACGGGAGCGTGCTCGAGAAACTTGAACTGGTCTCGGACCTCTTCTTCGTATTCTTTTCGCTTTTTGTCGTCGAGGAGGTCCCACTTGTTTACGCAGATGATCAGTGAGCGGCCCTCTTCGTGGGCGTAGCCGCCGATGGTGGCGTCACTGCCCACTGGTCCTTCGGTAGCGTCGAGCACGAGCAAGGCGATGTGAGCCATGCGGATGTGCTTGCGTGCCATGACCACGCTGAGCTTCTCGGGCATCTCGTGCGTCTTGCCCTTGCGTCGGATACCGGCGGTATCAACGAAGAGGTAGCGCCGGTCCTCGACGGTGATTTCTTCGTCGACCGAATCGCGGGTGGTGCCGGCGACTGAGCTCACAATGGCGCGCTCGCCGCCCACCAAAGCGTTGAGTAGGGTGGATTTGCCCACGTTGGGCCGGCCGATGATGGCGACTCGAATGGGGCGGGCCTGTTCGGCCGCCGGCTCCGTGAGTGGATCATCCTCCGCCGGAAAGCCGCGGGTGGCCTCATCGAGCAGCTCATGGATGCCCACGCGGTGCTCGGCGGAGACGGAAAGAACGTGTTCGAAACCGAGCTCGTAGAACTCCGCCGACAGGATCTCGCGTTTGGGGACGTCGATCTTGTTGACTGCCAGGGTGACGGGCTTGCCGAGGCGGCGAAGCATCTTGGCCAGGTCACGGTCGGCGGAGGTGATCTCTGTGCGGCCGTCGATCAGGAAGATGATGTGGGCGGCCTCGTCGAGGGCGACGCGTGCCTGTTTGAGGATCTGGGCAGGGATCAATGCCTGGTCATCGGGCACGATGCCGCCGGTATCGATGAGCGTGAAGCGGCGCTTGCGGTGGACCGCCTCGCCGATGATGCGGTCGCGCGTAATGCCGGGCTCGTCGCCGGTGATGGCCTTTCGCTGGCCCAGTATCGCGTTGAAGAGAGTGGACTTTCCCACGTTGGGACGGCCCACGATGACCACGGTGGGGTTCCCAGCGGTTTGAGGCATGACTCCCTTCAGTCTAGCATTCACCCCCGCGGATATAGGTTTTGAGGGCCTGCGGCGTGCGACAATGGAAGTTCCCCCATCCGGTTTTCCCAATGAAAATTTCGAACCCGAACCTTCGCAACATCGCCATCATTGCGCACGTCGATCACGGCAAGACGACGCTGGTGGATTCCATGTTCAAGCAGAGCGGCATCTACCGCGCCAACGAGCAGGTGCAGGACCGCGTCATGGACTCCAACGAACTGGAGCGCGAGCGCGGCATTACAATTCTGGCCAAGACCACCGGCGTGCGCTACCACGGCGTGAAGATCAACATCGTCGACACGCCGGGCCACTCCGACTTCGGCGGCGAGGTGGAACGCGCGCTGAAGCTGGTGGACGGCGTCATGCTTCTCGTCGACGCCAGCGAGGGCCCGCTGCCTCAGACGCGCTACGTGCTCTCCAAGGCGCTTGAGGCGCGGCTGACGCCCATTGTGGTGATCAACAAAATCGACCGCCCGGACGCGCGCATCCAGGAAGTGCTGAACGAGGTCTTCGACCTGTTCATCGACCTGGACGCCACTGAAGACCAGCTCGACTTCCCCATCGTCTACACCATCGCCCGTGACGGCATCGCCAAGAACTCGCCGGAGCAGGAGTCCACCACGCTGGAGCCGCTGTTTGAGGCGATCGTGAAGCACATCCCGGCGCCCACGGGCGATCCGGAGGGGATTCTTCAGTTCCAGGTGGGCAACCTGGATTATTCAGACTATCTCGGGCGCATCGCCATCGGCCGCGTCTTCCAGGGCACCCTGCGGCTGGGCGACGAAGTAAGCGTCTGCCGGCTGGACGGGCAGGTGCACACGACGAAGATCACCAAGATGTACTCCTTCGAGGGTCTGAAGCGCGTGGACGAGAAGGTGGCCACGGCCGGCGACATCATCGCCATGGCAGGCGTGGAGGGAATCACCATCGGCGAGACCGTGAGCCATCCGGAGACGCCGAAGGCGATGCCGAAGATCCGCATCGACGAGCCGACCATCGGCATGATGTTCACCATCAACACCTCGCCTTTCGCCGGGCGCGAGGGACAGTGGGTGACGTCGCGTAACTTGCGCGACCGTCTGGACAAGGAACTGCTGACCAACGTCAGCCTGCGTGTGGAGCAGGCGGGCAGCCCGGACTCATTCCAGGTGATGGGCCGTGGCGAGCTGCAACTGGCGATCCTGATCGAGATGATGCGGCGCGAGGGGTTCGAGCTGATGGTAGGCAAGCCGCAAATCCTGACCAAGAGCGTCGACGGCAAGACGATGGAGCCGCAGGAATTGCTCGTGGTGGACGTGCCGGAGCAGTACGTCGGCGTGGTGATCGAGAAGATGGGCATGCGCAAGGGCAAGATGTCCAAGATGGTGAACCACGGCTCCGGGCGTGTGCGGCTGGAGTTCCTGGTGCCATCGCGCGGACAGATCGGCATCCGCAGCGAAATGCTGACGGATACCAAGGGGACGGCGATCATGAACTCGCTCTTCCAGGGTCACATCGAATGGCAGGGCGATATCCCCATGCGTCTGACCGGTGCGCTGGTGGCGGATCGCCCGGGCGCGTCAACCGGCTACGCGATCTTCAACCTGCA
>JACRKW010000079.1 GCA_016215215.1 Acidobacteriota bacterium
ACTTCCCTCCACGGTTTCTTGTCTGTACGCAGCAACTTCGGCCCGGCACTCCGCATCGCCAGTCACCCGGGCGCTGATGCACACATGGATGCTACTTGGGCCCGCAACGGACCATTAGGCCACCTTCGCGAGAACCTGGCAGAGGCGCGCCAGGTGCAGAACCTGAGAGAGGCTGAATACAATCGGCGGGCTACGAACGAGACGTTTACTCGGATCAGAACTCATTCTGCTGAGGCATGGCACCTCAAGGCGATGCGCCTTCTCCATTTCTGGTGTGGCCGACTGCGCTTCCTCTGGCTGGCAGCGCTTTTCACCGCGGTGATGATTCTCGTGGTCCTTGGTCTGTGCCGTACCTTGCCGGCGCTCGGTGTTCCACGCCGGGCCGCACTTTCCATCCCTCTAGCGGCGCTTCCGCTGGGCTACTTCATCGTCAGCAATTTTGCGCACTACCCGGTGCCGCTGGCGTGGATGCTGCTCCCGCTGCCGGGCGCCGAATTCCGCCACTGGAACGGACGAAAAGCAATGGAGGTGTAAGATGGACGCGCTCAGTATGAAGCGCCGCCGCCTGCTGGTGCTCGCGACGGCTATTGGCCTGGTTGCCTGGTGCGGCTTGGGCTTCTATCGGCGGCAGAATGGCGGATTCACGGGTGGCATATACGATCCCGAATACCGCGTGCCCGGAGTCCTCCCCGGCAGTTGGGCGGACAGATCGGGTTTCCAGGCCGGAGACCGCGTGATCAGTGTCGAGGGGAGGCGGGTCGAGGAACTCGGCATGGAGTCCCGCTGGCCGCTAGCCTTCGCGCCGAGGGTCGGGCAGAAGCACCGGTTTGTCGTCGAGCGCAAGGGCGAGAGGGTGACTCTCGATGTCGTGTACGAACCGCCGTTTCGGGCTGCAGTGAACGCCAGGGTTGGGGCCATGCTGGTCGGATTCGGGTTTCTCAGCTTCGGACTGTGGGCCTTCTTCACGGCGGTGACTTCGCCTGCGCTCACAATGGCGCACATCGGCCTGGTCGCGGGTGCGGCCATGCTTCTCGGTCGGGGGCCTAACCTGGGGGCCTGGAACGGGGTGAAGGATCACTTGTCCACGGCCGCTACCGTCCTCCTATACATCCTGTTGCTCCGCTTCTTCGTCACGTTCCCGAGGCCGAAGCCGGTGGGCGAGAGCCGTCTGGCCGTCTGGGCCACCTACGGAGCCTGGGGCTGCCTGCTGGCCCTTCTGGTGGCAGAACTGGTCGTCCATCCGGTTCTGTACTACACCACCGGCTCGGTGGCCGGACCGCTCATGCTCGTGTACGGCCTTCTGATCATCGCTGCGATCGGACACACGGTAGTGAAAAGCACTCGCGCAGAACTGCGCGATTCGGGAATGAACGTGATCCTCGGCGGATTCCTGGTGGCTATCGCTGGTATTGTGTCTTCGTTCGTGCCTGGTTTGAACTTGCCAGGCTGGACCAGCGCGCTATCGATCCTGGCGATTCCGCTTACGATGGCGCTCGCGGTGCGAAGGCAGGCGCGGCGGGACGCGACGCTAGTAAGTACGGGTGGGGCCGGCTGAGCCAACTCTCTGGATCGGAGTCATCGGGCAGATCTCCAGGCCTTGCGTGCGTCCGTCTCCCTTGACCCGTCGCCACTTGCCCGAGTGCGGGATTCTCGGCGGGACGCCTCAAGTACTCAGGAGTCTTTGAGCCTGCATGAAGACCACCCGGAGGACCGGGCCGTGGACGGCGACGCCACCGAACGGCAGGATCTGTTCGGCGGATTCAGATGGCTGTGCAGTCGCTGCTCCAGTTCGGTACAGTCGCGTTGAAGCCAGCACCAAATTGCCCCAGGGAAGTCGCGAAGTCGGACGCTTATCCGCTCTCCGAGCGAGTCACCTCGGCAACTGGCCCGACGCGGCGTCGGGGAACCGAGCATTTGACGGTGTCGAACGTCTCGACATCCGGTGCTTTGGCCACGCCAAGCGCGACTTGTGCAGCATGAGCCCCATAAATGACGTCAGGCAAATCCGTAAAGCGTCAAAACTAAAATGAGAGACATAACTCTAACCCGCGATGTCCAGCTTGGGATTAGTAAATAGTTTGATTCTACAAAACCTATACATCACGGGACAGATCACTCCGCCTTGCCCTCCCATAACTAATAACTAGAGGTCCGCCCAGGCCCGCGACGAGCACCGGTGCCAGCTTCCGGATGGCGTGATCCAGCAGTGGGTCGCTGTCAGACGATCGCGAAGCCCATAGCCAGCAGATCGTTCACGGTCCGGCGCTGTTCTATCGGAAGCTGTCTATTAACATGACGTCCACGAGAGCGCGTGAACGGAGGGTCACAAGCAGCCACCGTCTGTCGGGGGAAAGGGATAGACCGTAACGGGGGAGAAGGCCAGGGATCTCCGGGGTGGTGGCCTGCCCGCCGGTAGAGTCCGGAAAGAAACGGAGCACGAGCCGGTCCGGGTCGGATAGCAGAACGCCCTCGTCGAGTGGGAGCCAGTTCCTCATCGGAGCTTGAGGCACAATCGAGTCCAGGCCCGGACCCTCCAACACCCTGACCTCCGAACCACCGCCCGTTGGCGATCGCCAGAGCTCGGCCCCGGGCTTCGAGTAGTACAGAAACTTCCCGTCAGGTGACTCCCGCGCGGCATATCCGCCGTTCAGGGTCACCTGAACTGGGGGAACCGCGCCGTCAATCAGCGACTTCCAGATCTCGTGCCGCCCGCTTCGGTCCGAATGGTAGTAAAGCCATCGGCCGTTTCGGGACCAGGAGGGCCAGATTGCACCTGCGGCCACCAGCTGTGGAGACCCTCCCTGCGCCGGGACGACATAGGCGCCGAACCCGTCTTCCGTTCGCCCGAAGAACGCAAGCCGCTCACCGTCGGGCGACCATCGCGGCCACCACGCCGGTAGGCCGCGGAAGGACGTCACCATATGGGCGCCGCGGCCCTCGGCGTCACATACCCAGATCTCGTGGAAGCCGGAACGCGCGGAGGAAAAGGCGATCTTGGTCCCATCGGGCGAGTACTCGGCCATCCGGTCGACGCGGGTCGAGGCGATGAGAGGGGTAGCGCCGCTTAGACTGAGTTCTTTCCAGAGGATCCGGCTTCCGCTTCGCGGAACGGACAACCGCCAGATGTCACGGTCCTGATAGTCGTGCAGGTAGACCAGTCGATTCCCGACGCGGGAGGTCGAAGGCCACACTGCGTCCTCGCCGGCAGCTTCGACGCGCCGGGGAGCCACCTGGCGGAACGCCGGAAGCCGCCACAGCACCGGCAACCCTTGACGCGCCGACGCGAAGACGATTTCCTGCCCGTCCGCAGTCCAGGCAAGTCCTTCGATCAACGTGGCGTCGTGGGTGAGACGCCTGGGTTGCCGCTCCTGGCCCCGCTCCTCGGGGAAAGGAAGGAGGAAAACATCCTGGAGCGTGCCGGCGGGGATCCCGCGCACAAACGCCAGCCACCGTCCGTCGGGCGACAAAGCAGCATTGGTATCGTAAAACCCGCGGGGAGAGGTGATTTGCCGGCGGCCGCCACTCGACAGGTCAACCAGGTGGAGTCCTCCCATATACTCGACCACAAGCCCGCGGCCGTCGGCCGTGAAACAATCCGGAATCGCGTTGTCCGCGACCTTTCTTTCCGCGCCCCCTGTGGCGGGAACCAGGAAGACGCCGGGTTCCGAACCACCTCTGTAGAACGCAATGAAGCGGCCGTCAGGGGACCACGCGGGATTGGACTCCGCGTTCGGATGTGTGGTCAACCGGAGCGGCGCGCCGCCTTCCACCGGCTGGACGTAGACGTCGAAGTTGTCCTCACGCTCGCCATTCCAGCCAAAAGCGACTTGGCGGCCATCGGGTGAGAGAGCGGGGGTCCGTTCGAGCCCAACCGTGCTCGTCAATGGCGCCAACCTGGGCTCGGGCCCGTAGACATGCCGGCGCGCGCGAGAAGTGAGCAACACCGCGGTTGTCACCGCGACCACTGCGACTACCACGGCAGCGTATCTCCAACGCCCTCGGGCTAGAAAGGAGACCACCCGCCGACCCGCCGGTTCCGGCCTCTCGAAGCCGGAGTGAGAGTCACTCCCCGTCCTCGCCCCGCCTGCCGCTAGCCCTTCGCGCACCTTGGCAAGGTCTGGCAAGAGTTCGCCGATCTGCTGATAACGTTCCTCCGGTTTCTTCGCCAGCATTCTGGCAACTACTCGCTCCAGTGCAGCGGGCACGCCGGCGCGCAGTGCGGCGAGCGGCGGCGGTTCGCTGTCGTGGACGGCGAGCGCCAGCGCCATCAGTCCGTCAGCCTTGAACGGCAGGCGCCCGGTAACCATCTCGTACAGCACTACTCCCAGCGACCACAAATCGGATTGCCGGTCCGCCCTGGCGCCCCGCAACTGTTCAGGCGACATGTAGGAGGGCGTTCCCAAAAGGGTCACTGCCTGCGAGATCCCCGGCTGACCCTCCAGGTGCGCCAGCCCGAAATCGGTGATTACCACCCGCCCTGCGGTGTTCAGCATGATGTTGGCGCTCTTGATGTCGCGATGAATCACGCCGGTCCGGTGCGCCGCCTGGAGCCCCTGTGCCGCCTCCGCTGCAATCCGCAGCACTTCATCCAGTTCCAGCGGCCCCTCCGCGAGCTTCTCCTTGAGCGTCGGGCCATCGACAAACGCCATCGCCAGGAAAAGCTGTCCCTCTGCCTCGTCGATTTCATGAACGGTGCATATGTTCGGATGATCGATCGCAGCCAGCGCCTTGGCCTCGTGAACCAACCGGGTCCGATGGTCTGCGCTGACGGCGACATGCGGTGCGAGAAACTTGAGCGCAACGGTCCGGCCCAGTTTCATGTCTTCCGCTTTGTACACAACTCCCAGGCCCCCCTGTCCCAGCTTTTCGAGGATCCGGTAGTGGGTAATGGTCCGCCCCGCAAGATCTGGCTGCCGAACGGGGCTTTCGAGCGCACCTTCCGCGGCGTGTTCCCGCAACAGGCTCTCGACCTCCTGCCGCAGTTCTCCGTCCGGACCACAGGCTTGAGCTAAGAATGCCGGACGCTCCTCCTCCTTCCGTTCCGTCGCGGAATAGAAAATCGCCTTCACCTGGGCCCAGCGTTCGGGACTCATGGGGCGCCCCTGCCCGCAAGTTCTCTTCGCAACCACGCACTTGCCAGCGCAAACTCGCGATCGACAGTTCGCGTGGATACCCTCAGAACTTCGGCCGTCTCCTTAACCGTCATGCCCGCGAAGTAGCGCATTTCCACAATCTGCGCCTGTTGGGAATCGAGCTGCAACAGCCGGTCCAGGACCTCATCCACGGCCAGGATCTCTTCCAGTTTCCGGGGGCCCGAATCGATCTCGACCCAATCCAGTCCCACCACGGTCGCCCCTGCTCCGCGCTTGTCCGCCAGCCGCGCCCGGGCGTGATCCACCAGCACGCGGCGCATCATCTGGGCCGCGACTCCGAAGAAATGAGCGCGATCCCGCCAGTCGACCTGCGTCTGATCCGCCAGTCGAAGCCACGCTTCGTTGATCAACGCTGACGGCTGGAGAGTGTGTCCTGGGCGCTCACCCCGCATGAAGGCGCCGGCGATGCGCCGAAGTTCGCTGTAGACCATCCGGACCAGTTGGTCCGCCGCATCGATCTGGCCGCCTTGGGCCTTTCGGAGCAAGACGGTTACTTCCCCGGGCGATTGCTCCATGGCTTTCTGTCCGCGCGCCTTTGATTCTAACTCCGGCCCGGGGGCGTCGTGCGTGAGGTCGGCACCTGTCTGACGCCCACCGCGCACAGCCTGAATCTGTTGTCGTGTTGCCGCCGCTTTCTGCGCGTACTGAGCAGGAAACAGAACGAAGTCCCCGGCGAGCACGCGGAGCCTGAAGTCGCCCGCCAGGCAAGAGGGAATTCGACCTAGGAGAACATCCATGAAACCGCTATTCGCGACTCTGACCATTCTGCTGCCGGTCGCTATCCAGGCCGGCGCGCAGCCGTCCATCAATCCAGGCGGGGTGGTGAATGCCGCCAGCTACATTCGTCCCGGGTTCCCCAACTCTGGAATCGCCCAGGGCTCCCTGTTCATCGTCTTCGGCCGGGACCTCGGCCCCGCCGAACTACAATCGTTCGAGGGTTTGCCCAAGCCCAAGTCCCTTGCGGAGACTTCCGTGCGGGTCTCCGTCGGCGGCGCCACTGTGGATGCCTACCTGTGCTACACCTCTGCCAGCCAGGTGGCGACCATCCTGCCCTCCAATACCCCGTTGGGAGCAGCAACCGTCACGGTGACCTACAACAACGTAGTGAGTGCGCCCGCGTCCGTTCACGTGGTCCGCAGCGCACCAGGGATCTTCACTCGCAATCAGGTCGGGCACGGCCAGGCAATCCTTCAAAACGTGGCTGCGCCCACGGCGTGGCCGCTCAATGAGCCGACCGAGGCCGCGCAGCCCGGCTCGGTCGCGATCCTGTGGGGAACCGGCTTGGGACCCATCGAGGCCGACGACGGAGGCATACCCCTGATCGGGAATGTCTCGGCCGACGTCCAGGTGCTGGTGGGCAACCGGCCCGTCCGGCCCTTCTACTACGGGCGTTCGGGCAGCTTCCCGGGGATCGACCAGATCAACTTTCTTGTCCCAGATGGAGTCGAGGGCTGCCGCGTCCCGGTGGCCGTGATGGTGGACGGAGTAGTCGGCAATTACGCCACCATGGCGATCGCCTCCTCCGGTAAGACCTGTTCGGATCCCGTCAGCCTGCCGGCGCCCGACATGCAGCGGCTGCGCGAGAAGCAGGATGGCAAGGTAGCCTGGATTACGCTCAGCCGGTTTAGCGCCTCTCTGGACGGAATGTCTGTCCGCCAGGACGACGGCAAGGGGGCGATTGTCCGCGGGAATCTCTCCAGCATGCTGGCGACCGGAGCCCTGGCCGGCCCGGGAAGCATGCCCGCGCTAGGCACCTGCACGGTATACACACTGCCGGAGCCGGGTTCAAGCATGATGATGGAGCCGGTGCATCCCGACTACCGTCAGGCCGTGGATGCGGGCCCAGCGCTCAGCGTCAGCGGTCCGCGGGGACAGAAGTACTTGTTCCGCGGGTTGGAGGGAGAATACGAAGCTACCCTCGGCGGCGGGACGCTGCCGGAGTATCTGCTGCCGGGCTCCTACAGCGTGAACAATGGCAGCGGAGGCGCGGGCCTTGGTTCGTTTCAAGCCAAGCTCAACCTGCCACCTCCGCTGGTGTGGACGAATGAGGCCCAGATCAGCGATGTTCCGCGAACCTCGGACTTGACCGTAACCTGGAGCGGCGGAAACCCGGACCAGGAATTCGTTTTCATAGGCGGGGTCTCGGTGAATCACGCCTCAAAAGCGCAGGCGTCTTTCCTGTGCAGTG
This sequence comes from Acidobacteriota bacterium, assembly GCA_016215215.1. Lineage (GTDB taxonomy): Bacteria > Acidobacteriota > Terriglobia > Bryobacterales > Bryobacteraceae > Paludibaculum. The sequence continues at coordinate 7,342 of JACRKW010000079.1, forward strand.
AGCGCGTGACGGCGGGCCTCTTCGTCATCCCGGCCACCGTGTTGTCGAGCCTTCCAGCCAGCAGCGAGTGGGCCGGCGCCGGACTGCCGTCGGTTCTCGGAGTCGGCACTCAGCCGCTGATGGAGGAGGCGACGTTCACCGCCGTGGGCCTCGATCTGGGCCTTTTCCGCTACCTGAATGCCACCTTGAAAACCGTCCATTACCGCGACGGCGCGGCGAAGCCAATCGAGGAATTCGAGAAAGGAGACCAACAATGAAGCCGCTGGCCATCGTTCTTGCCATACCAGTCTTGGCCTTTGCTCGAGACGGCATCCAAGGCCCCGCCGGGCAAAGCGCTGGAGAGACAGCCCGATCGCAGTCCCTTTCTGCCGTGTCGTCGACGACCCCGGACGAATTCACACCCCGACATATAGGAGCAGCCAAGTACCTGTTGCCGCCGAAGAAGATCGAAGCCGGAGCCCTTTTCGGGAGAAACGGCTTCAGCGCGACCATGCAGGCACACCCTTCGCTCGGCGGCGCGGTCGTGTTAGGACTGGATCACGGTTTCGGGATCTTTGGTGAGGGGGCATGGAACCGCATTCTGGGGCTCCAGGCGCCGGGAGTCGAGGCCAAGGCCGCGCTTTATGATCTCGGCGGCGGCATGCAATGGAACCCGTTTCACTGGGGCCGCTTTTCACCCTACCTGCGGGGTGGGCTGAGTTGGGTGCACGTCGGGGCCGGAGGCCGGATCGGTTCAATAGTGGTCGCCGGCTCGACCGATCGGCTGGGGGCAAACCTCGGTTTCGGTGGACGCATCCATCTGGCCGAGCACCACGGCGTGCTGCTGGACTTCCGCCTAGTGCAAGGGCCCCAGGCCGCCTGGTTGGCCCGCTTCTCGACGGGCTTGTTCTACCACTTCAAGTGAGACCAAAGCCAGTGAGCGGGTGCCTTCTGATCCTATGGGCCATCTACGGAGTCTGGGGCTGCCTGCTGGCCTTTCTGGTGGCAGAACTGGTCGTCCATCCGGTTCTGTACTACACCACCGGCTCGGTGGCGCGTCCGCTCTTGCTGGTGTACGGTCTGCTGATCTTCGCCGCGATCGCACACACAGTAGTGAAAAACACTCGTGCAGAACTGCGAGAGTCGGGGATGAACGTGGTCCTCGGCGGATTCCTGGTGGCCATCGCTGGTATTGTGTCTTCGTTCGTGCCTGGTTTGAACTTGCCAGGCTGGACCTCCGCGCTATCGATCCTGGCGATTCCGCTTACGATGGCGCTGGCGGTGCGAAGGCAGGCGCGCCGGGACGCGACGCTAGTAAGCACGGGTGGAGCCGCCTGAGCCAACTCTCTGGACCGGAGTCATCGACAGCTCTTCAGGCCTTGCGTGCGTCCGTCTCCCTGAACCAGTCGACACCCGCCGGAGGGGATTGCTAAGCCCTCGTAGGGTCATAAGGCTCCCTCTCCGCCAGCCCCAGCATTCCACACCCCCTATCTGCCGAACTGAAGCGCTTACCCGCGCAATGCAGTGAACACGACTTGCAGCGCCCTGAGGATACTGGGGGCGCATTCCAACTCGAAAAGCCGCGGAAGGATCTTGTGAGTCCGCACGTTTGTGACAAACCACGCAGGTTTCGGCCACATCCTGAATGGGCCGTAGATCACGCTCTTCTCCGGCCTGTCAAACAGAAAGCTGTTGTGTACAAATCCAGCGCCGCTCTGGATGTCGGTCGGAAGATGACCTGGGTACGCGCCCCAGGTCGGAGAACCCCACAGGTACCCCAGTGCCGTCCATTGATTCACGCTGACCGTCCCGTAGCGCATGCGCGCAATCGCCTTCTCCAGCCCCACGCCGAGTTCACGCTGCGCCGCGGGATGGACAATAATCGAGCCGCTGAGGGTTCCCCACAGCGTTTGATTGGAGAACTCCACCGCACGGTCGAGAAACTCCGCGGCGTCGGCGCCCGGCAGTGAAGTCTGTGCCAGTAACGGCATGAAGCACTCTGAGGCGAAGCAGGGATTGTCCCGGTCCGCCGGATCGATTTCGGAAACGATGGTGTATGGCAGTACGCCGGGCGACCGGGGCCCGATCGGTTCCACCATGCCATTGACCGCCACCACTTCGTCGTATCGTTCTTCCGCTCCGGGATAGTACGCCTTGCGCTGTGGCGTGGCGGCGAGCAACGTTCGAATGGCGTCCATCAGGTCTCTCGACTGGGGCCAGTCCTTGTGAAGTATCAGCACCTTGGCGGAGAGGCAGTTGAAACCGCAGTTGATGGTCATCTGCGAAACGATGTTCTCCGCATGGAATTGAATGTCGGAGTCGCTCCAGGGACCAGGCACAACGATCACGGGAGTCGCATTGCCCAGCTCGCAGGTGAAGCGCTTGTGGAGCCGGGGCCGGCCCGCGTGCTTGCGCTGCCGCCCCTCTTCCCCGGTCCCGAACACAATCGCATCGTAGGTACGATCGCTGCCGGTGAGATGGATCTCATCGACTTCGGAGTGCCGGCACAAATACTCTCCGGTGTCCGTGCCTCCGTAAACAAACCGCAGAAAACCGTCTTCCACCAGAGACGCGAACGCCTCTTCGATGAGCGGCCCAAGATAGTCCACCACTGGATTGTGCTTGAAGATGCAGACCTGGCCCTCAACTAACAGCTTGTGCAGCAGATCCCCGGGCCCGATACTTGCCACGTTCCCCGCCCCCAAGACGAGCGTCACCCGGCCGGAGCCCGCCCCTGGACGGCAACAGTCAACCGAATTCCGGGCCAGGTTCTCTTCAGTCACGCCTTCCTGCATCCAGACTTCCCCATGAAAACCGGGATAAAGGAGGAGGTCTATGGCGCTGAGGGGGAAGACCCGCGCCACCAGTTGACCGTTTGCCCGGGCCCGCAGTGCCCGTTTGGGAAACTGCCACTGTCCCCGGCTCTCGAACTGGTTGAGCGTAGCCCGCAGAAGCCGAAGCAACCGCATCGTCTGGTACGGGTGCGCCCACTCCTCCCCGCTGCGCGGCGTGCCTTCCTCGATTCCTTTCGCGCGGATGCACGCCGAAACCTGCCGCCCGGCAACCGCCGGATACCGCCGCATGATGCTGTCCAGATAATCCAGCTTGCGGCGAACCGGTAGACTTGCCCAGGCATCCTTGCGTTCACTCAGCGTCTGAATGGACCGATTTAGCGCGTCCGCGTCCATGAAAGCACCTCACTAACGCCAGTCCGCTCCCGCACGCCGTCCTACCCGAACACGCGGTTCAGCAGGCGCATGCCGCGCATCTGCCAGTACGCCACATTCAGCGGCACGGCCATCCGCGGATCGAAGTTGACGTTCCTGATCCCGCCGATGGCTGAGAGGTAATGGATGTGGTCCGCAATCGACACGGTACAGCCCCTGGCTCGTATGTACCTCGAACTCCGGTGCCGGAAACAGTTCCAAAGCGTCTTGAAGGTCTTCAAGAGCAGGTCGTTGGAGGGGGTCCTGCTTTCATCCACTTGGCAGGGCGGCTTGTAAGTACTCTCAATCTTCACGGCCCGGCCGTCGATCTCTCCCTCCCAACTGGTACAGTCCCCCGCGAAAATCACCCTTTCATCCTTATCTAGTTCAAGCGGCCCATCTACTTGCCCAACCACGTATCGGACCTTCTTCATCTGGCGATCTACATCCGGGTAGTTGGCCCTGAAGATGTGCATCGCCTCCTGCAGCGCACCCGGGCATCCACCCCAGCAGTAGTCTTTGGGGTGTCTTTCA
>JACRKW010000080.1 GCA_016215215.1 Acidobacteriota bacterium
CCTCATGTTCAACCACGGCATCTCCATCTGGCTTGATGCCCCTCTCGAAATCGTCCGCTCCCGCGTCGCTCAGTCCACCCACCGCCCGCTTGCTCGCGATCCGGAGAAGTTCGCCCAACTCTACGAAGAACGCCGCGCGTCCTACCAGAAGGCCGACTACCGCATCGAAGTCGGCCCGGCTGGTTCTCAGGGCGCTGTGGAAGACATCCTCAAGCTGCCCCTCTTCTGAGGTCCGCCGCCATGCCGCCTGAAAAGACTCTCCGCCGTCACGCGCTTTCCATCTTCCGAGCTGCTTTGCGCGCGGCCAATCCCGAACATGCTGTCGAAGCGGCGCTTGCGCTCCTCCCTCTTAACCGCTATCGCCGCATCTTCGTCGTCGGGGCGGGGAAGGCCTCCGCCGCCATGGCACATGCCGCGGAGAGCGTCCTCGGCGCCCGCATCACTGCAGGCTCCATCAACACCAAGGATGGCCACCTCGCCAGGCTGCGCCGCATCGAGCTCAACGAATCCAGCCACCCCGTCCCCGACCAACGCGGTGTCGACGGAGCCCGCCGCATTGCCGCCATCGCCTCATCCGCCGCCCAGGACGACCTCGTCATCTGCCTCATCTCCGGAGGAGCCTCCGCTCTGCTGCCCCTTCCCGCCGCGCCCATAACCCTCTCCCAGAAACAGCAGACCACCCGCCTGCTCCTCGCTTGCGGCGCCACTATTCACGAGCTCAACGCTGTCCGCAAACACCTTTCCGCCATCAAGGGCGGCCAACTGGCCCGCTTGGCCGCTCCGGCAACCGTCCTTTCGCTCCTTCTCTCCGATGTCGTCGGCGACCCTCTCGATGTCATCGGATCCGGCCCTACCGCCCCCGACTCCAGCACCTTCCAGACCGCCTGGGATGTCGTCTGCAAGTACGCCCTGCAATCCAAACTCCCGCCGGCCGTGCGCTCCCACCTCCAATCCGGCCTCGCCGGCGGCATCCCCGATACCCCCAAGTCCGGCGACCCCTGCTTCCGCCGCACCGCCAACCGCATCGTCGGCAGCAATCGCATCGCCGTGGACGCCTGCGCCGCTCGTGCCAAAGCCCTCGGCTACCGCCCCATGGTTCTCTCCACCACGATTGAAGGCGAAACCCGCGATGTGGCCGCCATGCACGCCGCCATCGCTCGTGAGGTTGTCGCCTCACGCCGTCCCGCGCGGCCTCCACTTTGTCTCATCTCCGGCGGCGAGACTACGGTCACCATTAAAGGAAACGGGCTGGGAGGACGCAATCAGGAGTTCGCCCTGGCGGCCGCTTTGGCTCTCGAAGGGGTCCCGGGGGTTCTCGTCTTCAGTGCTGGCACCGATGGTACCGATGGCCCCACCCCCGCGGCCGGGGCCATGGCCGATGGCGCCACAGTCGCCCGCGCAGCCGCTTTGAATCTGCCCGCTGCGGCCTTTCTCGCCCGAAACGACTCCTACCGCCTCTTTGCCCCTCTCGGCGACCTTGTCACCACCGGCCCCACCGGCACCAACGTCATGGATATCCGGCTCTTGCTCATTCGCTGATCCGCGCCTGAACGCAACAAACGGCGGCAAGCCCGGAGGCCGCCGCCGTCTGTTGCAGGAGGAGAATTGCCGTCTCTACTGGTTGTCCGCCCGTGGCGGTACTGCCGGCAGCGCCGGTTTCGGCGGCGCAGGTGGCTCCGCCGGACCAGTCTCTGCCGCGCCCATCTTCCTCAACGTCAGCTCGCCGCGCGAAGTCGAGAGCCTGACCTCCGGCCCCGGTCCCAGCGTTCCCGCCAGCTTTCCGCCGTTACCCTCGGTGGTCAGCTTCAGTTTCTGGTCGAAGTCATTATTCACTCCGCCGCGCTCCGTCGATGCGTTCACCGTGAACTTCGCCTGCTGCGGGAGCGCTACTTCGATGTCCCCGGCTCTGACTTTGACGTCCATCTTGGTCACCGCCTTGGGCTGCCGCAACTCCACGTCGCCCCGGTCTATGTCCAATTCCACTGACTCAGTGACGTCCGTCAGGCGGATGTCTTTCGACCTCGCCTTCACCACCAGCGGACCCACCAGATTCGTGCCAGTCAGAGTGGAGAGACTCAATTGCAGTTCTCCGGGAATCCTCTCCATCCGGAACTCTGTCACAGCGCTCTCAAAGCGCACCGGCTTGGCCAACTTGCGCATCGACGTTTCGCCCGAGTAAGAGCCGTTCACAGTCACCTGTCCGCCGATGTTCTCCAGTTCAATATCGCGGCCGCGCCCCTTCAATTCCACATCGCCCTTCACGTCCACCGCGCGGAGAATGTCGCTCTTGCGCGTGTCCATCCGCACCCGGCCGCCGATGTTCTGGAGCCTGACGCCGGCGTTGTCGCTGTTTACGGTGACGTCGCCCGCCACTTCCGTCACTTCCACGTCCCCGTAACGCCCGCGCGTCTCCACCGACGCGCCCTTCGGTACCGTCACCTCCAGGTCGGTCGAAATCCGCGGACCGTCCGCACGGTCCTGGTTGCAGTTCACTGTTACCACGTCGCCGGCGGCGTGGATCTCAACCTGCGCCTTCTCGTTGGCCCGGTCCGCCTCGCCCCGCGACATCGCACGGATCGTCTTCCGGCCCGACACCTTCACCTCCTCGATGTCAGCGCCCACCACTCGCGTGTTGCCGCGGGCATTGTCGATCACAACGCGCACCGTCTTGGGCGCCTTCGCAGTGGCCGCATCCACCCCGTAGTCGTATGTCTCGCCGAATACCTCAATTCCGCCCACCCTGAACCGTCCCAGCCCGTCGTGGGCAAGCCGCTGCACGCCCCACACCGATGACCCAACGATGGATAGGATGACGATCAGCGCCCATTCGCCGCCCGAGACTCCCGTGGCCGGCAATGTCCCGCCGCGGAAATGGATCACCAGAATCTCCAGCAGCCGCAACGCGCCCCAGCCGATCAGCAGGAACGGCCAGTAGGTCATGAACAGCTCGAATAACTGCAACTCCGGCCTGATGTTCTTCAAGAGGAAGATCACGCCGATCAGGATCAGAATCAGCGGCCCTACGAATGAACCTCGCTTCATGGCTCGTCCCTCCCTCCTCACGCGTACGGTCTCGTCCCTACGCCGCCTGGGGCGTCTGCCGGCCCCCCGGGGCGTAGAAACAGGCGATCCAAGAGCTTCATCGCCCCCAGCAGAATCAGCAACACCGGCCAGTAGGTCGCGAACATCTCAAACAACTGCAGCTCCGGCATGATGTTCCTCGAGAGGAAGACCACGCCGACCAGGATCAGAATCAGCGGCCCTGCGAACGACTCTCGCCTCATGGCCCTTTCCGGCTTCCTCATGCGAACGGTCCCATTCCTGTCCCGCCTTCGGGAGTCGCGGGACCTGTGGGGCGCATCGCCAAGCGCTCCAGCAGCTTCATCACCCCCAGCAGAATCAGCAATGCCGGCCACGTCTTGTAAAAGCTCACTTCGTAAAACCGGTGCAGCGCCATCAGCCCGCCTAGCGCCATCAGCATCAGCGGGCCCCGCACGGCCCGGATCAACAGGTAACCGTTGTTCATAGGGCGTTCCCTTCGGCCGGCGGTTCAGCCTTCTCTCCGGCGCTCCCACCCTTCAACCGCGTGTACAGCAGCCAGCATCCCGCCGCAATCAGCAGTACCGGCCAGAATCGCAATACTGCCCTCAGCCGCAATAGGTCCAGATTGTTCAACAGGAACAACACGCCTGCGCCGATCAGCACGACCGGGACGATAGGGAATCCGCTTGCAGGTCCCTGGATCTGCAGCAGGGAGGAGAACTCGTCCACCGGCTCGCCCAGCATACGCTTCCGCGCCGTGTGGTACGCCTCGAAAGCCATGTAGAAGTAGAACACCGCAATCAGCATCCCGAACAGCGGTTCCAGTCCGCCTGTCGCGTCGCACGTTAAGATGCTGATCATCAGTCCAAGAAGCAAGACGTGCACCACGCCCTTGGCGTACTGGCCGTTGTAGATCGCCCCCACTCCGGGGATCAGTCCCAGCAGGAACGCCAGTCCCGGGCCAGTCCCAGCAGAAACGCCAGCCCCGGGCTCACGCCTGTGTTGGCCACCGCCGGCGCTGTATAGGGCGACGCCGCCGGTCCTTGCCCCGCCGCCGCAGACTGCTGAGGAACATGCTCCTCACAGTAAACTGTGCCCTGAGACATCTTCAGAGTGTCTTCCGTTAGCGGCTTGCCGCACGCGCGGCAGTATGCCGTCACTGGTTTCGGACTCTCGTTCGCCGTCATTGTCCTACCCTCCCATCACTGCTCTTCTGTGATCTTCCCTCCCGCGGCTCGGTTACGATTGGACCCTCCATCGTCGCCTCACCGCCCTTCTTCTGTCCGGAAGACTGCGCAGCCGCCTTCGCCTTGTCGCCCTGAGGTTCTTCCGCTTCGTTCCAATCCCTCAGCGTTTGCTGGATTTCAAACACCAGCCGCATGCTCTCGTAGTACTTCTTCGCCCGCTCCCAGCTCCTGTACGCTCTGTCCTCCAGCGTCGCCCATACCTTTGCCGGCTCCAGGTCCGATGCCCTCAGCGGCCGCACAGGGATGCCCGCGAACCGCGCGATCATTGAGAAGCTCAACACGGTCATCGCCATCCCCATCGCGAACTTCGGTTGCAGCACCGGCTCCAGCAGCTTGGCCAGCCAGCTCCGTGCTCCATTCGCCTTCTTCACCGGCGCGGCCTTCCCGCTGCGCGCCTCGAAGAGAATCGTGTTGACCAGCGCCGGGGGCGGTTCCACTTCCGCCGCCGTCTCCATGAATGTCACCGCCGCCCGGCAGTCCGCCACCAGCTCCCGGCACGCTTCACAGCCGCTCAGGTGCAACTCCACGGTCGCCTTCTCGGCGCTCGACAGCGTCCCGTCCACATAGTCGCAAAGCAGGGTTTCAAGATCCACGCATTTCATGCGAGTACCCTCTGCTTTCTCAGGATTCGCGCCAGCTCCGCTCGTCCCCGGTTCAGTCGCGACTTCACCGTTCCTTCCGGCACGCCCAGCACCTGTGCGATCTCCCGATATTCCAGCTCTTCCAGATCCCGCAGAATCACCGTCTCCCGTAACTCCGGCGACAACCGCGCCAGCGCGCCCTGCAGCGCCTCACTCGCTTCCCTGCCGGCCAGTATCGCGTCCGTTCGCGCCTCAATCGCCGTGCGCTCTTCCAACATCGGCAACTGCTCTTCTATCGAGTCGGTCACCCGTTCCATCTTCGTTCGCCGGTAGTGATCGATCAGCAGGTTCCGAGTCAGCCGCGCCAGCCATACCCCGAACGACCCCTCGCCCGCCCGGAAGCTCTTTACCGACTTGAACACTCGCAGGAAAACGTCCTGGGTCAGGTCCTGCGCTTCGCTCTCTCTTCCCGTGAACCGGTAGCAGATTGAGTACACGCGCCGCGTGTGCGCTTTCACCAGGTCCTCCCAGGCCCCTTCATCGCCCTGGAGGCAGCGCTCTACCAGTTGTGCGTCGCTTTCAATCTCACTCACTGCTGGGCCGCCCCATGTCGTTCCTCGGCCGGTATTCCACGCCGCGTTCAGCACCGAAGCGCCGCCGACTGCCGGAATCATCGCCTGTGGAATCGCAGCCATGGCTGCCTGCCGCTCCTTCTGGAAGACACCCTTCTTCGCTGCCTGCCGGGACCACTGGTAAGTTCGTCCCGGACGGCTTCATCATCGCCTTCCACTTTGAGGAACGAGCATTTATCATAGGAAGTTCGCTCAATCTGCAGGAGCCGGCTGTCGGACTTCCCATTCTAGTGCAAATTGTGCCAGTCTGATTCTTGGCTTGCCGCGGTTCTGCTCCGGCCGCGGGGAAGAGAAGGCGATATCAGTACTCGCGACGCTACCTCCCGCCACCTGAAGCTCGGCGCCTGGATCGTGTTCGCCGTCATCACAGCCGGCGCAGTCTTCATCGCTCGCCGCTGGTCCGCCACCGGTTTCGATTCCGTCGCCTTCTTTCGCTCGATCTCCAACGCAGATTGGCGCTGGCTCCTCGCCGCCTGGGTCTTCTCCCTGCTCAGCTACTATGGCCGGGCGCTCCGCTGGATGGTCATGCTCCGCCCCCTCGCCCCCGCCTCCCGCACGCACGATGTCTTCTCCGCCACCGTCATTGGCTTTTCCGCCGTCCTCCTGTTCGGCCGCCCCGGCGAGTTCATTCGCCCCTTCCTCATCGCTCGCCATGCCGGAGTCTCGTTCCTATCCCAGATGGCTGCCTGGCTACTCGAGCGCATCTACGATACCCTCACCCTCCTCATCCTGTTCGGCTACGCCCTCGCCGTCGTTCCCTCCACCAAAGGCGTGAGCCCCGCTCTACGCTGGATTCTTGAGAAGGGCGGCTGGTTTACCGGTGTCTCCTGCTCCATCTGCCTCGCCGCCCTCGTCGCCCTTCACCTCTACTCCGGATTGCTCGAACAACGCCTCCTCGGCGCCCTCGGCTTCCTTGAGCAACACCACCACGAAAAGGCTGCCCGAATCGTCCGCACCGCCATGGATGGCTTCCACTCCACCCGGAATGGACGCTCCATCACCCTGCTATTTGCTTACTCCGCTCTGGAGTGGACCATCGTCAGCCTCATCTTCTACGCCATCTTCCAAGCCTTTCCCCAAACCGCCGTCCTGCCCTGGTCTTCCATCTTCGTCTACCTCGGTTTCGTCGCCTTCGGCAGTATCGTCCAAGTCCCCGCCATCGGCGGCGGGGTTCAGATCGTCTCAACCCTCGTGCTGACCGAGTTCTTTCACCTGCGACTGGAAGCTGCCGCCAGTATCGCTCTTGTCTCTTGGGTCTTTACGTTAGTAGGAATTCTGCCTGTTGGATTCATCTACGCCCTTCGCCAAGGGTTAACATGGCGTAATATCAAAGACATGGAGAAACAAGCCGGACTATGAACTGCCCCTTCTGCGGCTTCCGCGAGGATCGCGTCATCGACAGCCGCGAGAGCAAAGAAGGCGATACCATCCGCCGCCGGCGAGAGTGCCTGCAGTGTCTTCGTCGATTTACTACATACGAAAAAATTGATGAAGTTCCCTACATGGTAGTTAAGAAGGACGGCCGCAGGGAGAAGTTCGATCGCCAGAAAGTGCTCTCAGGCCTCCTCAAGGCCTGCGAAAAGCGCCCGGTCAGCATGACCAAACTCGCTGAGTTGGTCGACGAGGTCGAGGCCCTGCTCTCGGAGAAGGCGGAGCGCGAGATTACTACTACAGAAGTAGGTGAAATGCTCATGCGCCGCCTGATGGCTCTCGACAAGATTGCCTATGTCCGCTTCGCATCCGTCTATCGTGACTTCCAGGATGTCGAAGCTTTCCTCAGCGAATTGAAGGACTTGATGCTTTTCAAGCGTGGCTGAGCGGCCACAGTCTACATCCTTCCCCGGTTCAATTTGTCGTTCTCTGTAACGATTCGCCTGCCAGCGCATCCAATCAATAGAGGCTTAACAAAGCAGGCCGAATCGTGTTATCCTGTTTCGGAGCGACTAGCCGTCCATCACCTTGCAGTCTGTTTATTTTCGGTTGTGGGCCATCGAACCGTGTGAAGGCACCGTGTGCTGTCCCGCCGGTCGGTTCTGCAAGCGTCTTGTTTGTGCGCAAGGAGCCTGAACCAGCGTCTCAAGTCATCGTTCTGGATTCTAGAGGTCATGAATATTCTTCGGCTCGTCTTCGCCCGAGGTGCCGAAGAGGCTCAGAAGGCGCCGCCTACGTTTGGCCCTGAGAGGTTTTCCACAAGTGGACCATTTTGAAGATCAATTCCTTGCTGAGTCTCCGGACCCGCTTGGCCTGCCCTTCGACGAAGAAACTCAATTCTTCCATCCCGAAGACGTGCAGGAAGAGGAGTTCCAGGCGGCTCAGCATGTCGAAGAGTCCATCTACACGGACGATCCAGTCCGCGTGTACCTCCGTGAAATGGGCGCCGTACCCCTGCTCACCCGCGAGGGCGAAGTAACTCTGGCCCGCAAAATGGAGCGCGGTAAGCTCCGCATGCAGAAGGCGATCAGCCGCTCGGCCCTTGTGCAAATCCAGGTGCTCGACATCGCCGACCAGGTCCGGCGCGAGGTCCTCGACCTCGACGATGTCGTCGATCTCGGTGACGTTGAAGTGGGTACCAGCGCGTTCGACAAGCGCTGCCGCGACCTCCGCGAGCAACTCGCCGCCCTTCCCGTCCTCCACAAGAAGCAGGAGCAACTCCGCGAGAAACTCGACACCGTCGCTCTCTCCAACAAGAAGGCCCGCCGCAAGGCGCAGATGAAGTTTTACCGCGCCTGTGTCGAAACCGCCGTCGCCATCCGCCGCCTGCCTTGGTACCTTCCCAAGTGGCGCCACTTCTCCCTGGCCATCGAAAAGGCCGTCGAGGAAATGACCCACTTTGAAGCCGAGGTTCGCCGGCTGGAACTTCGCAAGTCTGAGAACCAGTCGCGCATCCGCGAGCTCAAGCGTGAGATCAAGAAGCGTGAGGTCCATGCCGGCGCTTCGCTGGCTGACCTGCGCCACTCGCTCACCGTCATCCGCCACGGCGAGCACGAAGCTGAACGCGCCAAGAAAGACCTGGTCGAGGCCAACCTTCGGCTCGTCGTCTCGGTCGCCAAGAAGTACGTCAACCGCGGCCTGCATCTCCTCGACCTGATCCAGGAAGGCAATATCGGCCTCATGCGCGCCGCCGACAAGTTTGAATACCGCCGTGGCTACAAGTTCTCCACCTACGCCACCTGGTGGATCCGCCAGGCCATCACGCGCGCCATCGCCGACCAGTCGCGCACCATCCGCATCCCCGTTCACATGAACGAGTCCATGAACAAGTTCCTTCGCGCTACCCGCGAATTGGAGAAAGAGCTCGGCCGCGCTCCCACCAACGAGGAGATCAGCCGCCGCATGGACATCCCTGTCGAAAAGGTCCAGAAACTAAAGACCATTTCGCGCGACCCCGTTTCGCTGGAGACCCCCGTAGGCCGCGACGGCGAGTCCGCCCTCGGCGACCTCATCGAGGACCGCTGGGTTGGCTCTCCCGTTGACGCCGTCATCGACTCCAACGTCCGCGATGAAACCGCCAACATCCTCAAGACACTCTCTCCCAAGGAAGAGAAGGTGATCCGCCTCCGCTTCGGCATCGGCTGCGAGCGCGAGCATACCCTTGAGGAGATCGGCCAGCAGTTCGACGTCACCCGCGAGCGTATCCGCCAGATCGAGGCCAAGGCCCTTCGCCAGCTCCGCTCTCCGGAACGCGCCCGCCACCTGCGCGCCCTATTGGCTGCGCGCTGATCTCTCATCGCCCGCCCACCCTATTTCCAGCCGGCGGTGACCGAAACCGGGGCCTCCTAGAAGGCCCCGGTGTGACAAAATAGCAGCCGGTGGTCCCGGGCCGCCTCTGATGGAAGTTGCACACATACCTCCCATCCCGCGGCTCTTCGTAGTAGCGCCGGCTTTCAACGAGCGCGACGGAATCTCCGGCTTTGTCAGCCAGGTTCGCCGCGTCTGCCTCGAGGCGCTCCCACACCTCTGTCGTCAGACCGAATTGATTGTCGTCGATGATGGTTCCACCGATGGGACCTTCGACGCGGTTGTCGCCGCCGCCGCCGAGGACTCCTCCGCCTTTCGGGTGCGTGCAACTTCGGCCAGCAGGCCGCCATCCAAGCCGGGCTCACCGATGCATTCCAGCGCTCATCGGCAGGCGACTTGTTCATCGTGATGGACAGCGACCTGCAGCATCCACCTGATCTCCTGCCTTCCATCGTGACCGCGCTGAGGGAAGGCTGCGACCACGTTCAGATGCTGCGCCGCGAGCCCGCCTCGCTCCCGTGGACCAAGAAAGCCGCCAGCGCCTCGTTCTACTGGGTGCTTCGCCACCTCGCCGGACTCAGTCTCAGCGCCGGCAGTTCGGATTTCCGCGGCATGAATCGCGCCTTCCTCAAGGCCTATCTCAGACTTTGCGAAGTCGGCCGCTTCAATCGCGGCCTGTTCCACTGGGTCGGCTTCGAGCGGCGCGACATCGTCTATCAGGCCGCCAGCCGCGCTGCGGGCGGCAGCAAGTACACCCTGCGCCGGATGGCCGCCCTGGCGATCACTGGCCTCACCCAATTCTCCAGCCGTCCCCTGATCCTCCTCTGCTCGGCCATCGTGCTGGCGAGCTTCCTCCTCTGCTCTGCCTACGTCGCCTGGGAGGTTTACCGTTACGCCCATGGCCACCGCTACGTGTTGGGTTGGCCGACTCTCATCTTCTTCATTACCTTCTGGAGCGGCTCCATCGCTCTCATCCAACTGGTCACCGCCGTCTACCTGGCGCGAGTTTTTGATGAGGTCAAACGCCGGCCGGCGTTCATCGTCCGCCGCAGTGGCGGCGACGGCGGCGAATGAAACGGAAACGCTCCCAGCCCAGGCCCGTCGCACCGCCGCCTCTGCGGTCCCACTCTCCGCTCTGGCCCTTGCTCCAGGCCGTTCTCATTCTGGCGTCTTCTCTCTTCATCTCGTTCACTGTCTGGGCGCCAAGTCTGGAGGCCGACTGGGGGCCCATCGACGACCACGTCATCCACACCCTCCTCGGACCCGACCATCGCATGAGCTTGGCCGAAGTTCCGGCCGTGGCTTGGGGAGCCGAGGTGAGCCACCCCGGAGCATCCCTGCGATATCGTCCCGCCTACTGGTTCATCACGGCCTTGGAGTGCGTCTTCTTCGGCGACTCGGTGCGAGCCTGGTACCTGTCCCGCGTGGTTGGATTCGCTCTCATGCTGGCCGGTGCGTGGTTCCTTCTGGCCCGGTTCGCAGGCTTCCTTCTTGGGTCGGGATTCGCACTTCTTCTCTCCGTTCATCCTTACTGGGGTAGTATCTGGGCTTGCCTCGGGCCTGGCGAGCCTTTCGCGGCCTTGGGGTGCATCCTCGGAGGCCTCGGGTTCTGGGTGGTTTACATCTCTTCCGGTTCCGCCGCTTCCGGCAGCGCCAGGGCGTTCGGCTGGTGGATGATCCTCGCAGGCGGACTTGTGGCCATCGGCTCCAAGGAGAACCTCCCATTCCTTGCTCTGCCTCCGGCGTGGCTGGCATGGCGGGAATGGCGCACCGGCCGTCTCAGCCGGTTGGCAGCCACTTGCTCGACAATCCTGCTCGCCTACGCTGCTTTCATCAGCCTAGCCGTGGTAGTGGCTCTCGCACGTCACGGTGCGGACGTGTACTCCCGGCCCGTGGGGATCTCCACCCGCCTGCAGGTTGTCTGGCGGGGCCTCTCAGGCGAGCCACTGCTTTTGATCTGCCTCTGTCTCGCGGCGCTGGCCGCTGGAGTCCTCCAGTGGGCCGCCGCCAGTTGGAGCCGGTTTCTCCCCTGGCGGCGTGCCGCGCGTCTGTGCCTTGCGTGGGAAGCCATCTTGGTCGTCCTTTACGCCACTCAGCTCGTCTTCTACAACGGCCCGTGGGAGAGGAACTTTCGCTACGCTTTCCCTGGCGAGACCCTGCTTTCTTTCGCCTGGTTCATTCCCGCAGCCCTGCTCTGGCGCGCGTGGCCAGTCGTGCCAGGGAGATGGGCTGCCTCTCGCCGCATCCTGGCCGCGGCCGGCTGCGCCGCCATGCTTTTCGCCGTACATCGGACCGGTTACTCCAGTCTCACCGAGGCGGCCGAGCGCAACCGCGCGAAGACCACGGCCTGGGCCGGCGTGCTTCGCAATCTGGCCTTCCGCACGCGCTCCAGCCCGGACGCGGTTCTGGTGATTTACAGCCGCTCGCTGAACGACTTTGAAGCCATCGACGCATCCCGCCAGTACCTCAGATACCTTGGCGTCCCCAACCCTGTGGTTCTCCAGCTGGATCCCGGTTTCTCCAACGGGGAATTGATGCCGGCTCAGGCCGGGGAGCTCCTTCAGACACTGAAGTCCTACGCCAGCGGGAAGGGCGGATACGCGTCGCCCTCTCTGCTCGAAACAGCTCAAGAATGCCTCATCATCTCGTTCGGACCGCCGCCACCAGGCAGGTGCCGCTTCGGGAACACGCTGCCGCGCTGACTGGAACAGAGAGAATCCGGCCTCCTCCGCCACTACTTTCTCAGCAACCGCGTCCGGCGGTGCGCCGCATGCCATGCAGGCCGCCCAGCTCATCAGTCCAAGGAAACTCGGCGTCCCCTCCGCTGCCGCCGTTGCCACGTCTGCGGTACTGCTCTTCCTGCTGGTCGCCATGCCGAAAGGCGGCGTGAAAATCGATCGCATCCCCATCACGTTCAGCTACCTTGCCCTGGGCCTCGCTGCAGCCCCGTGCCTTGCCGCCAGCCTGCTGGGCGGCCGTTGGAGCCGCGCCCGCGTCATCTGCGCCGTGCTGGCTCTTCCCCTGCCCTTCATCATCATCTTGCGCCTCTCGGTCAATGGTTACTACGACCAGGGTTTCGCCCTCGCGCTCGTCACCAACGTCGTGGTCCTGCCTGCCGTCTTCATCGTCTGCTTCAAGTCGCTCGGCCCAGCTCTGGCCGACCCGCGGCTGCTCCGCTTCTTCTGCAACTGCGCCATCCTGGTCGCCTGTTTCGGCCTGATCGAGTTTGCCGCCCGCAACCTCCTCGGTTGGAACCTGGAGGTCCCCTACATCACTATCAACGCCGAGGACGCTGGGCGCATCGTCTTCAAGCACAACACGCGCGCCAACCTCGTGAAGCTGGTCTCCACCTACAACAACGGCAACATCTTCGGCATCTGCATGCTCCTGGTGGGCCCCGTTGTCTTTGCCTTACGCCCGGGACGCCTCTGGCGGATCATCTATGGCCTGGCTCTGTTCCTCACCCTCTCCCGCACCGTCTGGGCCGGCATGCTGATCTGGCTGGTCCTTTGGGAGTCCGTCTACCGCCGCCGCCCGCTCTCCATGCTCATCCGCTCGCCACTACACTCTCTAGCCGCCCTTTTCCTCGCCGCCGCCGGCCTCGGTGTGCTGAGCGCCGGCGTGGACTTCATCTTCGACGCCTCCCTGGGCGGACGTCTCTATTCCCTGCCGGATACCCGTTGGAGCTTCTTCGGTCCCGACGCGCCTTTCGCAGGCATCGGCGAGATGACCTACACCAGCTTCCTCCAGAACTTTGGCCTCGCTGGTCTTCTGGCATTCGCCCTCTGGCTTGCCTCCCCCGTCATCGCCTGCCTCTCGGTGGACGGATTCTCAGCCCTCAGCCCCGTTCGGCGCGCCGCCCTGGTCTCGCTGCTCATCTATATGGTCGTTTGCGCCGTCGATGGCGCATTCCTGCTCATCCCAGTGGCCGCGCTCTACTGGCTGATGGCGTCATACCTGATCAACCCCGCCTGCCGCGAGTCCGGCGCGCCTTATCGCCCTGCCGCAAACAGCGTCCACGGCCGTGAAGGCAGATCTCGTAGTAACGGCTTCTGCCAGGCGTAGCGGGGATTCTTCTTCAGGTGCGCCGCGGCATCAAAACCGATGCCGCACGCGTGTCCCATCGATGCCTCCAGTTCCATCCGCCGCGCCATCGCTGCGTCGGCAATCTTGGACTGTACCGTCCCTGCCGGGCCGAACTCCTCCTGCCAAGGCTTCAACCCTCGCGGCGAGAGGTCCACGTGCCCGCACAGTGTGCGCTCGCTGGGCGCCTCCGGCCTCTTCGCGAAGGCGTCGTAGTGATCCGCCAGAAACGTCTTCCCCGCGCCCACGTCGATCTTGCCTTTGTACTTCGCCATCAACTCCTCCCAGCGCGCCCGACGCGCGTTGGCGCTCACTCCCTGGTCCGAAACGGGGAAGTCCGTCTCCTCCGCGGCCAGCTTCGAGTTCACTGGGAAATTGGCGCCTGTGAACTACCCGTCCTTCTTGCGTTCCAGCGTCACGTGCTTCAGGCCGAGTTCCAGCCGCGCGATCTCGTTCCTGTTCAGATCCGCCACCAGCCACGCATTGGCGTACCCGCCGTTGTTGCCCTCCCTCATGATCCGGTCAAAGTCGCCGATGCTCGCCGAATACTGCATCGCCTTCCTCGCCCGGACAAACTCCGCGATCCCGTTCGGGTCAAAACCGTGAAACTGCGTGATCGTCGTCTCGGTGATCACCATCCCCGCCGAGTTCATGCCGAAATCGTCGGCGCTGTGGATCAAGCCTGGAAATCCGTCCATCAGGATCCTGTGCCCGCGGGCCGGCCGGATGTCGAAGATCACGTTCCAGCGCGACCCCTCAAGGTATCCAGACCAGTTGTTGTGACCTATCACAACCTGTCCAGTCTTCGTGTACCTCCCCGTCGCAACGAAAGCGCTGCAACGGTCCGGAGCCGGCGACTTCTTCTTTTTGTCCAGCCACGCCGTGTAGTACGGCAATTCGATGTTCGCGTTCAACACCACCAGGTCCCAGACGTCCGCCTTGACGCCCCTTGCCGCCACTCCGTCCGCCATGCCCTGCAACTCCTGGCGGTACTCCGTCTCGATCTTCGGCCACAGCATCTTCTCCGCAGTGGTCCGGAAGAACTTCCAGTCTCGTACGCCGTCGTGCGTGAGTGACAACTGCGTCACTGCCAGCGCGTCTTCAATCTCCTTCGCCAGCAGAAACCCGTGCTGGTAGCCTACCTGCTCCGGAGTGCCCTGGAGCCGTACGGGGATCCAGCCGTTCTTCTCCTCCCCCCGCGATGAGCCGGCCAGCCTCGCGTCAGTCTTCTGATCGCGCGAAAGCAGCACAGCAGCCAGCGTCCCCAACAGCAGCACCGAAAGGACTATGCGCAGTTTCATAAGTCCTCAAATTATAGCTGCTTCCGTCATCAGGTCCTCCGCGCGCTGCCCGCCGCTGCAGGTGACACGAGCCGGGCTTCGCTCTCTGGTGTCCAGGTAGCTTCCGGCTAATCTTGCCGCAGCGCTTCCACCGGGTTCACGCGCATCGCCTGGCGCGCCGGAATGTAGCCCGCCAGCATCGCCGCTCCAGTCAGTGCCGCCACTGCTGCCAGCACCACTGTCACGTCGTACGCCTTGACGCCGAACAACTGGCTCTCGGCAAGTTTCGCCAACCCCAGCGCTGCCGGCGCCCCCGCCACCGCCCCAATGCCTAGTATCAGCATCACCTCCCGCAATACCAGCCCTCCGATGCTTCCTGCGTCCGCACCCATGGCCATCCGGATGCCGATCTCGCGCCTTCGCCGCGATACTCCAAACGCCATCACGCCGTACAGCCCCAGCATCGCCAGTAAAGTCGCCAAGATAGCGAAAGCGGAGGCCAGTTGTAGCACGAGCCTGTCTGCCCGGACGTTCCTCGCCACCTGCTCCTCCAGGGTTCTCAGGTTCTCCAGCGGGAGATCGGGATCGATCTCCGCCATCACCTTGCGAATCTGAGACGTGACCTGCTCCGGCTTCAACGCCGTTCGCCCATAAAAGCAAATCTCCCCAACCTCCACTGCCTGCCGGTAAGGCAGGTAATAGAGACGCGGAGCTTCCCGCCGCACGCTGGAGTACTTCGAGTCTTTCACTAGTCCGACGATCTGGATCTCCGGGGCGTCCTTCCCAAGGCGGAAATGGCGTCCGATGGGGCTCTTGCCGCCGAAGAAGTGCCGCGTGAACGTCTCGTTCACCACCGCCACCTTCGGACCTGCTGCTGTGTCGCTTTCCGAGAACTCCCGCCCTCGAATCAAGGGGATCCCCATCTTTCTCAGGAAGCCCGCTCCCACCACGTTGTACATCGATTGCCTGTCGGCATTCGGGTCATTCGAGAACCCCTCCGCGCGTACGCTGCTTCCCCAGTTGCTGCCGGATATCAGCGGCACAAGAGCGGTCGTTACACCCGTCACCCCGGGAATTGCTGCCAGGTCTCTCTCCGCTCGTTCGAAGAGCGCCACCGACCTCGCCGGTTTGTAGCCGTTCAACTCAGGAGCCAGGTGAAAAGTCAGAACATTCTCCGTCCTGATCCCCAGGTCCACCCGCAACAGGTTCACCAGGCTCTTCAGGAACAGTCCCATCGGGATCAGCAATAGCAGTGACACCGCTACCTGCGCCGTGACCAGCGTCCTCCTTGCCCGCACTCCGGAGCGGCCTGTCGATGCGTTGCCCGAATCCTCCTTGAGCGTCGCCGAGACCGAATCTCGCGCAGCCGCCCAGGCCGGATACAACCCAAACAGTAGCCCCGTGGCCAGCGATAGGCCGAGTGCGAACAGCAGCACCGTCGAGTCCAACTCGGCGCTGATCCCGTAGGATGGCGCATCGCTGTCGGCCACTATTTGGATCAGCAGTTCCAGGGCCCAGCCTCCAATTACGATGCCCGCCACTCCCCCGCCACAGGCGAGCAGCATCGCTTCGGTCAGAAGTTGTCGGACAATCCTGCTACGGCCGGCGCCCATCGCCACTCGGATGGAAAGCTCCTTGCCGCGTTGCACTCCCCGGGCCAGCAGCAGATTGGCCGCGTTCACCGCCGCGATCAGTAGAACCAGCGCCGTACAGATCATCAGCACTGTGAGCGGCGTCTTCACATCCTCTCTCGCCTCGCTCTGGCCGGCCGGTGCTTCGTGCAGCGTCAGCCTCGATGCCCGGAATCGCTTCTCGAAGTCCGGCGGCCGGTCCCGCACTGCTTTCAACTCCTCATCCTTCAGACCTGCGTAGATGCTGTTTAAAGACCCCTCGGCCTGCGCCATCGTGACGCCTTCCTTCAGCCGGCCGAAGACGTAGATCCAATAGTCGTCGTACGTGTCTCTTCCAGCCCAGCCCGGAGTCATCGCCGGCTTGTCTACCATCGGTACGTAGAGGCTCGGCTCGGAGCCGAACGTCATCCCTCTGAAAGAGCGCGGCGTCACTCCTGGTTCAATATGTCGGAGCGCCCCCCCAGGCGGTCGTTCCAGTACCCAAAGCTCAACACAGCCACCGGTTGCCCTGAGCCCGCGTCGTCGGCCGGCTCCAGCATTCTCCCCAACAGTGGATTCACGCCCAAGAGTGGGAAGTACCGTCCTGACACCAACGTGACCGTGCCGCTCAGCGTCTTTCCCTGGCACGCGATATTGGCGCCCAGCAGCCGGTACCCAGCCAATCCAGCCAGCGCCCCCGGCTGCTTCTCCAGGGCGCGGAACACCGGGTAGCTGAAGATGGCGTCCGCCCCCCCCGATGTATTCGTCGCGCTCCGCCCGCTCTTCAGATTCCCCGGGCTGTGCAGCGCCACCAATTGTTCTGGGCTCTGCACGGGCAGGGAACGCAGCAGAATCTGGTGCAGCAGCGAGAAGATGGCCGTGTTGGCCCCAATCCCCAGCCCCAGCGACAGGACCACCACCAGGTTCAGCATCGGGGCACGCGCCAGGGCGCGAAGAGAATAGCGTAGTCCGCTCATCACTTTCAGTACCTCAGCAAGACCTTGGCCGGAACCTATGTTACTGAGAAGCGGGACTTTGCCTGCCAACTTTGAATGGCCGCTGTTCGGATTCAGGCTTCGCGCGTCCAAAAAGCGGACAGTCGCTTCTCCACTTGCGCCTTGAACTCCCCTTCGCCCAGGTAGGCCAGGTTGATATCCACGTTCGCCCGCGCGCCCTTCTGTGCCGCTTCTGCCAGCGCCAAGGCCGTGGTCACGTCGGAGGAGAACTTCGCCGGAGACACCGCCGCCAGGCCGGCCAGCCTCGCGGCCAGCATCTGCGACCTCTCCAGCACCTCCAGCGGGACCGCCGTCGCGCCCTGCATCGCCGCTTCGACAAATGGCGCCCGCTCATCCTTCGGCCGCTTGTACGCCGCCACTACCGCGCTGTAAGCGTCCGCGTCCTTCTGGCTCGCCGCCGTCAGGTACGCCCGGTCATCTTCGTATTCCGCCGCGTCCAGCTTCGACAACCGCGCCACCATCGCGCCCAGCGCCGCCGCCATCGCCCCCGCTGCCGCCGCCGCGCTTCCACCTCCAGGCGTCGGCGCGGGCGCCGCCAGCGCGTCCAAAAACCCGGCCATCCCGCTACGTCCAGCCATCGCTTCCGCAACCCGGTTCTCCAGCACCAGCGAGGGCTTGAAGTTCTCGCAGCGCAGGTAAAACTCCGCTGTCATCTCCAGAGCCTTCTTCGGGATCAAGCCCACGATCTCGCTGCCTACCACCGCCACCCCGCTACGCTCCGCCTCCGCCTTCACGCACTCGAACACGCGGTGCACCGGCGTCTG
>JACRKW010000081.1 GCA_016215215.1 Acidobacteriota bacterium
GCACTCTCATTTGTACTGCAGCTCCCAGTCGTAGCCGATGCCCGGCTCGTCGTGCCGGATGCGGCCCTCGTCCTTCGGGTTGTAGAGCCGGTTGGTCAGGTAAACCAGCATCGCCGCCTCCGTGCCGATCACCTTGTAGCCGTGCGCCACGCCCGGCGGGATCAGGATCTGCCACGGCCGTAGCGCACCCACATACAGCGTGTTCTTCACCGCGTAGGTCGGCGATTCAGGCCGCAGGTCCACCAAAGCGACCTGCAGCATCCCTTGCGCCGGCGCCCACAGGTCGGTCTGTTTCAGATGGTAGTGGAACGCCTTGATCGCGCCCGGATAGGTCAGCGCAGCGCTCACCTGCGTTGTCTTCGGCGGGAAGTCCGCGGCCAGCCCCTGCCGCAGCCGCGCCACCTCCAGGAAGTAGCCGCGGTCATCCGGCCACAGCCGGAACGGTTCCACCTTCACTCCCGCGATCAGGTCGGGCGAATCCGGCGCCAGGATGACGAGGCCGATGCCGGCCTCGCACGCCGGGGTCTTGATCTTTGGATTGATGCTGTTCATGCCTTGTTCGCCGCCGTTTGGCTCACCAGGTTGGAGGCGCGCAGCAGCGAGTCGAACGTGCCCGCGTCGGTCCACCAGCCCTCCAGGAATGCGAAGGTCAGCGAACCTTCGCGGATGTAGGCGTTGTTCACGTCGGTGATCTCCAACTCGCCGCGTGCCGACGGCTCAAGCGTCTTCACCTTCTCGAAGACCGTCGCGTCGTACATGTAGATGCCCGTCACAGCATAGTTGCTCTTCGGCTGCTTCGGTTTCTCCTCGATGTGAACCACATGCCCGCCGTGGATCTCCGCCACGCCAAAGCGCTCCGCGTCGTGGACCTCTTTCAGCAGGATCTTTGCCCCTGCCTCCTGCTTGCGGAATTCGTCCACCGCCTCGTGGATGCTGCCTTCGATGATGTTGTCGCCGAGGATCACGCAGATCTTATGCCCGTCGGCGAAGTGCTCGGCCAGCGAGAGCGCGTCGGCGATGCCGCCTTCGCCCTCCTGGTAGGTGTAGTTCAGGCTCGTCAGTCCGAACTGCCGGCCATTTCCCAACAGTTGCAGGAAATCGCCCGCGTAGTTGCCGCCAGTGACGATCAGGATGTCCCTGATTCCGGCATCCACCAGAGCCCGGATCGGGTAATAAATCATCGGCTGGTCGTAGATCGGCAACAGGTGCTTGTTGGTGATTTTAGTCAGGGGATAGAGCCGGCTCCCCTTGCCCCCCGCAAGAATGACACCCTTCATGACAACTCCATGCTTGGCATGGCGGCGCGCGCCGCCGATCAACCATCATGATACACTACGCCTGCTGTGAAACCCTTGAACTGGAACGACATCCCCAGCGAACGAATGCATTCGCTGCTGACCCGCCAGGTAATCCATACGGCCTCGATGACAATCGCCCGGCTGAGCTTGAAGGCCGGCTCCGTGGTCCCGGTGCACTCGCACCACAATGAACAGGTCAGTATGGTGGAATCCGGGTTGCTGAAGTTCCTGCTTCCCGATGGCGAGGTGCTTGTCGGCCCCGGCCAAGTGCTCGAACTGAAGCCCCATCTTCCGCACGGAGTCGAGGTGGTTGAGGACAGTGAAGTGATGGACCTCTTCACCCCGCGCAGGGAAGACTGGATTCAGGGCGACGACGCCTATCTACGCAACAAGAAGTAACACTCAGGAGAAACCATGGCCAACTTCTGTCCTTCCTGTGGCAAACCGCTCGCGCCTGAGGCGGGCTTCTGCGCTCATTGTGGATCGCGTCTGACGGCCAGCTCAACCGCCCCGGCGCAAACCGTAACCGCCGCCGCTCCGGCCGCCAAGGGCTCCGGGCTCGGCAAGATCCTGTTGATCGTCGTCCTCGTCCTCGGTTTCCTTGGTGTGGCCGTGGTTGGCGGCGTGGTGTACGTCGGCTACAAGATCAAGAACAAGGCCGAGTCGGTGGCCAAGGACCTGGGACTGAGCCAGTCCAACGCGACCTACGGTCCCTCTCTCCGGCGCACCGCCGACGTCTGCTCCCTGCTGAGCAAGGAGGACTTGAAGGAGATTATGAGCCTGCCCATCGTGCGCGCGGACCGGGAGGGCAACAGCTGCACCTACTTCGGCGAAGCCGCCGCCACCGCGGCCGGAGGCCAGGCCAAGGTGAAGGAGAGCTTCGAGAAACTGCAGAAGAACGAGCCCAGGAACGCCGAGGACGCCAAAGCCGTCATGGAGCAGCTCACCAAGGGATTGGCCGGCGCGGCCGCGGCAACAGGATCGGCGCCGGGCGAGCCCGTGCCCGTGCTGAAAATCACCGTCAACTGGGGCGAGGCGAAGAGCCAGGAAGCGGGCTTTCTGCTGGCCATGAAAGGGATGACCGCCGGTCTGCCGGGAAAGTACATGGAAAACATCCCGGACCTCGGCGATCGCGCCTACTCCGCGCCGATGGGCGCGGCGATTTTCGTTGTGAAGGGTGATGCCTGGATCGAAGTGGATTCGCGCGTCATGGCCACGCGCGAACAGGCTATCGCCGCCGCGAAGAAGGTCGTGTCCGCACTGTAGGCAACCGCCGGACCCCCTGCGGAGTGACGGCCCAAACGCCGTCCTTCCAGCGGATCAACTTCAGGGCTTCGAACCCAGTGGCCACATCGGTGCGCCGCCAGCCACCGGCTTCGGGCGTCTCCAGCACGACGCCTGAGGCGTGGCCGATGAAAACTCCAGCCGGATGGACGAGCACCGCGCGCGGTCTGTCGAGCGGGGCGAGCCGGTGTTCCTCCCACAACTGCTTACGGTCAGCCGGCGGCGAGAAGACGGCGATGCGCGCGCGTTCGGCCTCCGACTCGGCCCAAACCAGCGCGCCATTGCGCCACAGGCCCAGCGCCGCCAAGGCGGCCGACGGGGTATCGTGCCAGACATTGATGGCGAAGAGCCGCCAGGCGACGCCGAGCCTGCCCGGGTTGCGCATCCAGTAGTTACCTACGAAGAGATCATCAAGCCCGTCGCCGTCCACGTCGTGCGCCAGCAAGCCACCCTGACGCGAGTTGGTGTAGATGGAGTACAACTCCTTGTACTGAAAGCTCGGAAAGAGATAGAAACGCAACTGTGCGTTCACGTGCGGGATCAGCACGCCGCGGCGGCCTTCCATGCTGAACGGCAGGCAGTCCTTGAACTCGGTCTCTTCCTCGATGACGGACGCCTTCCAGTCCGGCGCACGCAGCCAGAGGAAGGGTCCGGTTCCGGGGCGGCCCTGGATTAGTAGATCGTCGCGCCCATCACCGTCGACGTCGGTTGCGCATCCCCCGGGGCCGAAGTTCGTGCCGGAGAGAAGCGTAACATGCGGACCGCCATTCAAAGGCCATGCCTGGAGCCGGTCCCCCCAGGTGATGATGAGGGGCCGCGGCTTCTCCACCAGCGCGCCGCCGCGGATCTGGGCGAGCAGCGGCGCGGCGCACAGGATGGCTAGTGGCAGCCTTTGCATGTGAACCTGCGGCCGTGGCAGACGGCGCACGCGGCCTTGGGTAGGTCCTTGCTGGAGTGCGTGTCTCCAAACTCGGGGCCGTGCGACGGCGGCTTGAAACCGGCGGCGGGGGCGGTGTGGCACTTGACGCAGGAGTAGGGAGGCTCGATCTTGTTGTGGCAAACCAGGCAATCCGCCATCTGCGGGAAGTGGGCCTTTACGGCTCTGTCCCGCGGAACGCTCTCGCTCTCCGGAATGCCGTGGTGGCATCCCTCGCAGGCATCCTTGGCCGCGGCGAGCGCCTCGATCACGGGCGGACTCTCGCCCAGGTACGATTTGCCGCGGACCGCGCCGGAGAACAGCCGCGCGGGGTTGCCCATCTTCACGTGCTTGGAATGGTTGAAAGACTGGACGCCCACCGTGTGCGGCGGAGCAATGTCGACCTCGTCATGGCAATTGACGCATGCACTTTTGTCGGGGATGAGGTTGTCGGCGGCTTTGGTGGACTCAGCCGCTGCCGAATGGCAACTCTCGCAGGAGGGCACCTGGGTGAGATGGTACTTGTGGGAAAACGGGCGCCGCGGCGCGGCGGCTGCGAGAACCGCCGCGGCCACGCCGAGCGTCAGGAGCGGGATGGCTACTTTGCTTTGTATGTAATGCGCCACAACTTCTTGCCTCCATCGTCGGAGACCAGGAGGCTGCCGTCATTCAATTGGAGCAGGCCGACGGGCCGGCCCCAGACCTCCTTCGAATTCGGGTCGGTCATGAAGCCGGTAAGGAAGTCCTCCACCGGTCCCGACGGACGGCCGTCCTTAAAGGGAACGAACACGACGGAGTAGCCGATTCTCTGCGCACGGTTCCAGGAACCGTGATAGGCGAGGAATGCGCCCCCCTGGTACTTCTTGGGAAACTGCCTGCCGGTGTAGAAACGCGAGTCGAGCACGGCGACGTGCGCCGGCAGGACCACGTCCGGCACGATGGTGCGGGCGACCAGATCGGGCTTCAACCCCTTGTTGCGGGGCTCCTCATTGGGCCCGATGTAGGAGTAAGGCCAACCATAGAAGCCGCCTGGCTTGACGGCGGTGAAATAGTCAGGGACCAGGTCGTCGCCGAGTCCGTCACGCTCCTGGACGGCGGCCCATAGCGTGTTACTGCCGGGATACCAGTCCATACCGATGGGGTTGCGGGTTCCGGTGGCGACGTATTCGCGGCCGGAGCCATCGGGGTTGTAGCGTGTGATAGCTGCTCGGATCTCAGGCTCGCCCGGCGAAACGTTGGACTGCGAGCCGACGCCGAGGTAGAACTTCTCGCCCTTGGCGTCGAACAGAATGGTGCGCGTCCAGTGCCCTGAGGGCGCTTCCTTCAGGGAGACTACCTCTTCGCCCGGGCCGGCGGCGAGCTTCTTGGAATCGTACTTATAGCGCTTCACCGAGGTGGTCTCGGCGATGTAGAGGTAGTCCTTCCAGAGAGCCAAACCGAAGGGGCGGTCGAGGTTTGAAGCGATCTGCGTTTGCTCTTCGCTCGAAATGCGGCCGTCCTTGTTCCTGTCGACCAGCGCATAGACCGAGCCGGCTTTCATGCTGTCGGAGAGAAGGATCTCGCCCGACGGTCCCTGGATCATGTAGCGCGGCCGCTCGAAGCCGGAGGCGAACTCCTGGATGTCGAAGC
>JACRKW010000105.1 GCA_016215215.1 Acidobacteriota bacterium
AAGTATTGCGGCGCGCTGCAGCTTCATAGCGAGACAACTCCTCTTCTGACCGGTCATCGGGGCATGTGGGCACACCCGATACAAGTGTCACGAATAGGGTGAATGCTATCTGAAGATCGGATTCAGGTCAACGAAAAACTGTTTGTAAGCGCATACTTAGGCGTTTTTGATCCGCCGGAAACCAATAGCCGACAGCGCAATGAGCCCGGCCGCCGTGAGAAGCGTGGACGCCGGTTCCGGCGTCTCAGTGGGCGGGGGCTCCAAGAAGAACCCCCTCTGTGAGGGGAGGGCTACCATGCGCAGATCCCAATCGAACTGGCCCGGCGCCGCCCCCTCCCAGTGGAGCCCGTTCCCCAGATCCTTCTGCAGCCAGGGCCCCGGCGGCGACGGGACAAAGAGAGGCGGATCCTGCAACGTGACGCCCTCGATGGGCGAGGCGCAGGCGATGGCGGCGAGCAGGATGGTCAGCAGGAGGAGATTCTTCACATCCCCATTGTTCGGGGCGCCGGGCGGAATTTCATCCGCCACAGTTCCAGGCCCAAGGTCCCGCATTGGTACCATTGCGGTGGAAGCATGATTACTGATCTGGTCCAGATCCGGCGGTTGGGCGAGCAGAAGCGCGGCGAGAACGAGCGCTTCCGCCGGCACCTGAAGACGCACGCGTTTGTGGAGCGGCGGCTGCGGCGCCTGGGGAGCAAGTCGACTGCACCCAGTGCGCCAACTGCTGCAGGGTCGCCACGGCGCGCCTGCTGGCACGGGACGTGGACCGTCTGGCAAAGTTGCTGCGGCTGCCCGAGGGCCGGTTTCTGAAGGACTACACCACCACGACCGAGGAAGAGGGTCTTGTCCTGAAGCGGGACGAGACCAGCGGATGCGTGTTTCTGTCAGGGAATGTATGCACCGTCTACGATACCCGCCCCGCATCCTGCCGGGACTTCCCGCACACCCTGCGCGGGTCGGCGTCGTTGCAGGCCAAGATGTGGGACTTCAAGGACCGGGCGGTCTACTGCCCGATTGTTTACAACACCTTGGAGGCGTGGAAGGTAGAGACGGACTTTTCGCCCGCCGCCAGGTAAGGCTCCGGGGCTGGCAGGCTATTGGCGGGCCTTGACCACAATTCGGGTACCAGGCGCACCCTCCACCTCGGCTACCACGTCCTTGGCAGGATCGCGCTGGATCCAGGCCAACCCGGCAGCGTCGGTGCGGATCTCCGCCTCGGTGCCCTCTACCGCCAGGTTCACGTTGGAATATCCCACCTCGTTTTGGTCGTTGACCCGCAATACTAACAGCGAACCCTGGGAGTAGTACTCCTGCAGACGCAGGTCCGAGCGCTGGCCCATCACTGCCATGCGGGCGAACACCGGCGCGAAGCGCACGTCGGTACTTTCAGCTACAAGGTCGCAGGTGCCAGCCGAGAGACCCTTCACGCGGAACGAAATCGCTGACTTCCCGGCGGGCAATGTGACTACTGCCGGGTACTCGATGAGCCCCTGAGGGCACCAGAGCATCACGTCCATGTCGGTTTCCGCAGGGCGTGGGATTCGCAATTCGAGGACAGCTTCGTCGCCGGCGACCACGCCCCCGGCCGGCCATGCGGAGATCGCAAGCGAATTGCGCAACGTGCAGTCGGCCCAGGCCCGCTCCTGCGCGGCGCGCGGGAAATAGCGCTCGAATTCGGCCCTGTAGGTCTCCAGTTTCTCCAGGTCTTCCGGTTGCGGTTCGGTTCCGGCGGGAACCAGCATGATCAGCGCGAAGCGGAAGCGGCGCTGGGCGACGGTATCGTCTGGCGTCCTGCGGCCTTCAACGGCGATGATGTCGTCGACGGTGACGTCCTGCCGCTGGCCTGAGAACACCACGCCCACCCTCGGAAAACCGGCGTTGGGATAAGGGCTGCTCCGCACCAGGAAGGTCGAGGGCACCTCCTGTGGAGGCCGGAGTCCCATCAAGTACTGGTCCAGGGGCGAATAGCCCTCCACGGTGGCCACTGTGAGAAAGCGATTGGTGATGCCGGGCCCGTTGTCCTGGATGCGGTTGCCTTCCAGCAGCGATGCTTCCGAATTGAAGTTGAAGCTCCAGTGGGCGTTCTGCACGCCCAGCATTGGGCGGGAACCGTTCGGATCGCGAATGCTGGCCAGAGCCAGAAAGAGGTGGCCTGTTTCGTGGCCCAGGATGGTCATGGTGTTGTCGCCGGTGATCTGGCCCCGGTTGCCCACCCGCGCATACGGGGCGCTAGGGTACTGCGCCAGCGGGCCCATGTTGAGCACGGCCTGGAGGCGTTGCGGAGAGCCGTATGAGCCGGCTGCATCGATCGGGGTTTCACCGATTCCCGTACGCGTGCTGCGCACGGTGGTTTCCGTGGCCAGGGCGCCGGGAGCAGCCGCCAGACCCATGGTGTTGAAGAAGACCAGGTAGTCGTACGAGTCGTCATGCGACTCGTAGAAACGCTGCGCGGCTCGCACCAGGTCCAGGCCGTCGGAGGTCCCGAACCGCTCGGCCACGGTGGC
>JACRKW010000106.1 GCA_016215215.1 Acidobacteriota bacterium
TTCAAGCCTGCCAGTATCGGACGCAGTTCCCGGGTTGAGCCCGGGGATTTCACGTTCGACTTAGCAGGCCGCCTACGCGCCCTTTACGCCCAGTAATTCCGAACAACGCTTGCTGCCTACGTATTACCGCGGCTGCTGGCACGTAGTTAGCCGCAGCTTCTTCTCCGGGTACCGTCATTATCGTCCCCGTCGAAAGAGCTTTACACCCCGAAGGGCTTCATCGCTCACGCGGCGTCGCTGCATCAGGGTTTCCCCCATTGTGCAAGATTCCCCACTGCTGCCTCCCGTAGGAGTCTGGCCCGTGTTTCAGTGCCAGTGTGGCCGTGTGCCCTCTCAGGCCGGCTACCGATCGTCGCCTTGGTAGGCCATTACCCTACCAACTAGCTAATCGGCCGCGGACTTCTCTCCCTGCGCCTTGCGGCTTTCTCCTCTCGGACTTATGCGGTATTAGCCTCGGTTTCCCAAGGTTATTCCCCACAAGGAGGTAAATGATCCACGTGTTACTCACCAGTGCGCCACTGTACTCATGGATTGCTCCACTTTCTCGTTCGACTTGCATGTGTTAAGCGCGCCGCCAGCGTTGATTCTGAGCCGGGATCAAACTCTCATGTAAAACTGTAGAGTTTGATTCGTCCCCGGTTTGACTCAAGTCTGAAACGGAATTAACTTCGCGTTCAACCAGATTTTCAAAGATCTGAGCAGCTGCATCCGATCCTCGCGGAAGAGATGACCACTGCCGGCCTCGAAAGGCGTTTTGGCGCGCACTTGCCTGCTCCGGCTTCGCCGGGCGTCAACAAGTTCCTTGCCAAAATTCGGGAAACTTGAGAACTGCTTCGGACTTGCTAACCGACCAGCTCAGCGTCCGGTGCGACACTCACGCATCGACCTTCCGCTTCTCGCTTTTTCGTCGGCGCCCATCATCCAGACTACCAAACTTGTTCGGGCCTTGCAAGCCCTTTTTAGTTTCTTCGTCCGTGCCCGGGCTGTCCGTCGCGGCTACGAAACTAGATTAGCATCCCGGGATACCCTCCGCAACACGACCTAAGATTAAGTATGGTTCATAATACCGCCTCCCGCCTCCGCCTCTTCGCAAGAAGCCCCTCCGCTCATCAGCCGTGATATCCTGTTCAGGCCAACCGTGTTCAATAGGCAGCATCTCAACACCCGCCCGATCTTCATCGCCGCCGATATCTTGCTGATATGGTTGGCTTTTGAGATTGCCTACGCCACCCGCAGCATTCTCCCGCTTGAGCGCGTGTTCTTCCTCCCCGGCTATACCAAGACTCTGCTCATCCTTGCTTCCGCCGTCTGCTGGGTCGTCGCCGGACTCTGGGTCACCGCCTATGATTCCGTCCTTCTGGGACGCCGGCGGCTGTTGATTTGGACTACCCTGCGTCAGGGGACGATGGCTGTCGCCGCTTTAGTTCTCTTTCAGTACGTTCAGCGGATCGACCTCAGCAGGCCCTTCATTGCCCTCCTCTTCGCCTATGGAATCCTTCTCCAGTGCCTCTTCCGTCTTGGTTGCCGGCTGGCTGCCGGCACTTTCCTTGGCGCCGACGCAGCCCGCCGGCACATTCTGGTGGTCGGCCGCGGTGAGACGGCGCTGAGGCTGGGACGCCTCATCGAGGCGAATGAGCGGTTTGGCCTGCGCTTGCTCGGGTTCCTGGACCAGGCGGAATCTCGAGTCACGCTTGCCAAAGAGTATCCCGTACACCCTCTGGCCGATCTGGCAGCCCTGCTTCAGCGGACGGTAGTGGATGAGGTGCTTTTCGCGGTGGAAAGCCAGCGTCTCGGTGACCTCGAAGACGCATTCCTACTCTGTGAAGAGGAGGGCGTTCGCACTCGCATCCATATCGACTTCTTCCCACACATCCAAGCGCGAGTCGCGTTGGACCACCTGGAAGATGAGCCGCTGCTGACCTATGCGGGAGCGCCGCACGACGATGCGCGGCTGTTGGTCAAACGCATCAGTGACGTCTTCCTGGCAGCCTGCGCGTTGGTCCTGGGGTCACCCAGTCTTCTGGTCATCGCGTTGGTGATTCGTCTGTCTTCCCATGGACCCGTCATCTTCCGTCAGCAGCGATGCGGGCTGAACGGACGCCGGTTCACGCTCTACAAGTTCAGGACCATGGTTGTTGACGCGGAATCGCGGAGAGCCGAAGTGGAGCATCTGAACGTGAAGAAGACGGCGTTCAAGATCCCCAACGACCCGCGCCTGACCGCGGTCGGCAAGTGGCTGCGCAAGTTCTCCCTCGATGAACTGCCCCAACTCTGGAACGTCGTGCGCGGTGAGATGGCGATTGTAGGACCCAGGCCGCCGGTCCCTGACGAGGTCGCCCAATACCAACGCTGGCAACGGCGGCGGCTGCGGATGCGTCCGGGCCTGACCTGCCTATGGGCGCTCGGTGGAAGGGACAATCTGGATTTCGACGACTGGATGCGGCTGGACCTGGCCTACATCGACACTTGGTCGCTCGCCCTGGACTGGCAGATCATGCTCAAGACCGTACCGCGGGTCCTATCAGGACTCAACGCAAGCTGATGGGACCGCAAGCTTGCGGGCACAGACGGCGTTGAAGCAGGCCGTGTAACGGCGCGTGGGAAGGCGGCCTGCGGCCGCGAACACAGCCAGCAGGCAGGCGATGGGCCGGTCCGCGTAGCGTCCCAGCAGTCTCCTGAGAACCAGGAATACCAGCGTGGACAACAGCCGGGGATTGTGGATCAGCAGACTGGCATCTTCAACATCCAAACCCATCCGCATCAGTTCTGAGGAGAGATCCCGGGCCGACAAAGTGACTCCTAGCTTGAACGGCGCCATGCGAGTGCGGCAGACCATTCTCAGAACGGAGTAGATCGGATTCAGCGGGTTGTCCAGCGTCACAATCAACATTCCGCCCGGGCGGAGCACCCGGACTAGCTCGTTCAGCGCCTTTCGAACGTCTTCGACGCAATCGAAATGGTCCAATGTGGAGGTGGAAAGAACCAGGTCGAGCGAGCCGGAGGCCAGCGCCAATTGGCGCACGTCACAGACGAGGAAACGGCAATCAGCGCCTGGTTCACGGGTCGAGGCGCGACGTACGATACTTGGGGCCACGTCCATACCGATGGCTGTGGCTTGCGGCAGTAGGTCGAACATCAGCCGGTCCCCATTGCCGGCCTCTTCGAACAGGTCGGTCTTCAGGAACCGGCTTGGATTCAACGGGCCGACCCAGCGGCGAATCAAGTCCTGATGTACCCGTCGTTTCTGAGCGGAGACGAGGGGATCCAGATACCATGCCCGCGAGGGCTGGGAGCCGACAGAATTCCAGTAGCCCGGCGTGGCAGTCGGGGGAGATGCGCTAGACACCTACGGTCGAGTATACGACAGGCGCTCAGCGGCTATTTCACGCGCTTGGCGACGAATTCCCTGGGTTGTCCCTGGCCGCCTTCACGCTTGAACTTGATCTCATCGCCGGCCACCGTTCCGGTGTAGGTGAACTTCATTGAGTTGTCACCCATTTGCCGGGTTACGGTGAAGCTGATTGTGGCGCCGCTGATCTTGCCGTCCGCTATGGCCGTCTCGCCTCCTTGCCCGCCGGAGAGCGTGCCGGACAGCTTCTCGCCGTCCGCCTTCAGGTTGAACGTCTGCTCGCGCGTTTGTCCGTTGCGGCCGGGCACCTGGGCGGTCCACTTGCCGGTCACGTCGGCGGCGAAAAGCGCGCCTGCCACAAGCAACAGACACGAAACGATGAGGAGAGTTTTCTTGAACATAGTGATAACGCAGACGGTGTCTGGACCTTGCTAAGTTACAGCCGGACTACCAATAGAGCTTGAGGCCGAATTGGAACTGCCGGGGATCGTTGGCCGAGGTGTAAGCCAGAGGCGTCGTGGGCGATGCCCCCTTCTTGCCTGTGATGGGCCTGGCAAGGGAACTGAGCGGCACGTTGCCGACCGTGTTGTTGACGGTCTTGAAGTTGGTGTGATTGGCCAGGTTGAAGCCCTCGGCGATGAATTCCAGGCCGCGGCGCTCGTTGCCCCCGAACTTGAACCGCCGGGAGAGCCTCATGTCGAAGGTCACGAAGGTGGGCCCTATGCCGATGTTGCGGCCGGCGCCGAACGGCCGGTCATTGGTGGTGTAGTTGTCCCCGTTGACGTCAGCGCCGGCCAGGATGTTGAACGGCCTGGCTGAGTTGGCGCTGAAGATAGGCGACACGTTCCAATCCCGCAGGACGAGATTCTTGACGGTGGACTGGTAGACCGCGTTGATGACCGCGCGGTGGCCATGGTGATAGGGCGATACCGACCGCTCGCAGCGCTTGCACAACTGATCCATGGGTGAAAAATCGGAGTTGAAGTCGGTCACGTCGTCGATCGCCTTGGAGTACGTGTAATGGGCGGCGAGCGTGAAATTGCGGCGCATCCTTCGCTGCACCTGGAGGATCCCCGCGTTATAGCTGGAGTTGCCATCGAAGGTGAAGATGTTCTTCTGCAGCAGCGTCGGATCGTACCGTCCGTAGATGGGAGACCCGTCGGGGCGGGTCTGCCCGGTGTAGTACAGGTTACGGGCCGAGATGCGCGGAATCCCTAGCGTGTGGCTGAAGTTGTAGCCCACAGAGAACGCCCACTCGCCGACGGCGCGCTCCAGTTCGAAGCTCGCCTGCTGCGCATAGGCCTGGCGAATCCGATCGCTGCCGAATTCCACGCGCAGCGGCAGGCCCGGCCCCACTCTCACGCCGTAGGGCAGAAGGTCCTGCTCGGTGATTCTGCGCGTGCCGATGACTCCCTGCCTGAGCAGGCCCTGGAAGATGTCGCCGGAGGTCGTGGGACGTCCGGTCTGCGGATTGTTGATACCGGGGATACCGGTGAGGGGGATGAAAACCTGGTTGATGTACTTGCCGGAGAGTGTGTCGGCGACATTCACAATTTGAAGATTGGTGGGCGTGAAGTAGAAACCATAGCCGCCGCGCATGACGAACTTGCGATCAGCACCCGGACTCCAGGCGAAGCCGAAGCGCGGAGCGAAGTTGTTCTTGTCGGTGCCGAGCACGGGCTCATTGACTTCCAGGTCGTAGCGCAGACCGAAGTTGAGGGTAAGGGACTTGCTCGCCTTCCAGGAATCTTGGGCGAAGAAACCGAAGCGCTTGGTCCAGCCCTTCCAGAGAGGATTGCCGAAACCTTGCTGGTAGAACGTCGGCAGCCCGAGAGAGTACGCCTGTAGGGCGCTCACCGGGGCGCTGAGAGCGGGAATCAGAGCCGACTGGCCCGAGGCCTGGAGGAATTGCACGATCGAGGTCACCGTGGCTGCGCTGGAGGCGCCGGCGATGACGGCATTTAGCGGTACGGCCTCTCCGAAGGAGAAACGGCCGGAGAAGAACGTCTCCGAGTTCACCAAGTCCCGCATCGGGTTGATGTCCACTCCGAACTTGAAGTCGTGCGCGGAAGAGTGGTAGTTCCAGTTCTGGATGGCTTGGTAGTGGCGTTCGTAGGTGCGTGAGGGCAGAAAGATCTCACGGCCGAAGAGCCCAAAGCCAGTCACGTTCTGCTCAGGGCCCAGAGGGTCGGTCGGGATGACGAACATGTGGTTGTAGTTGAACAGGAGGCGCGTTTCACCCACCCATTTCGATCCCAGGACCAACGTGTCATTCAGCATGACCGAGCCGTCCCAGAGGCCGAACGACCGGCCGCGGTTGTAAGCGACCAGCGCGCCGAACTGGTCGTTCTGGTTGTCCAGGTTGGCCACATTGCCGCGCAGGTATATGCTGTGGCTGTCGGAGAATCGGTGATCCAGCCTGGCGGAAAGACTGTTGGTTCGTTCGCTGAACGGGAAGGTCCCGCTGTTGGCGTTGAAAGTATTGGTGACTCTGGGATTCAGCCCCGGCGTCAAAGCGCCGCGAAGCGCCGCGGACAATCCCGCCAGTTGCGGACTGCCTGATGCGGTCAACGCGGCCAGCAACTGCGCTTGAGAGCCGGGCAGAGTGGTGAATGCCGTGCGGTCTTGAAGAATCGGGACAAAAGCCGTTTCGTTCCGGCCCAGACGCTCATAGGCAAGGAAGAAGAACGACTTGTCGCGCTTGATGCGGCCGCCGATTGTGGCGCCTGCCTGCGAACGGGTGTAGGCCGATTTCTGTGGATCGAAGTAGTTGCGGGCCTGGATGCTGCGGTGGCGCAGGAAGCCGAAGATGTTGCCGTGGAAATCGTTGGCGCCGGAACGGGTGACGATGTTCACCGTGCCGCCTGAAGCCCAGCCGAACTCGGCCGAAGCCGAGTTTCGGTTGATCTGAAACTCCTGAACGGCCTCCTGGCTCACCGACAGCCTGACGCCGCCGGAGTTCAGGACGTTCTCGACGCCGTCGATGAAGAAGCCGTTGCCGCGGCCGTTGCTGCCGCCGAAACTGATGCCCGAATGGGGCGTCTGCGCGACGCGGAAGTCGCTGCCGTCGACGATGTCCTGAGTGGACGCAGTAGCGGGAGAGAGCAAGGCGAAGTCGAGATAGTTGCGCTTGTTGATGGGCAGGTCCCTGATCCGGCCCAGCTCAATCGTGTTGGCCTGCTGCACTCGTTCGCTTTCCACCACCGGCACGTCGGCCTGAACTTCGATCTGTTGCTGGACGGCGCCGACCACCAACTGCACAATGAGGGAGATGGTGTCGCCCACACGCACTTCCACGCCTTCAAGTACTTTGGCGCTGAAACCTTCCGCCTCGGCGCGCAACCGGTACCGTCCGGGCGGCAGCAGCGGGATGCTGAACTCGCCGGCCGTGTTGGTGTCCGCCGTACGGGCGATTCCGCGGTCCGGGTCGCTGATGGAGACCTTTGCCTTGGAGATGGCGGCTCCGGAAGGGTCCATGACGGTGCCTTTCACGTTCCCCGCGTTACTTTGTGCTTGCGGGAAGGCGGCAACACCGAGGAGGATCAGAACAGAGAGGGCACGGCACAAGAGCATCGAATACTCCCAGATACGTTTTTGAACCGAACAGAGGGATTCTAGCACCGGGAAAGCCATGAGACACCAACTTTTTTCACTCGTCTTCGTACTGGGCCTGGAGACCGCCGTCGAAGCGGCGCCCACATTGAGGGCGGGCGTGGCCCGCATTGAAATCACACCTCCAAGTCAAATTTGGATGGCCGGATATGCCGCCAGAACCAAGCCCAGCGAGGGCGTCCTGCACCCGTTGTGGGCAAAAGCCATTGCGATTGAAGACGGTAGAGGCGGCCGGGTGATAGTGGTTACGACCGATCTCATCGGCCTTCCGAAAGAGATCACCGACGTGGTAGCGGCCGCAGCAATGGTGAAGTGGAAGCTGGATCGGCCGCAGATCGTTTTCAATTCCTCGCACACTCACACGGGGCCTGTCGTCCGGGGGAACCTCTCGGTGATGGGCCCCCAGACCCCCGAGCAGCGCGAGGTGGTCGCCGCCTACTGGGGCGAACTAAGAGCGAAGCTGGAGGCGGTGATCGGCGGGGCCCTGGGGGACCTCCAACCTGCCAAGTTGGCCTTCGACTACGGTGAGACCGGATTCGCGGTCAACCGGAGAGAGGTGACCCCGCAGAGCGTCCGGCTCGGCGTGAATCCGCAGGGCCCGGTCGACCACAAGGTGCCCGTGCTACGCGTTGTGTCGCCGAGTGGCAAGGTGAGGGCAGTGCTGTTCGGGTACGCCTGCCACAATACGACGCTGACGGACAAGTTCTACCAATTGAGCGGCGACTACGCCGGCTTCGCGCAGATCGCGGTGGAGCGGGAGTTCCCTGGAGCAACGGCGCTCTTCGTGATGCTGTGCGGCGGGGACCAGAACCCGAATCCAAGAAGCCAGTTGGAACTGGCCGAGAAGCACGGGCAATCGCTGGCCGCGGAGGTAGCCCGGGTGACGCGGACGGGCATGCAGCCGGTCTCCGGGAGGATACGCACGGCGCTGCAGATGGCCGATCTGCCGTTCGCTCCGCATACCCGGGAGCAATACGAGCGGGATCTACAGGACAAGAACATCTACAAAGTCCGGCGGGCTGAGTTGATGCTGAAGGCCTACGACGAACGGCGGGAAGTGAGAAAACTTCAATATCCGGTGCAGGTTGTACGGTTTGAGAGGGGCTTCACCCTGGCCGCTCTGGGCGGCGAGGTGGTGATCGACTACTCGCTGTGGGCGCAGCGCACCTTCGCCGGCGAGCGCCTCATGGTGGCTGGCTACAGCAATGATGTAGCGTGCTACATCCCCAGCGCGCGCGTGTTGCGCGAGGGCGGCTATGAAGCTGTGGACAGCATGATCTACTACGGCCAGCCGGGGCCGTTCACCGAAGAGGTGGAGCCTCGCATCCAGGAGGCGTTCCGGCAGGCGATGAAGCGGGTCAGGAGGTGACGGCAGTTCTGCTGGCCATGGCGCTGACGCCGCCGTGCGCCTGGCTGGACGGGGTGTACCAGGCGCCGCCGGAGATCGCGGCCAGCCTGCTGCTGGCATGCCCGGACTCGGACAAGCAGAGGCAGGCCGAGCGCGCCGCGGAGGCGTTCCGGCTGGCCTCGCAAGCCAGGATGCCGTATCCGGAGGTGTCGGCGGCGGTGTCCGACAGCGTGGGCGGGAAGCGCGCGGAGGCCTCGCTGCAGCGCCTGGACGGGTTGGGGCTGCAGGTCAGGGCGGTCCGGGCAATGATTCGCGTGAACCCGCGCCGGGCCCTGGAAATGACGCTGGAGATGCCTGTTCCGGCGCCACCGGCGGGCAAGTGCGGCGACGTGACGGTGGCGCGGGTGGAGGAGTACTACGGCCTGGCACTGCAGATGGCGCGGGTTGGATTCACGACGCAGGAACGGGAAGATGGGCGTCATGTAGAGTTCCTCATGCGCGTGATCGCGGCCTCGGCGGCCCCGCAGCAACTGGCGGCGGCGGCGGCGATGGTCCGGGAGTTCGGCGGGAGCGAAGAAGAGAAAACAACGCTCATTTCATCACTAGCAAGCGCTTTCATCGTGGCTCCAGGCAGCATTTATGCATCGTCTTTCATGCCGGCGCTGGAGGAGGAGGTTCGGGCCCTCAAAAAGGGCGGGGGGGGCGAGGCGCTGGAGGCTGCGTTTGCGGCGTACACCAAGGCACAGGCGCGCAACAAGCCGTGTGACGCCGCGGAGAACTACGTGTTCTGGGAAAGCGGCGAACCCCGGGAGATTCAGAAGGCCTTGAATGGATTGCGGCCGGCGCCGGCTGGGGCGGACGCGGAGTGGGAGGCGCGGTTCACGGCGGTGGTGCACCGGGTGGAGTCGTGGCGCGCGGAAAAGGGAGCGCCGCCGATGGCGCACTTCCACATGAAGGCGTCGGCGTACAAGAACCTGCTGGACCTGACCAGTTCGCAGTCCCTGCTCGAGACGGCGATCGGCTCGTTCGTACAATTCCTGAAGGACGCTCCGGCAAAGACAGCCAGCCCGGCGGAGTGGAAGATGCATTTCGGCCGGGTGCTGCTGCCGTGGGCTCCAGCGGGATGGCTTTCGGTGGAGATCGCGCGCAGGGAGATCCGGCGCAGCGGCGATGCGCTGATGAACCTGCTGGTGGACGCGGGCGGAAATTAGCAACGGGGCATAGACTGTGGGAATGGCACTCTACGGAGCAATTGAGGCGGGCGGGACCAAGTTTGTGTTGGCGGTGGGGGAGGATCCAGCACAGCCGAGGGAGGTTGTGCGCATCCCCACATCGAACAATCCGAGCGAGACTCTGGGAGAAGTGATCCGGTATTTCACGCGGCAACGGGGACTGGCGGGGCTGGGTGTAGCCTCCTTCGGGCCGCTGGATTTCAAGGATGGCACGATCACGAACACCCCCAAGCTGGCATGGCAGGGCTTTCCCTTGCGCGACACCCTGCAGAAAGCCCTCGGCCTGGCGGTGGCCCTGGAAACGGACGTGAACGCGGCGGCGTTGGGCGAGGCGCGTTGCGGCGCCGGGCGGGGCGTCGAGGACCTGGTGTACATCACGGTGGGCACAGGCATCGGCGGGGGTGTTCTGTCCGGAGGCAAGCTGGTGCACGGCCGGATGCACTCTGAGATCGGCCACCTGTTGGTGGGCAGAGCTCCGGACGAAGATGAGCAGTTCGAAGGGGTATGCCCGTTTCACGGCGATTGCCTGGAGGGGTTGGCCAGCGGACCGGCGATGGAACAGCGATGGGGAGAGCCGGCGGACGGGTTGCCGGAGGGTCACCTGGCGTGGCTGCTGGAAGCCGAGTACCTGGGACGCGCGTGCGTGAACCTGGCGTGCGTCCTCTCTCCACGGATGATCGTGCTGGGCGGCGGGGTGATGACACAGGGCCACCTGCTTCCATTGATCCGCAGGCGGGTGAGCGAACTGGCAAACGGGTACCTGCCGTTGCCGGACATAGTGGCCCCGGGGTGTGAGTATCCGGCCCTGAGCGGTGCGCTGGCGCTGGCGATGGAGGCGGCGGCGTGAGGTGGCTTCGAGGTGCTGCTACCCGCGCCTGTTGCGGCGGTGGCACAATAGGGGCGTCGGCGGCGTCCGGGCCCATGTAGGCCACGGCAGCCGGCTTGAAGGAGCATACCAGCAGTCATGCAACTCATACCCACTGAAGATGAAGTCGTCGCCCTGTTGCGCGAGACTGGAGCCCTGCGTTCGGGCCATTTCCAGTACCCCAACGGCCTGCACTCGGACCGCTACCTGCAGGTTTCGATGGCCATGCGCCACTATGAAACGGCGAAGTTGCTGAGCGTAGCGCTCAGCCGGAAACTGCGTGCCCATCCGGAGATCAGGGCCATTGTTTCGGAGTTATCGATCGTCACTCCGGCGACGGCAGGTCTGCCGGTGGCTTACGGCATGTGCGAGGCGCTACGCGCCAAGCAGGTGTACTGGGCCGAGAGAGGCGAGGAGGGCGGACCGCTGCGGTTCCGCCCCTACCAGGAGCCTGTGGCGGGCGAGAAAGTGCTCCTGGTGGACGATGTCCTCAGGAGCGGCCGGAAACTGACGGAACTGCGGGCCCTGATTGAATCGATGGGCGCCACGGTGGTGGGACTGGCGGTGATTGTGTACCAGCCGAATCCCGAGACTCCGAGTTTCGGCGACCTGCCCTTCTACTACCTGGCCAGCCTCGATGCCATGTACTACTGGGACAAGGCCGCGGCGGCGGACAAGATAGAGATCGCCGGTCCCGTGTCGGAGGTCTGGGTCTAGTCCCGCTCCGGAGCTAGAGTTCGAGACGAGCGGAGACGGTCGGGTCGCCCAGTTCGCGCTTGAGTTTGAACCCGGCCTTCTCCGCCACTTTCTGCATGGCTGAGTTCTCGGCCAGGATATCGGCGACGATGACCTTGACGCCTTCCCGGCGGCCGATCTCGATCAACCGGTTCAGCAGCTCCGTGCCGAGGCCCTGTTTCTGGTACGCGTCTGCGATCACGATGGAGAACTCCGACTCGGAGGCTCCGGTGAGTCCCTGCAATCTGCCTACGGCGATGATCTGCCGCTCGCCGGTTTCGGGGATGGTGCGTTCAACAACGAGCGCCATCTGGCGGGCGTAGTCGATGTAACAGATACGGGTCAGCCGTTCATGAGCGGTCCGCTGGCTGAGGTTCAGCAGCTGGAGGTAGCGCTGGTAGACTGTGCGTTCGGAGAGTCCTTCGTGGAAGCGCACCATGGCGGGCTCATCCTCGGGGCGGATGGGGCGGATATCGACGGTTTCGCCGCTGCGCATGGTCCATTCACCGGCATAGCGGAGCGGGTAAGGCCGGATCGCGGAGCGCGGCAGGTCGGCCGGATCCGTGGCGGGATCGTGGAGAACGATGCGGGCATCGAGCGCCAGCAGCCGCTCTGGCGAAGCGATCAACGGGTTGATGTCGAGCTCCTTGATCCAGCGCTGTTCGACGACCAGGCGGGAGAAGGCGACCAGGAGCTGCTCGAGGCCTCCCAGGTCCACAGCGGCCCGGCCGCGAACACCCTTTAGGGCCTTGTAGATCTTGGTCTTCTCCATCATCCGCCGGGCGAGCGTGGTGTTGAGCGGGGGCAAGGCGAGGGCGCGATCTTTGAAAACCTCGACGAGCTGGCCACCCATGCCAAACAGCAGCACGGGCCCGAACTGAGGATCGATGGAGGAACCCAGGATCACCTCGTAGCCGTCTAGTTTGGCGAACGGTTGGACGTTGACGCCGTTGAAGTGCTCGAGCCCGGCTTTGGCGGCGACAGAATCCCGAATGGCCTTGAAGGCAGCGCGCACGGCGGCCTCGTCCTTCAGATTCAGTTGCACGCCACCAACGTCGGTCTTGTGGGTGATAGTCAGCGAATGGAGCTTGAGCACCACGGGGAATCCCATGGAAACCGCGGCTTCGACGGCCTGATCCTCGGTAGCGGCAATGCGCGAAGGCAGAGTGGGGATGCCGTAGGCGGACAGGACATCCTTGGATTCAAACTCGGTGAGGATCGTGCGGCCCTCGCCGCGGACCCGATTGATGATGGCAGCGGCGGCGGCGGGATCGATGTCGCCTTCTTCGCGCGCATCGCTCGGCGTCTCATAGAGGGCCTTGAGGTTGGAGGTGTAGCGCCACATGTAGTTGAACATGCGGGCGGCGGTATCTGGATAGGGGAAGGTGGGGATGCCAGCCTGGTTGAGGATGTGCTCGCCGGCAGCGACGTCGACGCCGCCCATCCAGGAGGCGAGCACCGGACGGTCACCCAGCTTGGCGAGCGGCTTCAGAAGTTGCGCAGTCTGGGTGGCGTCTGTCATCGCCTGCGGAGTGAGGATCACCAGCATGCCATCGGTGTTCACGTCCTTGGCGGCAGCCTCGAGGGACTTGGCGTATCGATCGGGACCGGCGTCCCCGATAATGTCGATCGGGTTGCCGCGCGACCAGGTAGCAGGCAGGAACTCGTTCATGGTGGCAATGGTCTCTTCCGAGATCTCAGCCAGTTCGCCGCCACCGAGCAGCAGGGCGTCGGCCGCCAGCACGCCAGGTCCGCCGGCGTTGGTGAGAATGGTCAGGCGCGGGCCCTTGGGGCGGGGCTGCTTGGCGAGAACCTCGGCCATGTAGAAGAGGTCGGCGATGTTGGTGACCCTCAGCACCCCGCTGCGCTGGAAGGCCACGTCGAGCACGTCATCTGACCCGGTCATGGAACCGGTGTGCGAAGCGGCGGCCTTGGAGCCGGCGGCGGTGCGTCCGGCCTTGATCACAATGATGGGCTTGGTGTAGGCCACCTCACGCGCGGCGGAGAGGAAGCTTCGCGCGTCGCCCACGCTCTCCATGTAGATGAGGATGGAGCGGGTCTTGGGATCGTTGCCCAAGTAATAGATCAAGTCACCCCAGCCGACATCGGCCATGGATCCCAGCGACATGAACGCGGAGAAGCCAACGTTTTCAGCGAGCGACCAGTCCAGAACCGCGGTACAGAGAGCGCCTGATTGTGAGAGGAAGCCAACGCTCCCCGTACGAGCCATGCCGGCAGCGAAGGTGGCGTTCACGCCGGAGGGCGGGACCATGATGCCGAG
Organism: Acidobacteriota bacterium; assembly: GCA_016215215.1. GTDB lineage: Bacteria > Acidobacteriota > Terriglobia > Bryobacterales > Bryobacteraceae > Paludibaculum. The sequence goes on from JACRKW010000106.1 coordinate 13,423, forward strand.
GCAGTTGGGCCCGATGACGCGCATGTCGTGCTTGCGGGCGTTGACCAGGAGTTGCCGCTCCAGTTCGATGCCCTCGGGGCCAGCCTCCTTGAACCCGGCCGAGATGACCACGGCGGCCTTGCATCCCAACTGCCCGCATTCGTCGATCAGCCCCGGGATCAGCTTGGACTGTGTGACGACAACGGCCAGGTCGATCTCGGCGGGAATCTCCCGAACGTTCTTATATGCCTTGATCCCGAGCACGGAGTCCCGCTTGGGGTTGACGGGGAAGACGGCGCCGCCAAAGGGCGAACTCATGAGGTTCCAGAGCGTGGTGCGGCCAACGCTGCCGGGGTTCTCGGTGGCGCCGATGACGGCGACATTCTTGGGCATGAAGAAGGGGTCAAGCGGATGTTCGGCGTGGCCGAGGAAGTCGTGCGCGGACTTGAGGGCTTTGCCGGAGGATGGTTTCATGTATTCAGGTCCTAAACTAGATTATGAAGACTACGCAACCATGATCCCGCATTCGTACGGCCCGAAGCAAGAATGAGCGGCGCTTATGATGGGACCTACTGTGAGGCCTTGACCCACTCCGGGTTGAATGTGGCGTGTTTGATGGCCTGGAGCTCCTTCTTGGCGCCGGCGGGGACGGCGCTGTGGCTGTAGGGCACATGAATCAGGCCGTCCGAGGTCTGGAGGACGGAGGGGTAAGAGTAGGACCCGGCCTTGGCATCCTCCAAGCTGCGGCGATGGGGCCAGGACTGGCCTTCGTCTTCGGAGATCCAGACGGAGAGCCGGGCACGGCCCTGCTCGGTGTCGTTGTTGACCATGACCCACGACCCATCGTTGAGCGCGATCACCTCCACGCTTGCGCCTGGGTTGGGAATGTCGGAGTCGGCGCCTTCCGTCCAGGTGACGCCCTCGTCGCGCGACTCGGCGACGATCACGCGCTGCGGAGGCGGTCCGTTATCGCGCATGTAGGCGGCGATTGAGCCGTCCTTACGCCGGACCAGGGACGGCTGCACACCTCCCAGGCTGACGATGGGGTCGCTGGCGCTCCAGGTGGCGCCGTTGTCGTCGGAGATGGCGATGATGCCGATGTTGTAGGTGTCGCTGTATAAGGGCAGCAGGATGCGGCCAGAGGGAAGTTGAAGGATGTGGGTGCGCGGCATCCAGCCGAGGCGGTTATAGAGCTTGTCGGAGAGGCGGTCGATGAGGAGTTGCAGCTCGTCATGGTCCTTTCCGGGCGGCAACTGGGCCAGCAGAGCCAGGGCGAACGGCTTGAGCTTTTCCTCCAGGTTGCCCGGGCGCAGGAGTATGTTGCCGGAATCGGTCCATTCGGGCGGATCGGCGGTCCAGCCTGAAGGGGAAACGGTCTTGTAACGGAGCAGCGCCGACTCCCAGTGGTTGTCGATGATGACGGGCCAGATGATGGAGAGACGGTTTCGCGCGTCGACGAAGGCGATGGGGTTGCAGTCGGGGAAGCCAGGCGTGTCGGCGACGATGTAGGGCGCCGTCCACGCCGTGGCGCCCTTGGGCAGACGAGCGGCCTGCAAGAGCACATCGTCGGCGGTCCGTTCGCCGGAGCCGTAGTACCACACGTTGAAGATGTCGCCGTTGGGGAGTTCGACGATGGAAGAGGAGTGGACGTGGAGCGCCTGGGGCGGAAAGACGAACCGCGACTCGAAGAATGGGTCGGCTCCAAACAGGGGCAGGGCTAGAGCGATGGCAAGCAGGCGCATGTCGTTACTCCTTGATGAAGCCATGATAGAGGCCCATGTAGTAGGGCAAGAGGTAGATGGCGCCGTCACCGAGGCTGCGTCCGACACCGTTGTAGTCGAGCCGCCAGGGGTCGTGATTCCAGTGGCCGACGTAACGTTCATCGATGGGCAGCACTTTGCCGTTCACGCGATAACCGACGCCCCTCTCTCCGCGTTCGCGGACGTGCGGCGGCAGCGGAATTATGTCGCGGCGATGGCTGTTCCTCAGGCCCCAGTCGATGCGGTCCAGCGGCAGACGCTTGAGCGTGTCCACGGCGTCCTCCAACCATTCCCCGCTTGGTGAGAGGTTCTGCGCACCGTAAGCGTCGTTGAAGGTCTGGCCGATCGCGACCGATGCGTAGAGGAAGTTAAAGACCGGGTTCATCTCCGGCTGCTCGTTCTGGAAATGGTTGTGGAAGGAGAGGAGGTACTTCTGGCGCAGGTCCGGATCGGTCTCGTACTTGATGAGGCTGTAGAAGTTCATGAAAATCATTTCGTCGTCGGACTGATTGCCGGCGCCGGGGCCGAGGTGCGACTTGACGATGAGCGCGTTCATTCCATAGCCGTGCTTGTCGATGAGATACCGCGAGGCCTGGGCGTACCTGGCATCGCCGGTGATGTGCTCGGCCACCTTGAGGTAGGCGAGGATACTAAGCGAGTTCATGCCCCGCTCCTGCCACCAGTCGCGATTGTGGTTGAGGTTTTCGGGATTGAAGATGGACCAGCGCGTGGGCTTGCCGTCGTGGTCATAGAGCTGGTAGTTGTGTGCCAGCAGATGATCGGTGAGCGCGGCGACGTGCTGACGAACCCGCTGCTTCTCCGGCCCGGTCTTGGCCACCAGGTCGTAGTAGAGAGCGTAGAAGAAGTAGTGGCCGTCGAGTTCGTCGGAGCTGGTGTCGGTCTTCCAGAACCACTTGCCGTCGGCGCTTGTGGGCCAGCGCGGCGAGATGATCTTCCAGAGACGGTCGCGCGTTTGCTGGGTCTGCCGGTCTCGTTCCGGCGTGGCGTGGATGTTGGGGTCGGGCCCGCTGGTGGGCAGGATGGAGCGCGCGACGAATCCCGCCGGCGCGGGGCTGGATCCGCCCTGGGTGACTTCACCGAGAAAGCGGAGCGCCTCGAATGCCTTCTGGGCGCGGCGGCAGGCGAGGTCGCTCTTGGTAGCGGCACAGGCATAGCATTCACCTGCGCCGTACATGGAGGTCCACAGGCCATCGTTGTCGCTGTCGGTCTGCGTCCACTCACTCTTGTCGCCGGGCCGCTTCAGGATGACGGGGTGAACGTACTCGTAGGGCGTGCGGCGGTGGCGCTTGTCGATCTCGTCCTCAAAGTACCGCGCCTTCGCCGACAGGGTCATGGGTTTCCGCTCCAGGAAAGCAAGCCCCTTCGCCGTGGCGATCCACGCACCGCCGGAGGCATCCACGGCGATGGAACGCACCTGGTCGGCGGGAAGCCAGCGCGGACCCTGGCGGTACTCCCACGTCTTGCCGTCGAAGCGGATGGCTCCGATTTTCGTTCCGAACCAGACCACGCCGGGCTCGCCGGCAGCGACGGTGGTGAAGTCGTCGTAGGGCAGTCCATCGGCGCCGGTGTAGAGTGTCCACTCCTTGCCATCCAGGCAACCCACGCCCTGCGGCGAGGCGAACCACAGGCGGCCGCGGCGATCGAACGCCACTCCCCTGACGTCGACAGGCGCCCAACTGCGGCTGCCGGCCTGGGGGAAGAGCCGCGTCCAAGGCCCGTTGCCGCTCTTCAGAAACAGCCCTTCGGCACGCGCCTCGGCCAGGCGGCCGTCCTTGGAAAGGGCCCGCTGCGGCGCCCCGGGCGCTGTTTCGGACGGCGCCGGTGACTGCACCCACTTCCCGCCGGCCAGCGTGACAGCGCCTGCGGCGGTCACGGCGGTGACCCGGCCGGCGTCGTCCAGCGTCACCAGTTTCACGTCATCGGACGGCAGGCCATTGGAACTTGTGTGAAAACTGGCCGTCTCCGCGGCGAAGCCGCCCACCAGAATGGACGGCGTCTGGCCGGCCAGCGGCAACAGTACCAGCAGCGGCAGCATCTTCTCGAGTCGCATCTATGGGACTACCTCGAATTCGTAGACGTTCTCTGAAACCAACTTGCCCTGCGCGTCTGTGAACTGCGCCCTGAGCAGATATGCGCCCGGCTCGCCGGGCTGCCACTTCACCAATCCCAGCCGTGCTACGCCGTCGGCGGGCAGCGACACCGGGAATGAACCCGCGGGCAGAGCGGCGCCTCTACCCTCAATGGTCCACTTCACCGTCGCGCCGTTGACGGCATCCCAATTGTCGTTCACCGCCCACAGCCCACAACTGAAGGGCTGGCCGGCCTTCCACTTGTCGCGGTCGTATTCAAACAGCGCGGCCACTGGCGCGAAGCTGCGCCGCACGGTATCGAAGACCTTGGTCGGACGCCGGTCGAAGTCGATGGCGGCCATGGTGACCGACGGCCAGATGTCAATGGCGTGGAAGTGCAGGATGCCCCCGGCGCCTTCGTGCTTGCGGCGGCGCATACGTTCCAGGGAGATCTGGAACAACCGCGCGACGTAGGCTTGGGTGCGCGGGATGTACTCCTGCATAGTCATGTTGCCTGGGTCTCCCCAGGCTCGCATCGCCTCGCCGATCTGCAGCCGCCGCCACTCCCACTCGTCGCGATGGTCGCGGATGGGCCACTTGTCCCCCATGAACCGGGAGAGGGTCTCGTAGTTGGGCAGGCTGGTGGCGCCCAGCTCGGAGACGAAATGCTCTTTCATCTGCGTGTATTCCCAGATGGTGCCGTTGTACCAGCCGTGATAGACGTGCGAATCGCCGAAACGGCCGGTGGAGCGGACAACGGGGCGGTGCTGCGGGTCCAGAAGAAAAGGCCGAGGCGCGAGGTGCTTGGTCAGGTCTTTGTAGTTCTCGAAGTCCTCTTCATCACTGGTGGCCCACAGGGCGATGCTGGGGTGGTTGCGCACATAGCGAAGGTGGTTATCGTAAAGCGCGGCGGCACGCTGCGAGAATCCCCGGTCGTGCGGGTACCAGGCTTCCAGGAAATCCTGCCAGACCAGCACGCCGTTCTCGTCGGCGAGGTCATAGAACTCAGGGCTGGAAAAGTGGCAGTGGACGCGAATCATGTTCACGTTCATGGCGAGCATGAGCTTCACGTCGCGCTCGTACTTGGCGCGGTCCATCTCGGACATGAACAGGTGGTAGTAGTAATTGGTCCCGCGGATGAACACCCGCTTGCGGTTCAGGTAGAAGTCCCAGCCGACTTCTTCGATTTCACGGATACCCACGGCCATGCTGCGGCCGTCGACGGCGCGGCCAGCCCGGTCCAGCAGCCGGATTTCGAGCGTGTACAGATTTGGACGCCCGTGGTCCCAGGTCCACCACAGCCGCGGCTTGTCGACTGGAATGGTCAAGGACACCGCTCCGGCGGAGGCGGGCGCGCGCACCTGGAATCGCTCCGATGATTCGAAGTTGCGGGGCAGCAGCGTGAGTTCCCAGGTGTGGCCTCCAGCGGCCCCCGCAGCATCCAGCCGCACCTCGACGTCGGCGGCGGCGCCTCTCAACCTGGTGTCCACGGCGACGTCACGGACCGTAGCCGCCTCGGTGGCCGCCAGGCGAACGGAACGCGTGATGCCCAGCGCCGTAATATCGTCCGGCTTCTGGTCGACAGCGCCGTAGGCGCCCTTTACCGTGTAAGGGCGGTGCTTCCAGTAGTAGTCGACAGGCGTCCACACGCGCACGACCAGTTCATTGTCGAGCCCCGGCTTGGCCTGGCTTGTGACGTCGTACTCGTAGGGGTCGATGTAGCCCTCGTGGCGGCCGAGAGACTGGCCGTTCAGGTAGGCGTCGGCGTAGTAGTCCGTGGCTTCGAAGTGCAGCCGCAGCTTCTTGCCCTGGAAGCGCTGCGGGACCTGGAACGTCCTGCGGTACCACCACTCCTTGTAGCTGACCCACTCGGCGTCGCGCGTGTAGACCTTGTCGGCCGGAAGCCACTGGGTGTGGACGCTGCCGGGCACCTTGACGTTCCGCCACCCGGACTTGGGCGGTCCTTCTCCCTTTTCGCAGAAGGCAAGCTCCCACTCCCCGTCCAGGGTCAGAACGTCGGGACGAAAGGGGCTCGGCGCCGCTCCCGGGCGCCGCTCGGCCACAACTTCACGTTCCGCCGGCGCCAGCACCTTGGCAGCGCCGGCAGCGCCCGGTGTCACTTGCACTAGCACGGGCTGGCGGAGCGTGCGGTTCTCCTTGCGCCCCTCGAGCACGGTATCCACGCCCTTCCAGGCGGGGAAGGTGACAGCGATCTCGGTCTCGCCGGCGGCCTTCCGTGCGATGAACCGCCGCGACCCGGCGCCGCTCCAGTTGAGCGATTCGTCCAAAGCGACAATGCCGAGCGCTCCGTAGTCTTCCTCGCGCTGATAGTAGACCATGTGGCCGCCCGGCAGCCGCGACCAGGAACGGGGCGCGATCTCGTTGGGCTTTGGCTCAGCTTCGCCGGGACCGGTGGGACCGTCGTACTCCGAACCGCCCAGGCAGCGGTTGAACGGCACATAGGGCGAGGCCGAGATGCTGGCGAAACGGAAGCCCTGCCCTGCCTTCCAGCGGAACCAAGCGCCTTCGGCGGTCCAGGTGATCTCCCATGTTTCGCCGGTACGGCTCAAGCGCAGCTTGCCGCGCTGGGGGCCGGCTTCGAGGATCTCGACCTTGGCGAAGCCGCCCTTGCCGCCGAGGGAACTCCAGCCCGAATTCTCGCCCGTCACACCCGGCACCGGCGGCGGGATGATGCTGCGAGCCTGCGGCGTGTCTTCGTGGATATCCCCCTTGAGCGCGGCGGCGCTCTCCGGCGAGGTCTCCACCAGGTTCAAAATGCGCTGGGGGCCGGTGCGCAGCGAGTACACTTCGACGAATTCGCCCGCTGCGGTATCGATCAGTGCCCGGAAGCGCGTGTTGCCGAATTCGACACGGTTCATTCCCACGCGGCGGGCCAGGATGGGGTTCTTGAACGGCGGCCGGGCCGCTGAGTCGCAA
>JACRKW010000107.1 GCA_016215215.1 Acidobacteriota bacterium
AGATGACGGTCACCGGCGAGTTCACCCCCCGCGGCGGCGTCTACTCCAACATCACCGCCACCTGGGCGCGGCCGCAAGAGTAGATCAACCAGGAAAGAGGCCGGTGACTTCGTGGTTGATCTGACAACTCCCCGCGGCGAACGGATCGCATTCGGCGGCGGCGCGCCGATGGCGTTGATCGCCGGGCCCTGCGTGATCGAGAGCGAAGAGCACGTTCACTTCCTGGCCCGCGAGATCAAGCGTGTGGCCGGGCCCTTCGTCTTCAAGGCGTCCTTCGACAAGGCCAATCGCAGCAGCGTCTCAGCGTATCGCGGACCCGGATTGAAGGAGGGTTTGCGCATTCTGGCCGGCGTGAAGGCCAAGGGCTACGCCATCCTGACCGATATCCACGAGCCTTCGCAAGCCGGCCCGGCTGCCGAGGTGGCCGACATACTCCAGATCCCGGCGTTTCTTTGCCGGCAGACCGATCTGCTGATTGAGGCGGGCCGGACGGGCCGCATCGTCAACGTGAAGAAAGGCCAGTTTGTCTCACCGCGTGATTTCCTCCTGTGCGCTGAGAAGGTAGCGTCCACCGGGAACGAGAAGATCCGAGAAGATCCTGCTCACCGAGCGCGGCACTTCGTTTGGCTACAACAACCTGGTTGTGGATATGCGGTCGCTGGCCATCATGAGGGAATTCGGATATCCGGTGGTCTTCGATGCCACGCACAGCGTGCAGTTGCCCGGCGCTGCCGGCGGCTCCTCCGGCGGCCAGGCGCAGTTCATCGAGCCGCTGGCGCGGGCGGCTGTGGCAGTCGGCGTCGACGGGCTGTTTGTGGAGGTCCACGAAGCGCCCGAGCGGGCGCTCTCTGATGGGCCAAACGCGCTGCGGCTGGAAAAGCTCGCTCCGCTGCTGGCGCGGCTCAGGCGAATGGACCAGTTGGTCCAAAGCGCGGAGGCGGAAGGGTGATCAGCGGAGTGGAAACCATACAAGGTGCAAGCAAGTGGTTCGCCGCCGCCCGCAGGGCGATGGAAATCGAAGCGCGCGCGATCTCGACCGCGGCTGAGCGGTTGGACGGGAGCCTCTGCGAAGCAGTCGGCCTCATTCTCGGGCACAGTGGCAAGGTGGTGGTGGCCGGCGTCGGCAAGTCGGGCCACATTGGTAGGAAGATCGTCGCGACGATGTGCAGTACCGGAACCCCAGCGGTCTTCCTTCACCCGACTGAAGCCGCTCACGGCGATCTAGGCGTCTGTGCGCCGGGCGACCCGGTGATCATGATCTCCAATAGCGGAGGCACCAGCGAACTCCTGCGGCTCATCCCCACCTTGCGCGGGCTCACCTCGGGACTGATCGGCATTGTGGGGAATCCGGCCTCGCCCCTGGCGGCGCAGATGGACGTTGTGCTCGACGCTTCGGTCGAGCGGGAGGCCGATCCGGGCAATTTCGCTCCCACTGCCAGCGCTGTTGTCGCTCTTGCCTTGGGACACGCGCTGGCCATCGCCCTGATGCAGGCCCGGAACTTCACGGTGGAGGAGTTTGGCAAGTCCCACCCGGGCGGCTGGCTTGGCGCAAGCGTGCTCCGAAGGGCCAAGGACGCCATGCACCAGGACGGTGAGGTGGCTTGGGCAGGTCCGGAAGACTCGTTGAAGCAGGTGGTCATCGCCATGACCCGCCGGCCTCTGGGAGCGGCCTGTGTGATCACAGGGGACCGGAGGCTGGCTGGCATCATCACCGATGGCGACTTGCGCCGCGCCCTTGAAGCCCATGACGACATCCGCCTTCTGCGCGCCGCTGACATCATGACTTTGCGTCCGGTCACCATCCCTCCCGATACTCGCCTGCTCGACGCTTTGCGGATAATGGAGGATCGCCCCTCGCAGATCTCCGTCTTGCCCGTCGTCGAGCCGTCCGATGGCCGCTGTCTGGGCTTGCTCCGGATTCATGACCTCTACCGCGCTCCGATCGGCTGATCGGACACAGCAGCACGAGTGGCGAATGTTGGCCACTAAGTATTGACGTTTCATCGCGTCAGCCACTAAATCTCGTACCCTACTTGCATTCGATCCGCATGCGGTGTATTCTCATAGACACCTCCCCCCGAGTGGCCGGTTGCCGTTGGGCGCCCGGTCGTGACACTGGCCTTCCGTGGAAAGGAATACGCCTTTGCTGATCCTCAAACGCGTTGAAATCCAGGGCTTTAAGTCCTTCTGTGAGCGGACGGAGATGCGCTTCGCCGGTAAGGGCGTGGCGGCGGTTGTCGGACCGAACGGGTGCGGCAAATCCAACCTCAGTGACGCCATCAGTTGGGTCCTTGGCGAACAATCGGCGAAAAGCCTGCGCGGCGGGCGCATGGAAGACGTGATCTTCGCCGGCACGCGGGACCGCAAGCCGCTCGGCATGGCGCAGGTCAGCATGGTCCTGGTCGATCCCACCGGCTCGGTGGCGATCCCGGGCGCGCGTCCGGAGCCGGCCAAGCCCTTCAAGAAGGTCAAGACGGAAGCAGTCGAGACCGCGGAAGCTGCCGCAAATGAGCAGGTTTCAGAACAAACTGAAACTGTTGCTTCCGCCGATACAACCGCCGAACCTGAGAAGGCAAACGGCGCGAATGCGGCAAATCCTCTGCACGGCTTTGCCCTCCATGCGCCTGGCAAGGAGCAGGAGATCACCGTCACGCGGCGGCTCTTCCGTTCGGGCGAATCCGAGTACCTCATCAACGGCAAGATGGCGCGGTTGCGCGACATTCAGGACATCTTCATGGGTACGGGCCTCGGTCCGGAATCCTACGCCATCATCGAACAGGGCCGCATCGGGCAGATCCTCTCCTCCAAGCCGCTCGATCGCCGGGCGGTGATTGAGGAAGCCGCCGGCATCAGCCGGTTCAAGACGAAGCGGCGCTTGGCTGAAGCAAAACTCGAGGGCGCCAAGCAGAACCTGACGCGCGTCTTCGACATCCTGGAGGAGGTCTCCAGGCAGGTCAACTCCCTCAAACGCCAGGCCGGCAAAGCCAAACGGTACGAAGAACTCAAGACGGAGCTCGACGGGCAGCTCCGGGTTGCGCTCACCGGCCGCTACATGCTGCTGGAGCGCGAAGCTGCTCGTGTTGCGCTGGAGTTGGGCGAGGCCACGCGGCTGTTCCAGGAACTCCACGCGCGCGTGGAGCAGGAAGAGGGCGCCCTCACCGCCGCCCGCCAGGCCTTCTACCAGGTGGAAGCCAATCTCACCGAGGCGCGCAAGCGGCTGGCCGAAGTGCGCATTGAAGCTGAGCGCACCAGCGGGCTGATCGATTCGCAGGCGCGCCAGATCGCCGGCATCGAACAGCGCCTCCAGCAGGGCGAGGCCGAGGGCGAAGAGATGGACGCCCGCCTGACTGCGCTCGAACAGGAGCGCGCGCACCTGGCGGCGCAACTGGAGGAGTTGCAGAAGCAGGCCAACGAAGCGCGTGAGCGCCTGATGGCGAAGAACGCCGAGAAAGAGGCCGTCCAGGCCCAGTTGCGGGATCAGGAGCGCGCGCTGGAACAGTCGCGCCAGCAGGTGGTGCGGCTGCTGGGCGAATCCTCCCAGTTGAAGAACCAACTCGGGCAGATCGATACCTACCTGTCCTCCATCGACCGCGACACGGTCCGAGTCAGCAAGGACGAAGAGACCGCCGTGGCTGATCTCGCGCGGCTGGACGCCGCCAAGGCTGAACTGACCGGCAAGCTCTCCTCACGCCAACTGGAACTGGAATCCACCGAAGACCGCCGCAAGAACGTCGCTGCGGACCTGCAGCAGCGCCGCGCCGCGGCTCTGGAAACGCGTCGCGAACTCGATACTCTGAAGACCGAGACCTCGCGTCTCCGCGCCCGCCGCGATTCGCTCGAAGAGATCCTCTCCCATCGCGCCTACACCGCCGAATCGGTGAAGCGCCTCTTCACCGCAGTGGAGAGCGGCCAGGCGCAGGGCTTCAAGCCCGCCGGCGTGCTGGCGGATTTTGTCGAGCTCACCCATCCACAGTTTGAAAAGGCCACCGAGGAGTTCCTGCACGAGGAGCTCGAATACGTCGTCGTCAAGCGCTGGGACGACGCCCAGCGCGGCATCGAGATTCTGCGCGGCGACCTCGACGGCCGGGCCACTTTCCTGGTCGAACCCCACCTCAACAGCGACAGCGCTCCTGTCGTTTCCTCCCCCGTTCATGAGCCGGCCATCGGTCCCGAGACCGGGATCGTTGGCCGGCTGAGTGATGGCATTCGCTTCACCAACGGGCTGACTAACGCTCCGGCGGCGCTGCTGCCGCGGCTCGCCCGCTGCTTCCTGGCTGAAAGCCGGGAGTCCGCGCAGCGGCTGTCGGTGATGTATCCCGACCTCTTCTTCCTCCTCTCCGACGGTGTTTGTTACTCCGGCCACGCCGTCAGCGGCGGCCGCAGGACCGGCGCCGGCCCGCTGGCGCTGAAGCGCGAGCTGCGCGAAGTCGGCGGCCTGTTCCAGGAGCGCCACAACGCGCTCACCACCGCCCAAACCGCCATCGAGGAGCTTGAAGCAGGCATCCAGACGCTATCGGCGGATCTCGAACTCCTGCGCACCGAACAGCAGCGCCAGGAGAAAGAGACCCTGGTGCTCGACCAGGAGATGCGCAAGATCGCCGAGGAGCACAACCGCGCCTCGCAAAAGCTCTCCGTGGCCCGGATCGAGCTCGAACGCCTCACCCGCGAGGCTGGGCGCAGCCGCCAGCAGCGTGAAGAGAAGCTTGCCCTGGTGGAAGAAAAAGACGTGCAGCGCGCCGCCGTGGAGCAAGCCCTGGAGCAGGGCCGCGCCGGTGTCGAAGCCCTTAAGTCGCAGCTCGGCGTCCTGGCTGAGGAACACTCCATCGCCCGCGTTGAGCTGGCCGGCTGCGAGGAGCGCCGCCGCGGCGTGGACAACGCCCTGGCCCGCCTGGATCACCAGGTGCGCGAGGTGGCCGCCCGCCGCCAGAATCTCGCCGCCGAGATGGAGCGGCTCGGCCTGGCCCGCAACCGCCTGCTCGAAAACAACCTCGAGCTCCAGGAAAAGGCCGCCTCGCTCTCCGCCGAGCAGTCCGGCTTCGAGCAGACCGTCGAGGCCCTGGCCGCCACCGAAACCGGACAGCGCGCCGCGCTCACTGCCGCCGAGGAGACCATCAAGTCGTTGCGCGCCGGCGAGGCCGAGGCGCAGGAGAAGCGCGGCCAGATCGAGCTCGACCTCGTCCGCCGCCAGGCCGGATTGCAGTACCTGGACGAGACATGCCGCAAGGACCTGAGCGTCCCCGTGGCAGAACTCGCCGCCGCCGCCGATGCCTCCGTCGAGCTGGACGAGCTCGCCGTGGCGGACCTGGAAGAGCGCGTCACAGAACTGCGCAAGCGCATCGAAGCGCTCGGCCCCGTCAACCCCGAGGCGCTGGCCGAGTACCAGGAGGCGCAGCAGCGCTACGACTTCCTCAACACGCAGCGCCAGGACCTGCTCGATTCCATCCGCGACACCGAGAAGGCCATCCACGAGATCGATACCGAGTCGCGCAAGCGCTTCATCGAAGCCTTCACCGTCATCAATGAGAACTTCAAGGACATGTTCCGCGTGCTCTTCGGCGGCGGCATCGGCGAGATGCGGCTGACCGGCGACGGCGATGCGCTCGACCAAGGTATCGAGATCGTCGCCTCGCCTCCGGGCAAGCGGCTGCAGAACGTTCTTCTGCTCTCCGGCGGCGAGAAGGCGCTTACTGCCGTGGCATTGCTGATGGCCATCTTCCACTACCAGCCCAGCCCGTTCTGCATCCTGGACGAGGTGGACGCGCCGCTGGACGAGGCCAACGTCGGACGTCTGGCCACGCTGCTCAAGGACATGGCGGCGCAGACGCAGTTCATCGTCATCACCCACGCCAAGAAGACGATGGAATCCGCCGAGATGCTCTACGGCGTCACCATGCAGGAGCAGGGCGTCTCCAAGCTGGTGAGCGTGCGGCTCCAACCGGCCGCGCCGCCTCCCCCGCCGCCGCCGGCGCTTCAGACCGCCGCGAGGGCCTGACCGTGGCGCGTTTGGTGGGCATCGCCGGTCCGTCCTGCTCCGGCAAGACCGAATTGGCGCGCTGGCTCTCCCGGCAGACCGGCGCGCCCGTCCTCAACCTGGACCACTACTACATCGATCTCTCTCATCTCCCGCTTGAGATCCGCGCCCGCACCAACTTCGACCATCCGGCCAGCGTTGACGACGACGCCATCCTCGAGCACGCGCGCATGCTCATCGCCGGCCAGCCCGTCCACGCTCCCCATTACGATTTCGCCACCCACACTCGCGCCCCCGGCGACGACGTCATCGATCCCTCCGGCGGCCTCGTCATCTTAGAAGGACTCTTCGCCCTCGTCGGGCCCGAACTCCGCGAACTGCTCGACGTGAAGCTCTTCGTCCAGGCCCCCGAAGAGGTCTGTCTCGCCCGCCCGAGTCCGTCCTGGAACAGTACAACGCCACTGTCCGCCCCGGCGCCGTCGACGTCATCCTCCCCACGCGCGTCCACGCCGACCTGGTGCTTTCGGGGACGGACCCGCTGGACGACACCTGCCGCCGGGCGCTGGCCTACATCGGCTAGCCCGTACCCTTCAGTCGCGCCGGTCCCTCACACTCAATGTTGTTCCGGTTCAGCTGGAACTGGAGGAGGCGTTCTCCCAGTAAGGTACAAGGAGAGAACGCGCTGAGAAGCATTGGAAGCACTACTCGCCGGATGAGGAGGTCGCCATCCTGCGGTGGCATCTGCTGGAGGCGGAGCGCGACCGGAAGCTGAAGACGGCCCGGAAACAGGGGCAGATTCGTCGCCAGCAAGCTGCTTGACGAGTGGACTCGCGATCCTAGCTGGACTAATGTACACTCGTCTGCAATCAACGAAGCGGGAGGATAGATCACTTGGCTTCCCGAACAGGTAACAGGCGAGACGAACGCCTCGTCGGCGCCGCTTTGGCAGGAGGCGCAAAGTGGTTCGTTCTCCCTGAGTTCTTCACTCCGGAGTTTCACTCCATCCTGAAACGGCCAATGCCGTGCGTGCCCTCGTCGACTCGCCGGCCCGATGGCTCCGCAGCTTGGCGCGCCAGACGGAACGCAGTTGTTGGTTGTTCGTTTCTTGCATGCCGGGAAGGCGAAGGTCCAATGAGTAGCTCAAGGAGAGTCACATGAAGTGCCTGCTATTCACGCTTGCCACGCTGGCCTGCACTGCGCTGGCCCAGGATCCGTCGCGGGGCTGCCCTTGGAGTGTGGTTCGGGCGACCGGTGAATCCATCGGCGGAGACCAGCATGCCGCCTATTACGGGCTTCGCCTAGTTCCAACGCCCGATGACCGCCTTGAAGTTGACGCCGCATTTCCTCACGCGCGTTACTTCTCGTGGACGGTGTACAACCACGACGGGAAGCTCGTTGCCTCCATGAATGATCGCCAGATACGGCCCGTTCGCGGCAAGAATCCCTTTCACCCTGGCGTTCCTCGTCACAAGACTGACATCGGCAGGTATCGGCTGACGTTCCAGTTCAAGCAAGCGGCTGCTGAGGGAGTGAACACGTTGCACGTTCCTGGCGGTGGTGGCGGCCGCCAGTTCATGGTCTACTACCGCGTCTTCGATGTCGACGGACTGTACCGCCCGGGCCCTCTGGCCGCGAGTGGGGGCGTGCCCGCCCCAATGTTACGGATGTACGACGCGGCCGGGAAGTCACACTGCCCCGATCCGCCGGCGCCCGACGAACAACCGAGGCCACCGGCGCAGAGGCAGCCCCCAGCGCTGAATCCGCCTTTCTGGTGGAATACGGGTTCGACAACCGCCGAAACGAGCTGGTACTCAAACGAAGGCGTTGTGTACGTGGCCTCCTACTTTTCGAGCAGATACGGACCGCTTTGTGTGCTGCGCTGGAGGCCTCCGCAGACCCCGGTCGAAGCGTTTGAAGGAAGACCGTTCCCTCTCGGAGAGGAGGCGCGTTTCTGGAGCCTGGACTTCTCCGGCGAAAACAGAATCGGAGTAGCCGACCGCGACGTTCCCCGGTTGGCAGATGGCTCGCGCCAGTTGGTGGTCGGATTCAACGGCATCGAGAAGCCTTCATTTGTGCCCGCGAACCAGTGGGTCGGAATGAAGGGGAAGGAGGCGTCAGTCCTCTTTCGGATCATGCTTGCGGCCGAAAATTATCGCCACAACCTGGCAAAGCTGCCCGCCGGTCCCGTTCCGCCCGAGCACGTCGCCATCGTACCGGGCGGCGTGTATTGTACGCCGGAGCAACTAAAGGAAAACCCGAACATCGGCCTGAGAAGGGGAGATTCAAATTGAAGAAGAGATCAATGTCAATGTCGCCGATGAGTCTCGGCACAGCGGATCTCATGATTGGCGTTTTCCTCCGGACGCAGTCGCGGCCGGGAGATCATCGTCGCCAATGTCCTCCCTACGACCTTTTCCTGCCGAAACCGGCTTAGGCAGAAGCGGAAGAACACCTGCCCACACTTGCCAGAAGGCGAGGCGCCGACCCTGAGTTCGTGCTTGCCCTCTTCCGCATCTTGTCTCCTCAACCTCTCCGCTGCTACCTTGAGACACGATGCGCCTCGCCCTGCTCCTCGCTGCATTCTCAATGGCCGCGGCTCAGCCGCCCGCCCCCAAGGCCGTCCAGAAGAAACTCATCGAGTTCGGCTGGGACGAGCCCGACCCTTTCTTCATGAAGCGTCACGCCGCCTCCATGCGCCAGAGGCCGTTTGACGGCACCATCTTCCATATCAACTACACCCGCGAGGACGGCAAGACCGGCAACTTCTCCTGGGAAGGCTGGGGTAAGAAGCAGTTCCGCGAAGCCGACCTGGAGCCCTCCATTCAACCGCTGCTCGATGCCGATCTCGGCTCCCTGCGCCATAATTTCCCGCGCTTCAACGTCACGCCCGCCAACCTCGATTGGTTCGACGACCACTCCGCCATCCTTGAAAACGCCCGCCTCGCCGCCTGGTTTGCCAAGCGCACCAACTGCCCGGGCATCTCGTTTGAAGTAGAGCAGTACAATGGACAGCTCTTCAATTACCCGAAGCAGCGCGATGCGGGCGTCAAGTCGTGGGAAGCCTACTCGGCCCAGGCCCGGCTGCGGGGCCGCGAAGTGATGCAGGCCTTCCAGAAGGGCTACCCCGGCCTCACCGTCTTTCTCTCCCTCGGATACAGCTATCCGTGGAAGCAGATCAACCGCGGCGGCACGCCCCTGCGCGACGCCAGCTACGGCCTGCTGGCGCCCTTCCTCGACGGTCTGGTCGAAGCCGCCGAAGGCAATACCCGCATCGTCGACGGCCACGAGTCCGCCTACAGCTACCTCACCCCGGAGCAGTTCACCTCCGGCTACCGCCTGATGAAGTCCGAAGTGCTGCCCATCGTCGCCGACCCGGCCAAGTACGCCCGCCTGTTTGGCTTCTCCTTCGGCATTTGGATGGACCGCAACTCCAACCGCAACGGCTGGAGCGCCGACGACTTCTCTAAGAACGGTCATTCCCCCGAGAACCTAGAACGCATTGTCACCAAGGCGCTGCAAACGGCCGACGAGTACGTCTGGCTCTACTCCGAACGCCTCAAGTGGTGGACTGACCCCAACGGCGCGAGCGAGAAGGTCCCCGCGGTTTACGAGGATGCCGTCCGCCGCGCCCGCGCCGCCGCGCAAGCTCCTCTCCAGGCCCCGCCGCCCGCCGCCGCCTCGCAGCCCTATCCGCGAATCAGCGAAGCTGAATTCCGCGCCCGCCTGCCGTTCTTTGCCCACAGCCCCGGAGTGCCGCTGGAGGCGCGCGCCGTCAGCCGCTCGGAGCGCGGCGAAAGCGTCCGCGAGAAGATCGTCTTCCGCGGCGCCCAGGGTTTCCTTGTTCCGGGCTTCCTGGAGATGCCCAAGCAGGCAGTCCGGCCGCTCCCCCTCGTGCTGCTCCTGCACGGCTGGTCCGGCTCCAAGGATGTCTGGTGGGACGACGCCGGCATCCACAACGGCGGTCTCATGCGCAAAGCGTTGCTCGGAGCCGGCTACGCCATCCTGGCGCTGGACGCAGCCACCCACGGCGAGCGCGCCTCGGAAATCGACTACCTCGGCGTCATCCCCTTCATCGATCCGCGTGCTCCCGTGCGCAACAACTACTTCTCCTTCGCCGAGATCACCGTCCAGACGGTGAAGGACTACCAGCGCGCGCTCGACTATCTCGCCCAGCGCGGCGACATCGACATGAACCGCATCGGCCTGGTGGGCTACAGCATGGGCGGCATGGACTCGTTTTACCTGCTCAGCGTCGAGCCGCGCATCAAAGCCGCCGTCGCCTGCGTGCCGCCGCTCTATTCTCCCGGCTACGGCCCCGCCTCTCCCATCGACTACAGTTGGGGAGTGCGCGACAAGGCCCTGCTTCTGCTGATGGGCCGCAAGGACACCATGTACGACTTTGATCGCGTCAACGCCTCCTTCGACCAGTACATGCGCAGCCCCTCCACTCAGATCATCTGGTACGACCAGGGCCACGGCCTCACCGGCGTATATGTCCCCGACGCTTTGCAGTGGATCCAGAGGCGCCTTCCCCCGCCGGTTCCAAAATAGTCAGACCTGGCTCAAAAAACCCTCAGACTACGCCGCCCCCGGACGATATCTGCCATCAATGACTCCTCCACCCTGTGACGCCGCCCCGTGCACCACCGTGGCGAACATCCAGCGCCAGCATTGCCGCATGGCCGAACTCCTCGATCGCCTGGAGGACGCATTCACTCAGAAAGCGCCTTCGTTCGTCCTCCGGGCCGTCGTGAACGATCTGGTCGCCTACTCCGAGATCCATCTCCGCGAGGAGGAGCTGCTGCTCAAGGAGGGGACCGTCCCCGGTCTGGAGCGCCACTTTTCTGCAGACCAGCAGCTCCACCTTCGTCTCCGCGAATTTCAATGCGCTTTGGCCCCAGGCCGCGAGCAGCTTTCCGGCCCTGCCAGGGAATCCCTGCGGTCATTCTCCCTCCACCACATCCACTACTGCTGTCCGCCTTTCAGCCTTCCTCTCTCCCTTGCAAACGATCGCCTGGTCGCTCCGGCCGCGTGACTACCCGCCCGGCGGCGGTCGAATCAGGCCAGTGAGCCGTTTTATTGGGTGGATGGCCGGTTTATCATGGCAAATGGATGGAGTATCCCTCACCCACTCCGAAACCTGGCCAGCGCGCCCCCGGCGCCTTCGGCTTCATCCGCCTGTTTGGCGTCCCCGTGCGCTTCCATTTCACCTTCTGGCTCGTCGCCGTTTGGCTGATCTGGATGGGATACAACGGCGCACAGTCTATCGCAGGCAGCGCGCTCTATGTCCTCGGGTTGTTCGGCTCCGTCCTTCTCCACGAAACAGGTCACGCCCTCACCGCCCGGCACTATGGCATCGGTACCCACGAGATCGTCATGCTGCCGCTCGGCGGCCTGTCGCGGCTCCAACGCCAGCCGAGCCCCGCCGAGGAGTTCTGGGTCGCCCTCTCCGGGCCACTGGTGAACCTCGTGATCGGCGGCGCCCTGCTCGCCTGGTGCTACGCCAAGCTTGGCGCGCCTGCCTTAAACCACTGGCAGAATGCCACCGATGCCAACATCGTTCCCCGGCTTGCCGTCGCCAACCTCATCCTGGCCTTCTTCAACCTGCTGCCGGCTTTTCCCATGGACGGCGGCCGCGTCGTCCGCTCTCTTCTCGCCGCCCGGCGGCCCCTTGAACAGGCCACCCGGCTCACCGCCCGCATCGGCACCGCCCTGGCCGCTCTCATCGCCCTCTACGGGCTGATCTCCTCTAGTTTTCTGCTCATCTTCGTCGCTTTCTTCGTCTATGCGGGCGCCACCCAGGAGGTCATGGCCACCACGGCCCAGGCGCTCATCCACGGCGCACGCGTCAAGGAAGCCATGGTCACCGACTTTCGCACCCTGAACCACGGTGATACCATCCGGGACGCCGCCGACCTGCTCCTGGCCACATCCCAGCAGGACTTCCCCGTGCTCTCCGGCCCCGGTGTCGCCGGGCTTCTCAGCCGCACCGCCCTGCTGCGCGCTCTGGCCGCCGACGGGCCCTCCGCCTTCGTCGCAGGCGCCATGGATCGCGATTTTCCGCGCGTCGCCCAGGATGCCAGCCTGGAGGAGGCCGCCCTGCTGGTCGGCCGTGGCTGCGCGCTGGTGGTCGAAGGTGAGACCCTGGTGGGAATGTTGACCGCCGAAAACCTCAGTGAGTTCATGATGCTGCGCCAAATCAACCGCCAAGGCGGGGTTCGCGGTGAGTAATCCCGACGTGCTGATCGTCGGCGCCGGCCTCGCCGGCTTGTGTTGCGCACGGAAACTTCACAAGGAGGGCGTCTCCTTCCAGATCATCGAAGCCTCCGACGCTTGCGGGGGCCGACTGCGCACGGATCGTGTGGACGGCTTCCTCCTCGATCGCGGGCTCCATGTCCTTCTTACCGCTTACCCGGAGGCTCTCGCCGAACTCGACTACGACGCCCTGGAGCTCTGCGCCTTCTCCCCCGGCGCCCTGGTCCGCCACGAGGGCCGCTTTTACCGCGTCAGCGACCCGTGGCGCGAGCCTGGAACTTTCCTCACCAACTTCTTTTCACCCATCGGCCGCTTCTCCGACAAGTTTCGCATCGCACGCCTGCGTACAGCCCTTCTCAACGCCTCCATTGAAGAGATCCTCGAGGCCGAAGAGTCCAGCGCCATGTCGGCCCTGCGCCGCCGACGCTTCTCCAGGCGCATCATTGACCGCTTCTTCCGGCCCCTGTTCGGCGGCGCCATGCTCGACACCCGGCTCACCACTTCCAGCCGGCAGTTCGAATTCATCTTCCGCATGCTCGCCGAGGGCGACGCCGCGCTGCCGGCCCGTGGAATCCAGGCCATTCCCGAGCAACTCGCCGCCTCCCTGCCTGCCGAGGCCATTCTTCTGGACCAGCGCGTTCATTCCGTGCAGCCGGGCCAGGCCAAGCTGATGACCGGAGAGACCATCTCCGCCCGTGCCGTGGTTCTTGCCACCGAAGGCCCAGAGGCCGTTCGCATGTTGGGGCTGGAGCGCCCCGTCGCTTCTCGCGGCGTCTGTTGCCTCTACTTCTCCGCCCGCGAATCTCCCGTCGATGAGCCCATGCCCGTGCTCAGCGGAGGCAGCCGCGGGCCCATCAACAGCCTCGTCGTTGTCAACCAGGTCGCCCCCGGCTATGCCCCGCCTGGCGAGAATCTCATCTGCATCACCGTCGTCGGCTGGCCCAGCCGCGACGACCAGACGCTGATCAACATGGTTCGCGGGCAGCTCAAGCGATGGTACGGCCTCGTCGCCCAGGAATGGCGGCTGCTGCGCATCTACCGTATCGATCACGGCCTGCCGGTCTCGTTCCCGCTCGAACACCAGCAGAATCCGCGGCTTCAACCCGGCCTATATGCCTGCGGGGACCACCGTTCCGTCCCCTGCATCCACGGTGCCATGGAGAGCGGCCGGCTCGCTGCCGAGTCGCTCCTTCGCGAAATGCGCAATCAGCCGGATCCGCCCCCGCGCAAGCGCTCTTCTGCCGGCAAGCACCACCAGCACCACAGCCGCCCCGCCCCGGAACCCGGCTCAGACGACGATTTCGACTGATCCGGCCAGATCTCCCTGCCTGCTCCGCCTTGGGTTCCGGCAAAAGGTCTTTTTCTCTTTTAATCACTCTTCAGTGGGTGTATCATGAGTGCGCGAGGTGGCCTCCCGGGCCAACTCATCCGGTGGCGTATCCCGCCGGAGCACTTATTTCGCGCCCCTCATAAGTAGGGCGCTTCGGGCGCAACCGGAGAACCGCGAGGCGGGAGCCGGCTCCTCAGGCTCTCGCGGAGGAGTAAGTCACCTGCGGTTCTCCGGGCGCCCATTCTGCGCCGGTTCTACTCGTCCAGCGTGCGTCTGCTCTCCACGTGGAAGCGCCGTTTCCGTTCATCTCCCCCCACCTGGCCGTGAAACTTCAATGTGCCATTCACCACCAGGTCCATCGGACCATCTGTCGGATGGTCGAACAACAGGATATCGTCCACCCCCAGCCCGATCATCTGCTCCACCGTCAGTGTCGGCCCCTGCAGCCGGGCGTCCAGCTTCAGCATCGCCGGCTTCATCAGTCTCAGGATTCGCTCCCGCTCCTCTTCGGTGGACTCGGACTTGCGCACCGACCACTGCTGGTCGAACTTCTGCCGCAGCATCTTGATGATGATCGACGGAATGCCCAGGTTCATCATCCCGCTGACCTCGCCGATCCGGATCTCCATGCCCACAGCCACCACCGCTTCATTCGGGGCCAGAATCTGAAGCAACTGGGGTTCGGTCTCGTGCGTGTCCACTGAGAAGTTGATCTTCGATATCGGCGACCATGCCTCGTGCAAGTCGTGCAAGATGATCCGGAACAGCCCATCCAGAATCGACTGCTCGATCTCGGTGATCTCCCGGTTGGTCTTATACTGCGTCTTTCCCGACCCGCCCAACAGCATCTCCAGGATCGGAAACACCATCGTCGGATTCAGTTCCAACACCGCGCTGCCGTCAAACGGCTTCATCCCCAGGCTCACAAGGCAGGTCGGCGCAGGCAGGCACTGCGAAAACTCCAGGAACGATAGCTGTTCCACCGAGATCAGATTCACAATCACATACGCCCGCAGGTAGGCCGACAGGCTCGACCCCAACGAACGTGCGAAGTTGTCGTGCAACTGGTGGATCGACCGCAACTGGTCCTTCGCAATCCGGTCCGGCCGCCTGAAATCATAAGGCTGCGCCTTGCGGGCAGGGTCGTCTTCCCCGCGCTCGCCTTGCACGTTGCGGAATACGCTGTCGATCTCTTCCTGGCTCAGGACTCGACCACTCGCCATACCCCACAATCGTCTCTTCCCTCACTTTTCCGCACTCCCTTTTATCACTTAGCACCCGGCGTCCCAGGCCTATCCCACTGCTAAAATAGTCATATCAATGAGGTTCTTCATTCAGAACTTCGGCTGCCGCGCTACCCAGGCCGACGGCGCCGCGCTTGAGGGGCTGCTTGCCAAGCAGGGCTTCGCCCCCGCTGAAGCTGCCCGCGCCGCTGACCTCGTCATCCTCAACACCTGCACCGTCACCTCCTCGGCCGACGACGACGTCCGGAAGAGCATTCACCGCGTCCACCGTGAAAACCCAGGCGCCCGCATCCTGGTCACCGGCTGCTACGCCCAGCGCTCCCCCGCCGAGCTCAGCCAGATCCCCGGTGTCACCTGGGTCGTTGGGAACTCCCACAAAACCCAGATCCCTGACCTTCTCCCCGGCCTCCTTCCCGCTGCCGATTACCACGGCCAGGTCCCCGCCTGCGAGATCATTGTCGGCGACATCAGGGAAGCCCGCGACTTTCTTTCCTCGCCTGTCGACGACGCCTTTGGAGACCGCACCCGCCCCAACCTCAAGATCCAGGAGGGCTGCAACAACCCCTGTACCTTCTGCATCATCCCTTCGGTGCGCGGCCGCAGCCGCAGCATGTCCACCCAGCAGGTGCTGGCCGAAATCCGGTCCCTCGCCGGGACCTACCGCGAAATCGTCCTCACCGGTATCAATCTGGGCCGCTGGGGCAGGGAAGCGGGCTTCGAGCCCGAACGCCGCCTACGACTGGACGGGCTCCTGCGCCTCATCCTCGAACAGACCTCTGTCGAGCGTCTCCGCATCAGCTCCGTCGAGCCCATGGACCTCTCCGACGACTTGCTCGATCTGATGGCCGCCTCCCCGCGCATCGCCGCGCACGTCCACGCCCCCCTGCAGTCGGGCTCCGATTCCGTTCTGCGCCGCATGAAACGCCGCTACCGCACCCGGCACTACGAGGACCGCATCCTCCGCGCCCATCGGCTTCTGCCCCATGCCGCATTCGGCGCCGACGTCATGACCGGTTTCCCCGGCGAGTCTGACGACGACTTCCGCCAGACCTTCGAATTCATCGAACGCCTGCCCCTCACCTACCTTCACGTCTTCACTTACTCCGCCCGCCCCGGCACACCCGCCTTCTCCGACTCCGGCCAGGTTCCCCACCCGCTCCGCAAGCAGCGCACACGTCTCCTGCGTGAACTGGCCGAAAAGAAGAACCTCGCATTCCGCCGCGCCCAGATCGGCCGAACTTTGCGCGCCGTCACACTCGACAACGGCAAGGCTCTCCCCGAAAACTACCTCGCCGTCGACCTCGCCGCCCACCGCCCTGCCAACCGGCTTGTGGAGTTGAAGATCGGTGGTCTCACCGCCGGCGGCCTCGCCGAGGAGTCGCCCTTCAACGTGCTGCCATCGTAAACAGCGCCTCGAACGTCGCTACGCCGTCCCACAAGTTCTTCAGCCGCAGATTCTCGTTGTGGCTGTGCTGGTTGTTGTCGTGGTTCACGATTGGGATCCCGATCAGCGGTACGGCCACCACGTCCTCGATGATCGCCAGCGGCACGCTGCCTCCCAGCGTCGGCATCTTCACCACCGGCCCGTGCACCCGCTCCAGAGCCGTAATCACCTGCTGCGATACCGGCAGGTCCATCGACGTGCGGACCGCCCTATAGCCGCCTTCAGAAGAGTCCATCCGCGCCACCTTCGGCCAGCGCAGCCGCTCGGCTTCGGTGGGTTCCCTGTCTTCCACCAGAAAATAGCCGAGGCCGCGGATGTGCGCCTTCACCTTTTCGAGCATCGCCCGGGGATCGTTGCCCTTCACCAGCCGGATGTCCACCGACGCCGCGGCCTTTGCCGGAACCACGTTGCGCGCCGCGCCGCCCACCGCTCCGCTCTCCAGCCCGCGCACGTTCAGCGAAGGCTGGTTGATGGCCTCGACAAGCCTCCGCGGCGAGCCCTCTGGACGCATCACCAGAATGTCGCGCAGGATCTCTTCGTCCACCGACGGTGCAGTTTCCAGAGCCGACCGCTCGGAGACGCTCAGCGGCTCGACGCCGTCATAGAACCCGTCGATCGTCACCCGCCCCTCGTCGTCCTTCATCGAGGCCAGCAGCCGCGCCAGCATCATCGCCGGGTTCGGAGCCCAGTTGCCGTAATGCCCCGAATGCAGCTCGCGGCTCGGCCCGTATACCGTCAGGTTGAAGCCCGTCACGCCGCGCGCGCCAAAGTACACCTGCATCCGCCGCGACTGGTGCACCGGTCCGTCGCAGATCAGCCAGTAATCGGCCGCCACAGCCGCCTTGTGCGCCGCCAGGATGCGCCCCAGGTTGCGCGAGCCGGACTCCTCCTCGCCCTCGAACACGAATTTCAGGTTAACGCCAGGCCTCCCCCCGCTCGCGATCATACGATCCAGCGCCCACAGCATCGCCATGATCGGCGCCTTGTCGTCGGCCACCGACCGCGCGTAGATCCGCGTTTCGTCGTCCTGGAACCGCCCGCCCCGCAGCGATGGCACAAACGGCCCGCTCCCCTGCCACTGCGTCGGATCCACGGGCTGCCCGTCGTAGTGCGCGTAAAAGACCGCCGTCTGCTTCACCCCGGAGAACCGCATCTGGCCGAAGACCACAGGCGGCGCGCCCGCCACCTCCAGCAGTCGCGTCTCCACCCCGCGCCGTTCGAATGCGTTCCGGATCCACTCCGCGTTGCGCCGCAGCCCCGCCGGATCGTCCGCCGTGTTCGGGATGCGCAGGAAACCTGAGAACTCCTCCCACATCCGCATCCGGTCCTGCGCGAACCCAACCGAGGCCAGCAGCATCAACCCGATCAGCAGTCGCATCGCTACATCTCCCGCCGGTTCTCCAACGACTTCGCCATGGTCACCTCATCGGCGTACTCCAGGTCGCTGCCTACTGGAATTCCCATTGCGATCCTTGTCACTTTCAGCCCCAAAGGCTTCAACAGGCGTGCCATGTACACCGCCGTCGCCTCGCCCTCCACCGTCGGGTTGGTCGCCAGGATGATCTCTTCCACCTCGCTGTCGGCCAGCCGCGCCAGCAGTTCCTTGATCCGCAATTGCTCCGGACCCACGCCGCGCAGCGGGCTGATGGAGCCGTGCAGCACGTGGTACATCCCGGCGAAAGTCCGCGTCGTCTCGATCGGCACGATGTTGTGCGGCTCCTCCACCACGCAGATCCGCTTCTTGTCCCTGTGCGGATCACGGCAGTAGAGGCACGTCTCGGCGTCGCTGATGTTGTTGCACACCGCGCACAGCCCCAGCTTCTCCTTCACGTCCACCAGCGCGGTGCACAGCCGGTCCACGTCCTCGCGCGCCGCCCGCAGAATGTGGAAGGCGATCCTCTGGGCCGATTTCTGGCCCACTCCCGGCAGGCGTTTCACCTCCTGGATCAAGCGTGCCAGCGGTTCGGCGAAGTCAGGCATGACAGTCTGTATCCCAGGCTAGAACAGGCCCGGCGGCAGGCCCATGCCGCCCAGCATCCCGGAGGTCTTCTTCTGCGCCTCCTCGTCCACTTTGCGCGCCGCCTCGTTGAATGCCGCCATCACCATGTCGGAGAGCATCTCGGCGTCGCCCGCCGCTTCCGGATCAATCGTCAC
>JACRKW010000108.1 GCA_016215215.1 Acidobacteriota bacterium
ACCTTCGTCAGTCTCCAATCCCCCGGCCTGCGTTGTTTTGCCACTCACCGCATTGTGCATTCGGTGAAGAACTTCGACCCGGCGGCGTTTCTCGGACGCCTTCCAAACGTAGGAGCGGGTATTGATCCGCTCGTATCGCCTCCCGGGCGCATCCGCTTCGGTCTGGCGATGGCCACCGGCGAGTTTCACGCCGACATCCCTGCCCCGGCGGGCGCACTGAACGTAGCCGTACTGCAGGAGTCGATCCTGACGCCGCTACTGGGAATCACGCCGGAAACCGTCACCGCGGGAACGAACTTGCGCTATAGGCGCACTCGCGAGGAGGCGCTGGCGGAGATCCGTGAGGGCCGCGGTCAGATCGCCTTCCTGCTGGAAGATTTGCCCATCGATGGCATGGCCCGCGTCTCTTTCGCTGGCCAGGTGCTGCCACAGAAGTCCACCTACTTCTATCCAAAACTCGGCTCGGGACTGGTCATGCTCGAACTCGACGACTGACTGCGCGATTAGTTGGCGAAGGGCGGAGGCAGGAAGTCGAAGTCGACGATCATGCGCTCGTGCAGAGCCAGCGCCAGTTCGCGTTCCACGCTGGCCGTCTCGGGCCTCCCGGCCAGGTTGTTTAACTCGCCAGGGTCGGCGTCCAGGTCGAACAACTCCATGACCGACCGTGGCCGCTGGAAGTAGGCCCGTTCGTGTTCTGGTTTCAGACGCCCCTCGCGGTGGGCCGCGAGCATCTCCTGCCATCCGGGGTCTGCGGCGCTGTCCACGGGCCAATACTCCATCTGTGGGGTGCAGTTGTAGATCAGCTTCCAGCGGTCGCTGCGGACACAACGGGAGAGATCGAAGTTCGCCGCCCTGGTCTGGGGCGTGAACGGCGCGTTGCCGTGCGGCAGACGCTGCCCGAAGATGTGCCGGCGCGGCTCGTAGGCCCCGCCGGTGGCCAGCGGCAGCCAACTGCGGCCCGTCATCTCCCCTAAAGGTTTCATCCCGGCGGCATCGAGAAACGTGGGCGTGAGGTCCTCCCCGGAGATCATCGATCTGGTCGAGGATCCGCCCTTGATGCGGCCCGGCCAGCGTGCCATCGCCGGCACGTTCAGGCCCGGGTCGTACAGTGAGCCCTTGCCATGCGGGAAGGCCATTCCGTTGTCGCCCGCAAAGACGACCAGCGTGTTTTCTTCAATCCCATGCTTCTTCAGGACGTCCATCGCCTGCTGGAAGAAGCCGTCCATGCGTTCCACCTCGCCGCAGTAGCGGGCCAGGTCGCCCCGCACGCCCGGCAGGTCGGGCAGATGCGGCGGCAGTTGGATCTTGCCCGGATCCACACGGCCTGCGTCCTTGTCCCACACGTGGTGTGGATCGCTGTAATTGATCCAGAAGAAGAACGGCTTACCCTTCCCTTGGGCTTGCAGGAACTGATCGAACTTGGCGGCCGTGCCCTGCTGCGGTGAAACGTCCATGTAGTCCACGCGCCGCTGCCAGGTCTGCAGACCGTACTTGTCATAGGTCGCCCGCGTCGCCTCGCTCGACTTGATGACGCCGTTGAGGTGGAAATACCGGCCACAGACGCCGGTGGCGTAACCTCGCTCCTTGAGCATCTCCGGCAAACTGACGATTTCCGGCGGCATGGGCGCGGAGAACCTCCCCATGCGCACGGCCACGGGGCTGCGGCCTGTCAGATATGCCGCCCGCGAGGGTACACACTGCGGCGCCACGGTGAAGGCCTTGTCAAAGCGGATAGCCTCCGACGCGAATCGGTCCAGATTCGGTGTGGACATGTACTTCGCGCCATAGGCGCCCAGATAGGGCACACTGTGGTCGTCGGAAAGGATGAGGAGCAGGTTCGGCGGGGCGGTTTTGCTTTGGATGAAGGCAGGCGCGGCCGCCGCTCCGAGCGCCCTTCTGCGACTGATCGGCGTCATGGCCTCCCCATCATACAGCCAGGGACGCCCGGCGTCGCTATTTGGCCGGCGCCGGCCGCGCAGCCTGCTGGCGTCTCTCGGTTTCGGGCGGCACTATCCCCTTCATGCGCATGTAGGTCACCAGGTTGCCGTAGTGCAGACCCGTGTGCTCCAGCAGGTGCATCGCGTGATAGGCCTTGGGGCGCTCGACCGTGCCGCGCTTGACCATCTCGGAGAACTTTGCGTCGCTCCAGCCCTCCATTGCAGCAGTGCAGTAGTCGAAGGAATCCGCTACCGCCTTGGTCAGTTCGGCCCTGCCAAGGTCTTTCTTCTCCAAGGGTGAGCTGTTTGGATTGGCCTCGCCCTTGAGCCCGGAGCAGATGGCATAGTTGGCGTCGGCGATGTGGGCGAACTGCTCACGCATAGTGCGCACGTCGGACGACGGTTTGAAGCCGTAATCCTCCGGCTTCACCTTCCCCAAAGCCTCCAAGATATTAGCGCGGTAGCCGGTGAATAGCGCCGCCAGGTTCTTCACCACAACATCCTGTGCGGGCAAGATCCCGGCGCAGATGGTCATTCCCAAAACGATACGTCCCAGCATCAATAGTCTCCCTTGTACGGACTACTTCACATCCCTTGCTTCCCAATGACTGAAGTCTAGCAGGCGCTCCCTGCCGCTGCCACGTAGCGTGACAGTGCGCGAACCGCGCTCCTGGTTGACCCACGGCCCCTCATACATCTTCCACCTCGCGCGGTCCAGCGGTGCGCCATCGACCCTCGCGGGCAGGCCCCACTCGCACTCCAGCAATGCGCCGCGCAAGGAGCGGAAGCGTACTCTGGCGTGCGGCGCCATCCCGAAGCTCAATTCCAGGCCACGCACCTTAGTCTTGAACTCCTCCCACGAGCCGAACTCCCGGGCCGAAGCCACCTGCATGATGACCCCGTTCTGGAGAAAGGCGCTTTCCAGCCTCTTGCCGCCCTCGTCAATCGCCTTCCAGGTGTAGGGCTGGAGCGGGCGGAGGGCGATCCAGGCGCCGCCGCCGGAGGCGAAGAGCCAACCACTGGCATCCTCATCCAGCCGGTCAAGATCCTTCGAAAAGAAGCCGTTGATGTGCTCGAAGCGCGTGCCTTTGGGAATGTCATAGAGCGCGATGATGGTGTCGCGGTCCTGGGCGATCTGCTCATGGAAACTGCCGCCGAGGAACTTGTCCGGCGAGTCGTAGGTGCGCTTGGACCGAACGACCATGTCGGTGCCGAAGTCGGGCATGAAGGTGAAGTAGGTCTGGAGTTCCCGCACGCCCGAAAACGGGTGCATCGCAAAGAGCGTGTTCTCCCGGCCGCGCGGATCCGGCAGCGCCCAGGTGACATCCCAGGAATGTTGCTGAACCGGCTGCAGGAGCCCGCCCTGGTCGGAAGAGACGGCGTAGTCCGGGCACATGTATGTCGTCTTGTAAACGTCGCCGTTCTTCTCGTCGTAGAAGCGCCAGCGGTTGCGCGTCCGCTTCGTCTCCCGGTGGGTATAACAGCTATCCCGCGTGGTGGCCATCGCCTGAATCACAGGCGGCGGTTCGAACAATCCCGCCATCGCGGCCAGCGAGGTGTAGCTGAAGAAGCCGGTGTAGGGGTAGCCCGAACCAAAGAGGAGCCACGCAAAGTCGCTGGAGACGCCGGCCCATTTCTCCCGGACCTGCCGGTCGTCGGTGCGGGCGTGCGCCCCCGCGAAGAGCCCGTTGAGCGTTTCCGGGGCGAAGTCCGCCATCAGCAACTCCAGCATCATGCGTGCGCGTTGCTTCATGCGCGGGTCCTCCGCCCATGCGGCGAGGTACGACATGGGGAGGAAGTAGACGCCCATGTAGTGCGTGCAATCATACTCGCCCTGTCCGCGTTCGATGGTCAGGTTCATCCAATGGTCGATCCAGTCGGCGGCCTCCTTCATGTTTTCTTCGCTGCTCTTGCCTGTGTACCAGGCGCTGCCGGGCTCGCCCTTGTACTTTTGGGCCATGAGGTAAAGCGTAGTGTAGTAAAGCAGCCAGTGGTTCTCGGTGTCGCCCCGGTAGGGCATGTAGGTTCGCCACGACTTGCGCAGGGCGGCTCGCGCTTCGGCGTTGAGCTGGCCACGATCGAGATACGCCACGGCAGTAACTGGAAACATCCAGAACATATCGCCCTGGGGCTCCCTCAACAGGTCGATCAGCTTCGTCGAACACCACGAGCAATCCTGCTTCAGCCACAACGCGGCCGCGATAGTGACGTAGGAGCCTCGTTCGCCCGCCGCTGCGTGGGCTTCGATAACACGCTGCCGGCGCTCGGCAAAGGTCTTCGCCGCAGGTTCTGGCGCGAATTCAATGTCGTAGATGATGGTGCCGTCCAGCCCGGTCTTCTTCCATGTCTTGCCACGGTTGCCGGTCTCGTATAGGGCGTCCTCGTGAGCCCCGGCGTACAGTCGGCCCGGATCGTCGGGATCCCAGGCGACGCGCCAGATCTCTCCCGCCCGCCAGCGTGACCAGCTCTTGCCGCCATCCTCGGAAACCAGCGCCCCGATGCCCCAACCGGAGGCCGCCACCCGGCCGGGCGTCGTAGGGTCATAGGCAACGTTGTAGATGGTCTTCGAGCCGTCCACCCCTTCGACGTGAGACCAAGTCCGCCCGGCGTCACTGGATCGCCAGAGACCCGCCTTCTGCGTAACTGCCATCCACTCCTGGGGATTATGCGGCGAATGGACGATGTCGGTGGTCTCAGCCGCAGCGGCAGCCGCCTGGCGCCACGTCTCGCCCGCATCCTCGCTCAGCCAGATGCCGGACTCTCCGCCTCGCAAAACGCGCCCCCCGTGGGCGGCCACCGTGTGCGTGTAACGCCGGGCCAAGCCGGCATCCTTCTTCGCCCAACTTTTGCCCCCATCGCGGGAGACGCCCAAGCCATCCGGCAAGGCCACATAGACGTGTCCGGGACGTTCCGGGTCGATTGCCACATCACGCAACTCCGTCATTTCCCAGGAAGTGGTGATACGCCAGCTCTTCCCGCCGTCATCGCTGCGGATGCACCCGTTCCCGGCGGCCAGGAATACCACGTTGGGATTGGCTGGATCCACCGCAACGGCCTGGATGTCAGGATGCTGGAAACCGGGCTGGCTCCAGGAAAGGAACGCGTCGCGCACGTGGAGGCCACTGTTCTTCACCGGTACGCCGGCGATCCAGTACTTGGAACCCACGGCGGTTACCAACATCCGATGACCTCCGGCCCAGGCCGGCATCGCCAGCAGAGTCAACCAGCAAATAGTGCGCATGACATGTCATTGTATGCCTGGCATGCACTCGTGGCCGGTCTTTTGTCTTCGGAGTGCCGTCAGGAGCCCCTGCTGAGATGGACGGCCGGCCGGCGATTTGGCTCTCGAGACGCCGGGATCGGAACCGCCAGAATGTTCGTGGCGGCTCAATGATGGCCCTTTCATTTGTCTTCGATTGGCCCTACACTCAAGCCGAGGGGGCAATCGATGGCCCGTCTGATTGCTCTGCTTGCGGTCGCGGTACTTGCTGCCGTACCGGCGCAGTCTTCTCCTTGTGTTCTCGGGGTGACCATTGAATCCGTGATCCACCCGGTCACGGTGGAAGTGCTCTCCCGGGCGATTCAACAAGCCGAACGGAATGGGTGTAGTCTGGTCCTGGTTCGCCTCGATACACCCGGAGGATTCCTAGAGGCAACAAGGCAAGCCACTGAGCGGATCATCTCATCACCCATTCCTGTAGCCGTCTTTGTCCACCGTGTCGGGGGCCGCGCGGCTTCGGCCGGCTTCCTCCTCCTCCAGGCTGCTGACCTTGCCGCCATGGCCCCCGGAACCCGCGCAGGCGCCGCGCACCCCGTGATGCTTGCCGGCACGCCCGACGAGATACTCAAGAAGAAGATTGAAAGCGACACAGCCGCCGGCCTGCGCACTCTGACCGATCGCCGGGGGCGCAACACCGCCATGGCCCAAAAGGCGGTCCTCGAATCCCAGTCTTTCACCGAGCAGGAGGCCTTGCGTGAACACCTCATCGAGTTGGTCGCGTCAAGCGACGCCGACCTTCTCGGAAGGCTCAACGGACGCGAGGTGAAGCGCTTCGACGGGAGGATCGTGAAATTGGAACTGGGCGGGGTGCGCGTGATCGACTACATCCCGACGCTGCGGCAGGACATACAAACTGCCCTGTCCGATCCAAATCTGGCGCTGGCGTTCACGCTGCTGGGCGTGCTGGGCATCTACCTGGAATTCACCTCACCCGGCCTGATCCTGCCTGGCGTGGCCGGCGCCGTCTTATTGGTGCTCGGCCTTTCGTCCCTGTCCGTGCTGCCTCTGAACTGGACGGGCGTGGTGCTGCTCGTGATGGCCGTTGCGCTCTTCATCCTGGAGGCGAAGATCGCATCGCATGGGATTCTTGGCGGAGGAGGGGTGGTCGCCATGGTGCTCGGCTCCCTGCTGCTGGTGGACAGCCCGGTGCCGGAAATGCGCATCCGGCTCTCCACCGCCCTGCTGCTGACTCTTCCGTTTGCACTCATCTCTGCCTTTCTTGTCACTTTGGTGGTGCGCGCTCGCCTGAGGCGTCCGGCGACCGGAGGCGAAACCTACGCTGGCTCGGAAGCTGTGACGCTGACGGCGCTCTCGCCTGAGGGCAAAGTTCTTTTCCGCGGGGACATCTGGAACGCGCGGGCAGAGCGCGAAATCCCCGCCAATTCACAGGTCCGCATCACTTCCCGGCGCGGCCTCGAACTGATGGTCGAATAGGAGTCTCCCCATGCCCGAATCCTTCTCCCTTCCCCTGATCGCCTTGCTCATCATCGTGCTCTACGTGCTTTCCTCCATCAAGATCCTGCGTGAGTACGAACGTGGGGTGATCTTCCGCCTGGGACGCGTGTTGCCTCAACCGAAGGGGCCCGGCATCATCCTGGTCTTTGCGCCCATCGACCGCATGGTGCGGATCTCACTCCG
The DNA here is from genome assembly GCA_016215215.1 of Acidobacteriota bacterium. GTDB lineage: Bacteria > Acidobacteriota > Terriglobia > Bryobacterales > Bryobacteraceae > Paludibaculum. Next base: position 6,856 of record JACRKW010000108.1, read on the forward strand.
CGTTGAGGTATTCGAAGTTCCGCCCCAAGACGTGGTCACGCACGACAACGTCACCGTGAAAGTGAACGCTGTGATCTACTTCCGCGTTGTGGATCCGAGCCTGGCCGTGCTGGAGGTGAGCAATTTCCTCTACGCCACATCACAACTGGGTCAGACGACATTGCGCTCGGTATTGGGCGAAGTGGACCTGGACACGCTTCTCTCCGAGCGGGAGAAGCTGAACTCCCGCCTGCAAGCGATCCTCGACAGCCACACGGCGGCGTGGGGAGTAAAGGTCTCCATGGTGGAGGTGAAACAAGTGGATCTGCCCGACCAGATGGTCCGGGCCATCGCCCGCCAGGCGGAGGCGGAGCGCGAGCGCCGCGCCAAGGTGATCCACGCAGAAGGAGAGTTCTCCGCCTCTCAGAAACTGGCCGAGGCTGCCTCTGTCCTGCAACAACAACCAGCCGCGATCCAACTCAGATACTTGCAAACGCTAGTCGAGATAGGCGCCGAACACAACACCACAATCGTCTTTCCCCTGCCGGTTGACATCTTTGACCGAATCGCAGCCACCGGCGCCGCGCTAAAATCCTGAGAGGATCGACATGCTGACCTCACTCATGCTGGCGCTGGTCTTGTCGGAAGCGCCGGAGATTCCCGCAGGTACGCACGTCCTGCTGCGCATGATCAACAGCGTGAACACGGCCACGGCCCAGGTGGGCGACTTTGTGTACATGACCACCGCCTCGCCCCTCAGCGTGGGCGGTCGCATCGTCGTGCCGGTGGGCGCTCACGTGCAGGGCCTGGTGGTTCACGCGAAACGAAGCGGACGAGTCTCTGGACGAGCCGAACTGGCCTTGCGCCTGGAGACGCTCACCCTTCACGACGGTAGGGTGCTCAAGTTCAGCCCGCAGGTGGCGGCGGCCGACCCCGGCGGAACAGAGCAAAAGACATCCAAGGAAGAGGGTGCGATCAAGCAGGGATCGGACGCGGGCCGCGACGCTGCGCGAGTGGCGATCCTGGCGGGCACGGGCGCCGCCACAGGTGCCGCCGTCGGCCACTGGACAAACAGCGGCTGGCAGGGTGCCGGAGTTGGCGCAGGCATCGGTGCGGGAGTGGGCGTGGCGACGGCCCTGCTCACGCGCGGGCGTGAAGTGGAACTGCGCGCCGGTTCCACTCTTGATGTCGTCTTCACAAAACCTGTGCCGCTAGAATAGCGCCAGTGGCGGCCAAGTCATATCATGGTTGCGGACATCGATATGCCTACCTCCGATTTCTCTCGACGCACGTTCCTGGCGGCCACCTCCACCGCCGCCTCCGCAGCACGCGTTCACGGAGCCAATGAGAAGATCAGGCTCGGCCTGATCGGATGCGGCGGGCGCGGGCGCCACCTGCTCCGGATGGCCAAGGCGGCCGGAGGCGCCGAGCCGGTGGCTCTTTGCGATGCCTGGAGCCAGCGGAGCGACGAGGTCGCTGCCGCCGTTCAGAAGGACTTTCCCGGAACCGCTCCTCGGCAGTTCGCCGACTACCGCAAACTGCTCGAAAGCAAGGAAGTCGACGCCGTCATAGTCGCCTCCACCGATCACTGGCACTCGCGCATGGCGGTCGACGCGATGCGCGCCGGAAAGGACGTCTTCGTCGAGAAACCAATGACGTCGATGCCGATGCAGGGCCACGACGTGGTCAGGGCACAGCGCGAGACGGGGCGCGTGGTGCAAGTGGGCGTGCAGCAGCGCTCCATCAGTCACTTCATCGAGGCCAAGCAACGCTTCTTTGACAGCGGCGTGATCGGCCCGGTGCACTTGGTTCGCACCTGGTGGAACGCCAACGGCGGTTATCTAACCAAGGTGCCTGCGGGGATGGAAACGAAACCCGAAGGCCTGGACTGGAACGCCGTGCTAGGTTGGCTGCCCAAGCGGCCGTGGAATCCGCAGATGTACTTCAACCGCTTTGCCTACTGGGAGTTTTCAACCGGCGGGCAGACCGGTGGCTTGTTTGTTCACATGGTGGATGTCGTCCATTGGTATCTGGGTCTGACCAGGCCGCTGTCGGCCGTAGCCCTGGGCGGTATCTATCAGTACGATGACGGCCGCGACACGGCGGACAATATCAATTTCATCCTGGACTACCCCAAGAAGGTCAACGTGACCTTCGAAGCCACCATTACGGACATGATCCCGCAGGAGTCCGCCGACATCGTCTTCTTCGGCGAAAAGGGACGGTTGAGTATCTTCCGCTATGGCTACCGCTTCCTGCCGGCCGGCGGCGGCGAGCCCATCACGGCCAAGGGAGGCCTGGAGCCGGCGCACATGGGTAATTTTCTGGATTGTGTGCGCAGCAGGCAGCGGCCCAACGCCACGGCATTGGATGGGCACTACGGCGCCATGGCCTGCCACATCGGCAACCTGGCCTACCAGAAACGACAGCGCGTGCTCTGGGACAGTAAGTGGGACGTCTAGAGCATCCTCAGGAGAAGTGACATGACACCAGGCATCAACATGGAGTTCATCCGCTGCGAGGACAAGTCCTTCGCCGCTGGCGTCGAGCGAGCCGCACAGATCGGCTACCAGTACATCGAGCCGATGCTGCACAACGGCAGGGAACTGTTGAGCGAGGCTGGTTACTTCCATTCCGTCTCGATGGATGACGACCCGATCTTCATCAGGGACATCTGCGAAGCAAATAACGTGCGCTGTTCCGGCGTCTCCGCGCACTGCCCGCTGATGCGCCCGGAGATCTCCGTGCCCTACCTGGAGAAGGCGATCCGCTTCGCAAAGGCCCTGGGCGCCCCCGTGGTGAATACCGACGAGGGGATCCGGCCCTCCTGGCTCGACGACGTCGAGATTTGGCACGTGATGAAGTACACCCTGAAGAAGGTCCTGCCCCTGGCCGAACGCCATGGCATTGCCATCGGCATCGAACCGCACCAGTCGATCACCAAGACGACGTCCGGGCTGCTGCGGGTGGCCACGCTGGTGGACTCACCGATGCTCAGAATCAACTACGACACTGGCAACGCCTACCTCGGCGGCGAGGACCCCTATGAAGGTCTACAGGCCGTTTCACGACGAGTGGTGCACATCCACGCCAAGGACATCTCGGTGCAACACGCCGAGGCGGAAAAGGGCAAAGTGACCGGCACGCCGGTCGGCTGCGCCTGCGGCGACGGGGTGATCGATTGGCGCCGTGTGGTTTCAATCCTCCGCAGCGCTGGCTTTGAAGGAGTCCTCTCCGTCGAATGCGGCACTCCGGCGCAGGCTGAACGGTCGCTGCAGCATCTAAACGAGGTACTGGCCGATGTCTAGGATCGTGGCTTTGCTCTGTCTCACCGCCGCGGCGCAGGTCACGCCAGTCCCGGACAAGTTCTACTTCGAGGAAGGCAAGATCCGCGTACTGATCCTTACGGGGCGCAACAACCACGACTGGCGCTCCACCACGCCCTACCTGCGCGAGGTATTGCAGTCGACAGGGCGCTTCGACGTGCGGGTGACGGAGGAGCCGTCGGGCTTGTCGGCCGCCACGCTGAAGCCCTACGACGTCCTCGTCTCAAACTACTGCGGCCCGCGCTGGGGTGCTCCCACGGAAAGGGCGGTGGAGGAATTCGTCAGCGGAGGCAAAGGCCTGGTGGTGGTTCACGCCGGCAGCTATCCGTTCGGCGAGACCGCCGTGCTCAGCGAGCGTATGGGCCGCACTGGCGTCTATCAGAAGCCGTGGATCGAGTGGGGCAAAATGGTGGGCGCCGTGTGGTCGGATAAGGAACCGCGTACAGGCCACGCTCAGCGGCACGCCTACCAGGTCAGTTGGGAGGATAAAGAACACCCCATCGCCGCGGGTGTGGCGAGTTCGTTCCTGCTGAGCGACGAACTTTACCACAACTTCCGGCTCAAGCCAGGAATCCACGTTTTGGCCACGGCCTTCGATTCTCCTAAGATCCGCGGCAACGGCAAGCAGGAGCCGCTCCTATGGACCAACGCGTACGGCAAGGGACGCATGTTCCACACCGCGCTCGGCCACGACCTTGACGCAATGCGCACCCCTGGTTTCACTGCCAGCTACGCCCGCGGGGTGGAATGGGCCGCCACTGCCAAGGTGTCGTTGCCCGCTTTGATCGACCTTAACCCGAAGAACAGGGATGCCGTGCGGGTATTGCTCGTCAGCGGCGGCCACGACCACGAGTCGTCCTTCTATGGCGTCTTTGAGAAATGGCGCGACATCCGGGTGAACGTCGACCCTCATCCCGTCGCTTTCCGCAACGATCTCCGAAAGCAGTACGACGTGGTTGTACTCTACGACACCATTCAGACCGAGGCGCTGCCGGAGAAGCACAGGCAGAACTTACGGGAGTTTGTGGAGTCTGGCAAAGGTCTCATCATCCTTCACCACGCCATCGCTGATTTCCAGAGCTGGGAATGGTGGTGGAAAGAAGTGGTGGGAGGCCGTTATGTGCTCAGGGCCGAGCCGGGGTACGAGGCGTCGAAGTACCTTCACGACGTCGAACTGGTCGCCACCCCGAAGCCCGGCCATGCCATCACGAAAGGCCTGCCGCAGATGCGCCTCTTCGACGAAACCTACAAGCAGGTGTGGCATCGCGCCGACGTGCAGGTGCTGCTCACAACCGACCACCCCACCAGCGATGTCGAGATCGGCTGGGTAAGCCCCTACCAGAATTCGCGCGTCGTCTACCTGCAGCCGGGCCACGGCCGCGAGTCGCACGAACAGCCCTGGTTCAGGCAGCTTGTGCGGCGTTCGATTCTCTGGTCGGCCGGCCGCTGAGCGCGGCTATTCGGCCGCCGCCGGTGCTTCCTTGACGGCGTGTTCGAAGAGGAAGTTCAGCGTCTTCTCGGTGATGATGCGGTTGGCGGCGCGCGACAGGCTGCCGTCCTTCTCCATGTTCATTCGCACGGCGGCCACCGGCTCGCGTCTCTGCCGGGCGATGCGTTGAACTTCGGCGTCGATCTCTTCCTCGGTCACGTGGATATTCTCCGTGGAGGCCACCTTGCCCAGCAGCAGCGATGCCTTGACGTCGCGGCGCGCCTTATCCGATTGCGACTCCCGCAGCTTGTCCCAGTCCAGCTTGATCTTCGAGATGTCGATGCCTTGCGCTTTCCACTGCCGGAGCTGGGATTCGACGGTGCTCTCGATCTGGTTTTCGACGTAGGCTTCCGGCACGGGGAATTCGTGCATGTCACTCAGCTTGTCCACTAGCTTGTTCTTGGCCTCTGACTGGGCCGCGAACTCCCGTTCTCTGAAGATCGCCTTGCGTACCTCTTCCCGCACCTCGTCCATGTTCTGGAAGTCGCCCAGGTCGCGCGCAAATTCGTCGTTCAGCTCCGGAGCCTCTTTCAAGCGAATCTGCTTCAGGGTTACTTTGAAGCGGACGGTCCTGCCTGCCAGCCGCGCGGCGGCGTACTCGGCCGGATAGGTGATTTCGGCCTCCCGGGAGTCGCCGGGCTCCACCCCTCGGAGCGCCTCGGTGAAGGACTCAAAGGTATCGGCTCCGCCAATCTGGATGTTGATGTCATCCTGCTTCATCGGCTCACCTTCGATCCCCTCCAGGGATTCCAGCGACACCAGGCAGTGGTCCCCATCCTGCGCGGGGCGCGGATCCACGTTGACGAACTCCGCCTTGGATTCACGGATCTCGTTGATCCGTTCATCCACATCGGCGTCCGTAATGACGGATTCGGCGTATTCGACCTTGAGCCCGCGAACTTCCTTCAGTTCGATCTCGGGGGCCACCTCGAACTCAGCCTTGAAGTGCACCGCTTCACCCTCGTGGAAATGCAGTTCCTTCACGCTGGGCCGCGACACCACGTGGAGATTCTCCTTCACGCATTCCTTCTCGATGTGGGCTGGAATCAGGTTCTCGAGCGCCTCCTGGCGGATGTCCCCCATGTAGCGGGTGCGGATGATGCTGGCCGGTGCCTTGCCTGGGCGGAAACCCTGGATGTGCGCCTTCGCGCGAACCTTCTCCACCACCTTTTCGATCTCGGCGGCGACTACGTCGGCCGGGATGTGGATGTCGAGGACGTGCTTGCAACCTTCAATGAGTGCCAATTCGGGAACCTCCACACACCAAGAGGCGGGCCCTGACAGGCCCGCCCCGGTGAGTTCTGCGTGTGACTTGTAGGCCTAAATCACCAGTTTCGCACGGATCGTCGCCGTGCGGCATTCTGAACTACCTGGAAGCGGTGGCGATGCGGGCATCGTCGCGCAGGGCGTCTGCCTTGTCGGTCAGCTCCCAGGTGAAACCCTCGCCCGTGCGGCCGAAATGGCCGAAAGCGGCCGTGGCGCGGAAGATGGGCCGGCGCAGCTTCAAATGGTCGATGATGCCCTTGGGTTTGAGCGGGAAATGCGCACGAACCAGTTCGGTCATGCGCTCTTCGTCGATCAGCCCAGTGCCGAAGGTCGAGACCAGGACGCTGACCGGATCGGCCACGCCAATGGCATAAGCGAGCTGCACTTCGCAGCGCGAAGCCAGGCCGGCGGCCACGATATTCTTGGCGATGTAGCGCGCCATGTAGCAGGCCGAGCGGTCCACCTTCGTCGGATCCTTACCCGAGAAAGCCCCTCCGCCGTGACGGCCCATGCCGCCGTAAGTGTCGACGATGATCTTGCGGCCCGTGAGGCCTGTGTCGCCGTGCGGCCCGCCGACCTCGAAACAACCGGTAGGGTTGATGTGGAACTTGGTGCCGGCGTCGACCATCGACTCTGGCACTACCTTGCCGATGATGTCGCGCCGAATGGCCTCCACCAGGCCGTCGGGCATGGCGTTGGGCTTTGAGGGGTGAGGGTCGTGCTGCGTGGAGACCACGATGGCGTCGATGCGCGCAGGCTTGCCGTTCACGTACTCCACGCTCACCTGGCTCTTCCCGTCGGGCCGCAGATGGGCCACCTCGCCCTTGTTGCGGGCCTCCGAAAGCCGCATTACCAGTTTGTGGGCCAGCATGATGGGCAGCGGCATCAGTTCGGCGGTCTCGTCGCAGGCGTAGCCGAACATCAGGCCCTGGTCGCCCGCCCCGCCGGTGTCCACGCCCATGGCGATGTGCGGCGACTGGCCGTGGATCAGGTTCATCACCGAGCAGGATTTGTAGTCGAAGCCGTAGTCGGAACTGGTGAAGCCGATGTCGCGGATCACTTCCCGCGCCAGGTCGGGGATGTCCTTGAAGAACTTGAGATTGGTGGTGGTGATTTCACCCGCCACAATACAGGTGCCGGTGGTGACCAGCGTTTCACAGGCCACGCGGCCCGTGGGGTCTTCCTTGAGGATGGCGTCCAGGACGGCATCACTGACCTGATCGGCAATCTTGTCCGGGTGTCCTTCGGTGACGGACTCCGATGTGAAAATGTGACGGCTGACGTCGGGCAACTCGATTCCCTCCTGGGAACTGGGATGGTGGGCTTAGGCTGCCTCGCGGGCACGCCGCGGGGCCTGAGGTACCCTTCCAGTCTATCCAAGGCCTTTCGTTAGCGTCAATTCCTGCGGCTCGAAGGGGTCTGAACACCCTTCAACCGCGACTTTTCCGAGTCCAACGGAAACGGCCAGACCGGCCGCGGCGTATCAGGCAGAGAGAGGTATCCACATGATCAAATCGGCCTTCTTGTTCCTGTGGTCCCTGAGCATGGTTGCGCAGGGCCCGTATAGGATCGGGGAAGGCGTTTCAGCGCCTGTTCCCATTTTCAAAGTTGAAGCTGCCTACACGAAGGAAGCCAAGGACGCGCGCATTGAAGGAATCATCGTCCTGGCCATTGTCGTGACCGCCGAGGGGAAGCCATCTGAGATCCGGGTCACAAAGGCCCGCCTCGTCCAGCGCGATTCCGGCAAAGACGCGCCGTCTGACATGGGACTGCAGGAGCAGGCCATCAAGGCCCTGATGGGCTGGAAGTTCAAGCCCGGCATGAAGGACGGTAAGCCGGTGGCGGTCGCCGCCGATGTCGAATTGAACTTCCGCCTGGAGTGACCGGACCCCGGGACTCACCGGGGTCCGCAAGTCAACCTTGGTCAGTTCTTGCCCACTGAGACCTTGATGGTCTTCGGCTTGGCGATCTCCATCTTCGGGAGCCGTACGGTCAGCACACCGAGGTCGTAGGCGGCTTCCACCTTCTCGGTGTCGACGGTTTCCGGGATGGCGAAGGCGCGGCGAAACGCGCCATAGCTGCGTTCAATGCGGTGATACCCGCCATTTTCCTCGCTCTTGACGAAGTCGCGCTTGCCGCTCAGCGTGAGGGCGCCGTCCTCGATTCTGATGTCGATGTCTTCCATCTTGATGCCGGGCAAATCGGCCGTCAGGACGAGTTCATTCTCACTCTCGGCGATATCGACCGCAGGAGACCAAGGGCGCGCCGCAGCCGGTTCGCTGAAGAGGCGGTTGATCGTGTCCTCGAAGAGGGCGAGTCCGGCCGAGGGGAAGACCTCAAAGCCGGGCAAAGTGGATCGACGTGAGATGTTGTTCATATCTTCTGTTCTCCTATCAGCAAGATCTGATAGTTCAACTATACGATAATCTAGGATTCTTGTCAATACATCTGATGCAAGAACACTCACATCCTCAGCCGTTCGCCGGCCACGGCTCGTAGAGCCATCCGAACAAAGAAAAAGCGGGACCCCCCTATTCGGGGATCCCGCTCCGTAGAATGAAATGGATCTGCTTTCGTTTCTATTCTTTGGCGTCAGTGCCTTCGTCGCCTTCGCGACCTTCGCGCATGGCCTTGAGGCGCTCTTCGCGCCGCTTGGCGCGATCCTCGGCCCGCTTGATCAGTTGCGAACCGACGAGCTGGAGAATCGCCTGTTCGGCGCCATCACCTTTGCGCCAGCCGACGCGGATGATCTGCGAGTAGCCTCCGTTGCGCTGGGCGAAGCGGGGTCCAAGCTTGTCGAACAGCTTCTTGACCGAGGACGGCGTCATAAGGTACGCGGCCGCCTGGCGCCGCGCGTGGAGGGTATCCTGCTTGCCGAGCGTGATCATCTTGTCCAGCAAGGGCTTGGCGGCTTTGGCCTTCGGCACGGTGGTGACGATGCGTTCGCCTTCGTTCTCAATCACGCTGGTGATCAGGCCGCGCAACAGGGCGCGGCGGGCGCTGGTGTCGCGCTTGAGTTTGAATCCTGCTCTCTTATGTCTCATTTCACTTTTCCCTGACTCCCGGGCCGTTGCCGGCTACTCGCCCAACTCCGCCAGTTCGCTTTCGGTCAGCGCGGCGGGAGAACCGCTGGGGCCAACCAGGCGTCCGGAAGCGTCGATCTTCATGCCGAATGAGAGGCCCAGTCCAGCCAGGATCTCCTTGATCTCGTTCAACGACTTGCGCCCGAAGTTCTTGGTCCTGAGCATTTCGGCCTCGCTCTTCTGGACTAGGTCGCCGATGGACTGGATGTTGGCGTTCTTCAGGCAGTTATAGGAGCGGACACTGAGCTCGAGCTCTTCCACCGAGCGGTTGAGCACTTCGTTCATGTGGCCTGCGGCGCGTTCGATGATCTCCTCCACCACTTCGGGGGTCTCCTCGAAGTTGATGAAGATAGTCATGTGGTCCTTCAACAGTTTGGCCGCCAGACCGATGGAATCCTGCGGCGAGACGGCGCCGTTGGTCCACAGCTCCAGAATGAGCTTGTCGTAGTCGGTCATCTGGCCGAGGCGCGCGGCCTCCACCGTGTACTTGACCTTGCGCACGGGCGAGTGCACTGAGTCGATCGGGATGTAGCCGACCGGCAGGTCCTCGTCAAAGTTGCGGTCCCGGCTGATGTAGCCGCGGCCCTGCTTCATGCGCATTTCCACGTGCAGCTTGCCGCCAGTGGAGACCGTGGCGATGTGGAGATTGCGGTCCAGCACCTCCACGTCCGGTCCCGTTTCAATGTTGGCCGAGGTGACTTCGCCGGGCTGATCGACGCGTAGCGTGATGGTCTTCACGCCGTCGTCCATCATCTTGAACGGCACCTGCTTCAGGTTGAGGATGATGTCGGTCGCGTCCTCGACCACGCCGGGAATCGGGCTGAACTCGTGCTCCACTCCGTCGATGCGCACGGCCGTAATGGCCGCGCCCTCGATGGAGCTCAGCAGGATGCGTCGCAGCGCGTTTCCGATGGTCGTCCCGAAACCGCGTTCGAATGGCTGGGCTGTGAACATGCCATACCGTTCGGTGAGATTCTCGGTATTCGCGACCAGCCGCTTGGGTTTCTGGAATCCTTTGAACATCGCTCGCTCCTCTTACTTCGAGTACAACTCGACGATCAGTTGCTCTTCGAGCTTGATCTGGACGAGGTCTTCGCGCTTTGGGCTGTTGAGCAGCCGGGCCTTCAGGTTCGTCCGGTCAACCTCTATCCAGTTGGGCGAAGGCAAATGCGCCGTCGCCTCCAGAGCGCCCTGGACCGCCGCGTTCAGCCGGCTCTTCTCTCGAATCTCGACGACATCGTTCGGGCGAACGATGTAGGAGGGGATGTCCACCTTCTTGCCGTTGACGGCGATGTGACCGTGCCGCACCAACTGTCTTGCCATGGCGCGAGATGTGCCGAAGCCCACCTTGTAGACAATGTTGTCCAGCCGGCGCTCCAGCATGCCCAGCAGGTTTTCGCCGGTCACGCCCTTTTGGCGGGCCGCCTTCTCAAACAGGTTGCGAAACTGGATCTCAGCTACGCCGTAATAGCGCTTTGCCTTCTGCTTCTCACGCAACTGCAGGCCGTAGCCGACGATCTTCGGCTTGCGGGCTTTGCCATGTTGTCCGGGGGGAAAGTTTCTCTTCTCAATGGCGCACTTCTCGCTGTAGCAGCGCGCGCCCTTGAGGAACAGCTTCATCCCATCACGTCTGCACTGCCGGCAGACCGGGCCAATATAACGAGCCAATGGACCTCCTTCAAACTACCTGCTGATCGAGGTGCAGTTTACGCGGCACTGGGGAAGCACCGCTTCTTCCTGCTTGCCAGGGATTGCCGAACGTCGCGCCCGGTCCCTGTTATCGGGCCGCAGAGGGACCCTTATAAATCCTAGCACTCTTTGCGCGCTTGTTGCACGTTCGTGTCCAAATGGAGACACCGGACTGGGCGCCTCTGGATGGGCAGGCCTGCCGCTGCCCCTCTTTGGAGCCTCAAACGCGGCGCTTCTTCGGCGGACGGCACCCGTTGTGCGGAATCGGGGTGGTGTCCCGGATGAGCCGCACTTCGATCCCCGCCGTTGCCAGCGCCCGGATCGCCGATTCGCGCCCCGAACCCGGCCCAGCTACGCGAACCTCCACTTGCCTCAGGCCGCTCTCCTTGGCCTTGTTGGCCGCGGTCAGCGACGCCTGCTGCGCGGCAAAGGGAGTGCCCTTGCGCGAGCCGCGGAAGCCGAGAGAACCGGAACTGGACCAGGCCAGCGTGTTGCCGACCGGATCGGTGAACGTGACGATTGTGTTGTTGAACGTCGCCTGGATGTGGCACAGGCCAATCGGTACGTTCTTCTTCTCCTTCTTCTTGAAGGACTTCTTCTTGCTGCCCTTTGCTTGCTGTTTGGCCATCTTGCTTCAGTCCGTTTCTCTCTGCCGGGACTACTTCACGCCGGCTTTCTTCTTGTTGGCCACGGTTCCGCGGCGCGGTCCCTTCCGCGTACGGGCGTTGGTGTGCGTGCGTTGCCCCCGCACCGGCAGGCTGCGGCGGTGCCGCAACCCGCGGTAGGAGCCCATCTCGATGAGCCGCTTGATGCCCATCGAAAGTTCCTTCCGCAGATCGCCCTCCACGGCTCCCTCTTCTTCCAGAATCTGGCGGATACGGCTGATCTCGTCCTCAGCCAGGTCGCCGATCTTCTTCTCCGGGGCGATGCCGGCCCGGTGCAGGATCGACTGGGCGCGCGTGCGCCCGATCCCGTAAATGTATGTCAGCCCGATCTGCGCCTGCTTGCGGGCCGGCAGATCCACACCTGCGATACGCGCCATGGTTCCTCTTCTCTCCTCTTAGCCCTGCCGCTGCTTATGCTTCGGATTCACGCAGATCACCCGCACAACGCCTTCGCGGTGGATGATCTTGCATTTGTCGCACATCTTCTTGACCGATGCCCGGACTTTCATTGGTTGCCTCTTTGGTAACCCTCCGCTTCCGCTCGGGGCTCGCTTTACTGCCCTTACTCTCGTTCGGGCCCGATCACTTTCACAATCCGGCCGCGGCCCGGATCGGAGGCGGTTAGTTCCACCTCGACCTGATCTCGCAGCCTCAACCGGACAAACCCTCGCTTGACCGCCGGCGCCAAGTGCGCCAGAACGGTCCGGCGATCGGCCAACTCCACTTTGTAGGTCAGAGCCGGCAGAATCTCAACTACGCTCCCGTTCACGGCCGGGTCAGTACCCACGGCCCATTGGCCGTCACTGCCACGCAATGTTCGAAGTGGGCTGCGTAGCTGCCGTCCTTCGTCACTGCGGTCCAGCGGTCCGGCATCACCTTGGTCTCCGGTCGGCCCGCATTCACCATCGGTTCAATTGCCAGAACCATGCCTTCCTTCAACCGCGGATTCTCGTTCCGCCGGTCTACGTAGTTCGGAACCTGCGGCTCTTCGTGGAGCGAGGTCCCAATCCCGTGCCCGACATACTCGCGCACGATCGAAAAACCGTTCGAGGTCACGTGCCGCTCTACTACACCGCACACGTCAAAGAGCCGGTTGCCGGCCCGCATCTGATCGATGGCCAGGTCCAGCGACTCCGACGTCACGCGCAGCAGCCTGCGCACCTGCTCACTCACCTCTCCCACCGGGATGGTTACTGCTGAATCGCCGAAATAGCCTTCCAGCGATACCCCGGTGTCGACCGAGACTATGTCCCCGGCCTTCAAAACCCTCTTGGCCGACGGCATCCCGTGCACCACTTCGTGGTTGACCGAAGTGCAGAGTACGAAAGGGTACTTGCCCCCGGCGGCCGGCACGAAATAACCCTTGAACGCCGGCTTGGCGCCGGCATCCCGAATCATCTTCTCGGCGGCTGTCTCCAGGTCCAGCGTCGTCACTCCTTCGGACACCATCTCCTGGAGATGCTTCAAAATCTCGTGCACCAGGAGGCCGGCGCGCCTCATCTTCTCCAACTCCGCCGGACTCTTCCTGATGATCATCCCAATCTCAACGCCCCGGCGATCCGGCTCAGGATCTCCTGGGGCGAACCTTCACTGCCGTCCAGTTCATGGAACGGGTTGCCCGTAGCGGCGAAATAGTCCAGCAGCGGCCGCGTCTGCCTGTCGTAGGCCTCCAGGCGCTCCCGGATCACGGCCTCCCGGTCGTCATCTCGAACCGCCAGCACGGCGCCGTCCTTGTCACACAAATCCGAACGCCGGGGCGGGTTGGAACTCAAACTGTACAGCGTTCCGCAGACCGGGCACTGCCGGCGGCCCGCGATACGGGCGATAATCTTATTGTAATCCACCTTCAAGTGGATCACCACCGGCGCAAAGCCACGCCGCTTCAACTTGCCATCCAACTCCTCGGCCTGCCGGATCGTTCTCGGGTAGCCGTCCAGAATGAAACCGCCGGCGCAGTCCGCCGAGCCGATTCGGTCCTCCACCAACTGGTTCACAACTTCATCCGGCACCAAACGCCCTGCCTGCATCACCTCCTTGACCTGCAAACCCAGCGAATCGCCGGAGGCAATCCTCTCCCGGAGCATGTCCCCGGTGGAAATGTGAGGCGCCCGCAGCGTTGCCTTCAGGAGTTGCGCCTGGGTACCCTTTCCCGACCCCGGAGGTCCGAACAGGATGATCGCTCTCGGGACTGCATCGCCCGCTTGCC
>JACRKW010000056.1 GCA_016215215.1 Acidobacteriota bacterium
ATGGCGTCCATGGCCTCCACCAGGGAGCGGGCCGTATCGCCGACGGAGGGAGGAGGGGGTCCGGCGCCGTGGAACTTGGTGGCGATGTCCCAGTGGCGGCGGACAAAGCGAAGCGCGCCGTTGGAGCACTCGAAGACGGAGGCGGCCGGGAGCTTACGGACACCTTCGAACAGGCTGCGGCCGCCGAAGACGGAGCCCGTGTTCAGGAAGTGGCGCGCGGCGGCGGGATCCAGCGCGGGGCGGGTGAGGGAGGCGAGCAGCAGCGCGGAGTTGGAGAGGACGAGGGCATCGCCGAGAGCGGCCTGGTAGACGTGAAAGCTGCCGAGGCGGTCGGTGACAATCCAAACGGACGGCGAGCCTGTGAGCCCACAGAAGAGGGCGAATAGGCCTTCGAGGTGATCGAGGTCAGATTCGAGGAGGGCGCCAGGGGCGTCGTATTCGGCGGTGAGGAGCGCGTTGAGCGCGGGCGGGGCAGCGCCGCGGCAGATGGGCGCGCCGGCCGTAGCAACCCAGAAAGGAGAATCAGGGCGATGGGCGAGGGGGAGAGCCGGTTTGGCGAGCGGCGGGAACAGGACTACCTGGACGGGACCGTCGTCGTGGATGGCGGGGGCGCCGAGGTTGAGGGAAACGGCGGCGGGTAGGGCGCGTTCGCGAGCCTGGCGGGCCAGGTACGGGGTGGGTGCGGAGACGATCAGGAAGGAGCCCATAGGATGATCGAGGCCAGTGCCCGTGCCGCAAAGGCGGGGGCTCCGGCCAAGCGCCGAGGCCGACTGGCGCGTCGGGCACAGGCAGAGTATAGCAAAGGAGAAACAGCGTAACGCCCGCGCGCCGGTGGAGAATGAGGATGATGCCAAAGGTGCTATTGGTGTTTACCGGCGGGACGATCGGGATGAGGATCGATACCGCGACAGGCGGAGCGATTCCGTCTTTGAGCGGGGAGGATTTGCTGGAGCACGATCCCGCGCTCCGGGATCTTGCCGAGTTGGAGGTGATCGAGTTCGGCCAGTATCCCGGGCCGCACATGACGCCGGCTCGCATGTGGGAGGTATCAGAGGTCCTGCGGCGCGAACTCAAGCGCGACGACATCGCCGGCGCGGTGGTGACCCACGGGACGGACACTCTGGAGGAGACGGCATACCTGCTGGACTTGCGGCACGTGAGTGAGAAGCCGGCAGCGGTGGTGGGGGCGATGCGGACAGTGAACGAGCCGGGCTTTGACGGGCCGGTGAACCTCTCGGCGGCGATCCGGACGGTGCTGGAGCCGCGGGCGCGGGGGCAGGGTGTGTTTGTGGTGATGAACCAGGTGATCCACGCGGCTTCGGAGGCGACCAAGACGGACGCGCAGCAGCTTGAGACGTTCCAGAGCCCGGTGTTCGGACCGCTGGGCCACGTGGACGTGGACAAGGTGATCATCGGGCGCAGGCTGCTGGACCGCGACGTAATCGAAGCTGAGAAGTTTGAGGAGCGGGTGGACCTGATTCAGATGTACGCCGGGGCGGACAGCCGGTTTATCGACTTTTCGAGAGAGAGCGGCGCGCGGGGCATCGTGTTGGAAGCGACCGGACGCGGCAACGTGCCGCCGGCGGCGATCGGCGGCATCCAGCGGGCGCGCGACCACGGCTTGCCCGTGGTGATCACGTCGCGGTGTCTGCACGGGAGAGTCCTGGACACGTACGCCTACGAAGGCAGCGGGCACGATCTGCGGACGCGCGGCGTGCTCTTTGCGGGCACGTTGAACGCCGCCAAGACAAGGATCAAGCTAATGCTGGCGCTGGGCAAGACAAGCGACGCGGAGGAGATCCGGCAACTCATGGAGAGCGGGGCGTACTAGCCTACCCGGCGGAACCAGCAGCGGGCCTTGTGGCGCGCGGCGAGACGTCGGCCTTCCTCTTCGCCCAGGACGCGCAGCGCGGTGGCGAGCGCATCGGCGAGCATGCCGGAGGGAGCGATGACTGACACCAGCCAGACACCCTCGACGTATTGGCCGGTACGGGCGTCGAGGATATGGCGGCGTTCGGTGTCGCCGGAGGTGGCGACGCCGCAGTTCTTCACAGTAGGGGTCTGGCCGGAAGCTTCCAGTTTGACGTTCCAGGCGCCATCGCCGGCGGCAATATCGCCGCTGACGGCGGCCAGCGCGCGAGGGCAGCCGTACGCGCGGCACACGCGGAGCATTTCATCAGCCGCGTAGCCCTTGGCGATGCCGCCGAGGTCGAGTCGCATGGCCGGCTTGAGCAGGCGGACGGAGCGGCTGCGGCGGTCGAGCTCGATGTCGCGCCAGGTGGAGGCGCGGGAACGGTCTGCGATGGTGACATCGAAGGCGCCGCCTGAATCGCGGGCGATGGCCTGGGCGCATTCGAGGACGCGGAAGAGATCCTCGCCGGCGCGGCCTCCGCCGGCGCGGCAGAGGCGGTTCAGCTCGCTATCCGGCTTGTAATCGGAGAGGAGAGAATCGAGCTGCCGAAGGCGTCCGAAAGCGGCGAGCAGGGCCGGGTGGGCGCCGTCCGGGCCGGAGGTCTCCACGACGGCGCGCGCGAGCGTGCCCATGGAGGGCTCAGTGTGCTCAAAGCGGTTACGGGTCGACTTCCACACCGTTGTTCCAGTATGAGTTCATCTCCACGACAGAAGGCACGCGCAAGGGACGCACAAGGCGGAAGCCGAGCCAGAGCGCCTCAGTGTGGTACCAGATGCTCTTGGGAAGTTGCGGATCCTGCATTTTCCAGCTGACGTCGGAGGGGACGCGAGCGCCGCAGCGCAGCTTCTCGGGTCCGTCGCTCCAGGAGCCGCCACGGACGGCGTGCGGGTAGGGCCTGGTGGACTTCACCCAGGGAGATTTCGCGGGGCCGGCCTGGTAGGGCTCGTATTGATCGAGCGTCCACTCCATGACGTTGCCGAGCATATCGTAGAGGCCCCATGCGTTGGGCTTCTTGGCGCCGACTTTTTGATACTTGCCGCTGCTGTTGGTCTTGAACCAGGCAGACACTTCGAGGTTCTCCTGCGCGCCGCCGGCGCGGCAGGCGTACTCCCACTCGGCTTCGGTGGGCAGGCGGTAGAAGTGACCGGTCCGGGCGCTGAGCCACTGCGCGAACTTGTTGGCGGCATGGTGGGTCATGCTGATGGCGGGATAGCCGTTGATGCCCATGCCGAAGCTCATCTCGACGTAGGGGCGCGTGGGGTGGCTGACGGCGTCGGCGTCGGGATCCCTGCCTTCGGCCTTGGAGAATTGGAAGAGGCGGTACAGGTCCCAGGTGACCTCGTAGCGGCTCATCCAGAAGGGCTCCAACGTCACTTTGTGCTGAGGCCCCTCGTCCGGCTTACGGCCAGGCTCGTTTTCGGGTGTGCCCATGATAAATGTACCGCCGGGGATGGGGGCCATCTCGACGGCGAGGTCGGTGCCGGGAAGCGCGTCCTTATACGGCTTCATCGCGGCCGGCGATTTTTCGCTCGAGTGCTCGACGATTCGGCGGCGTAGCGATTCGACGAGTTTAGCGTCGTCCTGGGGGGGCTCAACCAGTGCGAGGCAGAGCAGTATGCCGGTGATCACAGGAACTTGGTCTTTCCGGGCAGAGGCAGGGGCGGTACGGGCAGGCTTCCGTTCCACTCCAACTGATCGGGGAAGAGCTTCTCCTGAGAGTTCATGGCCTGCTCCCAGGTGATCTGCTGGCCAGTGTAGGCGGCCATGCGGCCCATGATGGCGAGCATGGTGGAGGTAGCCATCCACTTGCCGTCGTTGATCGGCTGCCCTTTGCGGATGGAGGCGAACAGGGCGTCGTGCTCGGCCTGGTACATGTCGTTGCGGGGGCCTTCATAGGTCCACTTGTTCTGGCCTTCGATGCGCGGTACCGGACCGCGGCCGATGGTGCAGGTCCCCTTGGTTCCGAGGATGTAATCGGCGTTCTCGTTGTAGCAACCCTCGATCTGGCGGCAGGCGAGCATGGCACGCTTGTTGTCGGGGTAGAGGTAGTTCACTTCGAAGTGGTCGAAGATGTTGCCGCCGTGGGCGGGGATCTGGCGGCCGCCGACGGCGACGCAGCTCACGGGCGGAGCGTCCTTGAAGGCCCAGGCGATCTTGTCGATGCTGTGGACGGCCTGCTCGACGATCCCGTCGCCGCAGAGCCACTGGAAGTTGTACCAGTTGCGGATCTGCCACTCCACGTCGCTCATGCCGGCGGGGCGGGTGCTTTCTGGCGGCATGGGTTTGACGGGGCTGGTGTAGTAGGTGGCGTAGTAGGCGACGATGTCGCCGATGGAGCCGCCGGCCATCTGTTCAAAAGTGGCGCGGATGTGAGAGGAGTAGCGCCAGCAGAATCCGGCGACGAGGGAGAGCCCCTTCTTGGCGGCGATGTCGGCGGTTTCAAGAACGGAACGGACGCCGGGGGCATCAACTGCGATGGGCTTTTCGCAAAAGACGTTCTTGCCGGCCTCGACGGCGTAGCGCAGGTGGGTGGGCCGGAAACCGGGAGGAGTGGCGAGCAGGACGACGTCGACACCGCTGTCGATGACCTTGCGGTAAGCATCGAGTCCGATGAATTTCCTGTCTGGCTCTACCTTGACCTTCACGCCGGCGGCCTTTTGCAGGCGGGCGAGGCTCGCGTCGATGCGCTCCATTTCGATATCGGCAACGGCGACGAGTTCGGAGTAGTCGTCAGCCTTCAGGGCCTGCGCCGCCGCGCCGGTGCCCCGGCCTCCACAGCCAACCAGGCCGACCTTGAGCGGACGGGCGCCCTGCGCCGCGGAGAGAATAGCGGGGAAGGCCAACGTGCCGGTCTTGAGCAGATCCCGGCGGCCGGGCAAGCCCTGAAGTGAATGTCGCATAGGGATATTCTACAGGCATGACCAGGTGGTTTCCCGCTCTTGCGTTCATATCCCTGCTTTGCGCCCAGCCGCAGCAGGTGCGCGTACTGACCTATAACATCCATCACGGCGAAGGGACGGATGCGCGGATCGACCTGGAACGTATAGCCGCGGTGATCCGTTCCGCCGACCCGGACGTGGTGGCGATCCAGGAAGTGGACGTGCGCAACACGCGCAGCGGCGGCGTGGACCAAGCGCTGGAGATCTCCAAGCTCGCCGGGATGCATGTGCTGTTCGGCAAGACGATCAACTACCGCGGGGGCTTTTACGGCAATGCAGTTTTGTCGCGCTGGCCCATGAACGGTTTCGTGAACCACGAGATGCCGTTCACGCCCGGGCGGGAGAAGCGCGGCATCATCGAGAGCGTCCCGCACGCCGAGTTTCATTTTCTGGCCACTCATCTGGACACCGGCGAAACCGACCGGCTTCTTGCCGCAGGGCGCTTGCACGAGATCGTGGTGGAGCGCCCGGATGGCTGGCCCATGATCATCGCTGGCGATCTGAATGCCGCGCCGGGTTCGGCGACGATGAGATCACTGCTGCAGGACTGGACAAGCGCTGCGATGGAAGAGCCGCTGCTCACATTTCCGGCCGGGACGCCCGCGCGGCAGATCGATTTCGTGCTATTCCGGCCGGCCAACCGCTGGAGAGTAATTGAAGCCCGGGTGCTGGAGGAAAGCATCGCCTCTGACCACCGCCCGCTGCTGGCGGTGCCGGAGCTGTTACCCGCGGAGGCTCCGTCCGCGCGGGCAAAGTTGCGCCTGCCGAGGCCGTAGTAGAAACCAATTAGCAGGTACAGCATATTGGCTCGGCCATAGTGGCTCGCCTATACTCGCAAGAGTCTTTCGAGCTTCAGGTCTCATGCTCCCGATCCACCGAATCATTGTGTGCGCCGCGCTGGTGTGCGGGGTCGCGCAAGCAGGCGAATTGAGTGCGCTGCGAGCGCTGGCTCCGCAGTCGCCGGGTATCGTCCTGACCCAATCGAGACACGGCGGGCTGTCGCGCATCGTGCTGGTGAATTGGAATGGAGAAACCCGGGTATTAACGGCGGGCTTCAGCGCGGCATCCGACCCGGAGGTGTCGTTCGACGGCCGACGGATGCTGTTCGCGGGCAAGAAACGAGCGAGCGAGCCGTGGCAGATCTACGAACTGGCTTGGGACGGCGGCGACGCACGCCAGATCACACACGGCACAGCGGATTGCCGCCAGCCGGTGTATCAATCGCGCGTGTTCACACTGGATGCGCCGGAGCCGTGGGACCAGGTGGCGTACGTGTCGGAAGGCTCCCTGCATTCGGTGAAGTTGGACGGCTCCTGGCATCAGCGGCTGACCTATGCGCCCGGTGGCGATTTCGATCCGCTGGTGGTTGCAGACGGGCGCATGCTCTTCTCCTCGCGCGGTACGGCGCGTCCGCAGATGTTCGGAGTGAACCTGGACGGCACCGACTATGCGCTGTTTGCCGCGCCGGCCGGCGCGAATCCGCGGATGGCGGCGGCGACTCTGGACCGGCGAGTCGTCTTCGTGGAGGGCGCGGGTCAACTCGCCTCAGTGAGCCTGGACCGGCCGCTCCACTCCTACCGGGCGCTGACGCAACCGGGCAGCGGTGTGTGGCATACGCCGTCGGCCTTGCCTGGCGGAGATCTGCTGGTTTCGAAGGCTGCCGGGTCGGCGACGCTGGGCGTGTTCCGGTTCGACCCCGCCACCGGCAAGACCGTGGCGGTTTTCGACAGCGCTGAGTACGACGACACGCAGGCGAAGCTGGCGGCCCCGCGGCCGCTGCCGGACGGCAGGGGATCAGTGGTCGACGA
The DNA here is from genome assembly GCA_016215215.1 of Acidobacteriota bacterium. Taxonomy (GTDB): domain Bacteria; phylum Acidobacteriota; class Terriglobia; order Bryobacterales; family Bryobacteraceae; genus Paludibaculum. The sequence continues at coordinate 6,660 of JACRKW010000056.1, forward strand.
GAAGGAGTTAACCGGGGCGCTCTACTGCCTGAGTGCCTATACGACCGACGCGCCGAAAGCAGTCAACCGCTCAACCGCACGCAGGCTGCGGGTGTTGTCGGGCGATCCGGCCAAGGCGCTGGCGCCGGGGGAGGTGGCGCTGGAAGAGGACGGGTCGTTTCACTTGCAGATCCCGGCCAACCGTGCAGTAAAGATCCAGTTGCTGAACGCGGCTGGAACGCCGGTGCGCAGTTGCGGCTGGATTTGGGTGCGCAACCGCGAGAACCGCGGCTGCATCGGCTGTCACGAGGATCCCGAATTGACGCCGGACAACAGAGAGGCGAGAGCAATCGTGAAGAAACCAGTGGCACTGACAGGTGGAGGGCGACCATGAACTGGATCCGAATGGCAGTAGCCGCCGTGCTTGCCGCCGCGGAGCCAGGGCTGCCCGTGTTTACCGACATCACGAAGAGCGCCGGCATCACCTTCCGCCACAGCTATGGGGACAAGCACCTGGACAACATCGTGGAGGGCACGGGCGGTGGTGCGTGTTTCTTCGACTACAACAACGACGGGTATCAGGACATCTACTTCGTCACCGGGGTCTGGACGAAGAGCGTGAGCGACAACGAGGGCCGCGACCTGCGCGGCAAGCTCTCCGGACGGCTGTACAAGAATAACGGCAACGGCACATTCAGCGATGTCACCGAGAAGGCGGGAGTAGGCAGCCAGGTGTTCGGAAGCGGATGCTCGGCAGCGGACTACGACAACGACGGTTTTGTCGATCTTTACCTGCTGAACTACGGTCCGAATACCTTGTACCACAACAACGGCGACGGGACTTTTACCGATGTATCCAAGAAGTCCGGGCTGGACAATCCGCGCTGGTCGGTTTCGGCGGTGTGGCTCGATTACAACAACGACGGGTGGCTGGACGTGTACGTGGGAAACTACCTGCTCTACGACGACGGCAAGTTCCGGGACTTCTACCCGGCGCAAGGCTATCCCGGACCGTTGAGTTACTCAGGGCAGCCCGACGCGCTCTATCGCAACAATGGCGACGGCACATTCACGGAAGTGACAAAGGAGGCCGGCGTATACAAACCGAACGGCCGGGCGATGTCGGTGACTTCGGCGGACTTAAACAACGACGGGTTCATGGACATCTTCGTGGCCAACGACGCCATGGAGAACTACTATTTCGAAAACACCGGCAAGGGTACATTCGTCGAGCGCGCGGTGGACGTGGACCTGGCGTTTTCCGAGCACGGCCAAGGGGTGTCTTCGATGGGGCCGTTCTTCGGGGACATCAACCGCGATGGCTGGCTGGACATCTTCATTCCCAACCTGAATTACAACAGCTTGTTCATCTACAACCCGAGGCGGAAGGCCTATGACAACCGCAACGACTCCTCGGGCATATCGCAGGCGATGGGCCAGTACGCGGGCTGGGGCTCGGTGATCTTCGACTACGATCACGACGGGTGGCCGGACATCTTCACGGTTCACGGCAACGCGCACCACGAGTACGTGCAGGAAGACACGCTGGTCAGGAACAAGGGAGACGGGACGTTTGAGGACGTCTCCCGGCAATCCGGCGGCTACTTTGGGGAGAAGTACGTCGGGCGCGGAGCCGCGTGGGCGGACATCGACAACGACGGGGACATCGATCTGCTGGTGGTCAATCTGAACGATGCCGCGAAGCTGCTGCGCAATGACGGCGGCAATCGCGCGCCTTGGCTGATGGTGGACGCGCGACTGAAGTTTCCGGGCGGTACGCGTACGGCGATCGGGGCGCGGGTGACGGTGACGGCCGGCGGGATGAAGATGGTGGATGACGTCAATCCCGTGCGCGGCTACCTGGGGCAGGGCGATGCGCGGCTGCACTTCGGGCTGGCGGGAGCCGCGAAGGCGGACGTAGTGGAGATCCGCTGGCCGGACGGCCAGGTGGAGAGGCTGGAGAACGTCAAGGCCAATCAGATACTCAAGATCGAACATGCGGCCACGGCGGTGCGCAGACCATGACGCGTGGTTGGGCAGTCTGCTTTGGAGTACTGATCGCTGTTGCCGCGGCGGCGCCGCCGCCCAAGAAGCCGGTCTATATCGGCGTGCGCGCGTGCGGCGCCTGCCACGACGGGCCCAAGATGGGCTACCAGTACAGCAAGTGGCTCTTGTCGCGTCACGCGCAGGGATATGCGGCGCTGGCAAAGCCCGAGTCTCGCGAGATCGCCAAGCGTAGCGGGCTGCGGGGAGATCCGTTGAAGGAGCCGGTCTGCCTCGGCTGCCACTCCACGGCATCGACGGCAGAAGACTGGGAGAAGGATGAGGCGTTCCGGGCCGAGGATGGCCTGCAGTGCGAAGCGTGCCACGGTCCGGGCAGCGAGTATGCGACGGACGCGGTGATGCGCAACCGTCAGGAGGCGATCAGAGCCGGGCTCCGGTTGCCGGGGACGGACACATGTCTGGGCTGCCACATGGAGAAGGGCAGCCACACGGCGGTGCTGGGCAATTCCACCGTGGACATTCCGCAGGCGATCAAACGCATCGCGCATCCGCGGGGCGATTCCAGCAAGCCGGTCGCCATGCCCTCGCTGGCTCCGCCGCTGCCTGCGCCGGTAACTGCGCGCTATAAGACGCCGCTGAACCTCGCATTCCGGCCGGGCACGAGCGAGTTGTGGGTGGCTTGCGAGGCCTCGGGCAGCGTGGTGGTGGTGGATACGGTCGACGGGCGCGGCGTCGCCGAGGTACAGACCGGCGGCGCGCCCACAGGCGTGGCGTTCTCCCCCGACGGCGCGCGCGCGTTTGTCAGCAACCGGCAGGACGACACCGTGACAGTGATCGACGCGGCGAGCCGCAGGGCGACAAGAACGCTGAAGACCGGCGACGAGCCGCACGGGGTGCTCACCGATCGCGCCGGCAAACTGCTCTACGTTCTGAACACTGCGTCGGACGATATATACGTCTACGATGCGGTGACGCTGGAGTGGAAGAAGAAGCTGGCGGCCGGACGAGGGCCATGGGCGCTGGCGCTATCGCCCGACGGCGCAAGTATCGCCGTGGCCAACACGTTCTCGCACTTGACCGGTTTCCGCCAGCCGCTCAAGTCCGAGGTGACCGTGATTGAAACCGGGCGCGCGACGGTGAACGAGCGTTGGATGGTTCCCGGCGCCAACCTCATGACGGGCGTGGCGTGGCATCCGTCAGGCGAATACGCGCTAGCGACATTGAATCGCACGAAGAACCTGGTGCCGATGACGCGCCTGATGCAAGGCTGGGTGATCACCAACGGGCTGGCCGTTCTGTGGGCGGACGGTACGGTGGATCAGGTACTGCTGGATCAGCCCGGTTTCGGTTTTGCAGACGCGACGGGGATCGCGATCACGCCGGACGGACGGTACGCGCTGGTGACGAGCTCCGGGACGGACCGCGTGGCGGTTGTCGAATGCGCCAAGCTGACACTGCTGGTGAAGAGCGCGGGGAGCGAAGAGCGCCGGTCGGTGTTGCCGAACCACTTGGGGAAATCCGCGGCGTTCGTCGTCCGCTACTTTCCCACGGGTAGAGGCCCGCGCGGTGTGGCGATCTCACGCGATGGCGCGAAGGCCTACGTCGCCAACTCGCTGGACGATACGCTGACGGTGATCGACCTGAGGAAGTTGGTGGGGGCGGGGGCGGTGGATCTCGGCGGGTCGAAGGAGATCACCAGGCAACGCTACGGCGAACGGCTCTTCCACAGCGCTAATATCGCGTTCCGGCGCCAGTTCTCGTGCCACAGTTGCCACCCGGACGGGCACGTCGACGGCATCACCTACGACATCGAGGCGGACGGCATCGGCGTTTCACCCGTGGACAATCGCACCCTGCGGGGCATTCTGGATACGGCGCCGTTCAAGTGGGAGGGAACCAATCCGACGCTGACGCGGCAGTGCGGGCCGAGGCTCGCCGTGTTCTTCACTCGCATCCAGCCCTTCACTCCGGCGGAACTAGATGCGCTGGACTACTACATCACCACCATTCCGCGCCCCCCGAACCGCCATCACGTCCCGGGCGAGGCTTACACGCCGGCACAGAAACGGGGCAAGGCGATCTTCGAGCGCTTGACGGCCGCCGACGGCACCCCGATTCCTCCGGAGGGGCGCTGCGTCACCTGCCACTTCCCGCCGTACTTCACCAGCCGCAAGGTCTTCGATGTCGGCACACGCCAGCCGCTGGACCGGACGGGCAAGTTCGACGTGCCGCACCTGAACAACATCTACGACTCGGCCCCCTACCTGCACAACGGCATGGCATCCACGCTGGAAGAGATCTGGACAGTGTACAACCCGTACGACAAACACGGGGTCACCAACGATCTGACCAAGGACCAGCTCAACGACCTGATCGAGTTTCTGAGAACGCTATGAGACACGCACACCTCTCAATCGTGCTGATCGGCGCCGCATTCTGCCAGGCACAGACACCGCCAGCGAACGCAAAACTGCCTTTCGTCTACACGCGCTGGAAGCAGTTCACCAAGGCAGACGGCCTGCCCAACGAGCACATCTTCGCCGTGAAGTCGGACGGGCCGCGCATTTGGGTCGGCACAGAGGGCGGTTTGGCGCTGATCGACAAGAAGTCGGGCAAAGTGAAGAGCTGGACCGAAAAGGACGGCCTGCCGTGGCGAGTGGTTTCGGGCATCGATGTGAACCACAAAACGGGCGAAGTGTGGCTATCTCTGTTCGGCGGAGGACTGGCACGCTTTTCTGGCGGCCGCTTCGACCACTGGACACAGATGAACTCCGGGCTGGTCAACGATGTCGCCTACGGAGTGGCCGTGGAGAATGACAACGTCTGGGTGGCGACGACGGCGGGCGCGTCGAGGCTGAACACGGTGAGCGGCGAGTGGACGGTCTTCACTGAGAAGAACGCGCCGATGGAGGAGATCTGGAACTACGGGGTACACTACGGGGACGGAAAGGTGCACCTGGCCGTCTGGGGCAGCGGCGTTCTGGAGTTCGACGTCGCCACATCACGCTGGAAGGATTATCTCGATCCCGACGGCGAGATGGAGATCGATCTTTACCGCGATGACGGCATTGTCCATGTGATCACCACCGGCGCCAACTATGTGGACAAGGTCCTTTGGGTTTCGACGTACTTCGGAGTATGCAGGTATGACGGCCGCAACTGGCGCGCGTTCTACAACCAGGACTCCGGACTGCCGTCGGATTTCAACAACAACTTGCGCGCGCGCAGCGGCAGCGAAGCGTGGTTTGCCACCGACAAGGGCGCCGGCGCAGTGATGGACGCCGCTAGCAACACCTGGGTGGCATACACGCGCGATCCGCTCTCAAACACCGGCAAAGCCGTGGTGACGCGCGACAAGACGGTGATCGAAACGGTAGAGACGGGTCTGAACCTGCCACACAACTACGTGGTGTCGATGGACGTGGAGGGGAACGACGTCTTCGTCGGCACCTCCAAGGGCCTGGCCTGGGGGATCGGCGACGGCTACTACGCCGGCCTGAGGGAGAGGCCGAAGCGGATGAGCCGAATCGGCGGAGGCGCGCGATGAGGCGGGCCGTGCTGCTGATGCCCCTGCTGTTGTATGCCCAGCAGCAGCCCTATCCGCCCATCGGTCCCGACAACTCGTCCGAAACGCGCGAGGTGCTGCGCCGCATAAACGCTGCCGGGCCGAACCAGGCGCCGGACCTGCGCCTGAAGCAGGAACGCAACTACGCCGGCACTTCCACTGACGTTGAGCCGTACGGAGGCGTGAAGCCTTACAAGGAGCACTTCCTCAAGCAGATGGAGTACACCGGACCGGGGCGCGCCGAGCCGGAGCCGGCGGACCTGAAGACGGTCCGCATCGGTTTCATCGGGCCCATCCAGTCCACTGTTTCCATCGCCACCGGGGGCAGGAGCCACGAAGAGGCGCTGGGCCGCAAGATGCTCGCGGGGGCGCAACTGGCCATTGAGCAGGCCAATGCGCGCGGCGGTTTCATCAAGCGCGGTATCCCGTTTGAGATGGACGTCGTGAACGACAACGGGCTGTGGGGCTCCACGGGCAACGAAGTGGTAACCATGGCCTACAAGAGACCCACCTGGGCCATCCTGGGGACCATCGATTCTGCCAACTCGCACATCGCCATCCGCGTGGCGCTGAAGGCGGAGATCTTCATGATGAACAGCGGCGACACGGACCCGACGTTCATCGAGACCAACATCCCTTGGACGGCGCGGTGCATTGGTGACGACCGCCAGCAGGGCTACCTGCTTGTGGACTACATGATCCGCAAGCAGAACCACAAGCGCATCGCCATCATCCGCTCTTCGAACCGATATGGGCGCTTCGGCGTGCGCGAAGTCCGGGATTCGGCGCGCCGGCTGGGCCGGCCGATCGTGATGGAGATGGCGTACAAGGTGGGATCGGAGGACTTCTCGCTGCAACTGGAGCGGTTGCGCGAGGTGAACCCCGACGCGGTGGTGCACTGGGGCGACGCGCGGGAGTCCGCGCTGGTGCTGAACCAGATGCGCCAGTTGGGAATGAACCAGCCCTACTTCACGTCCGACAGGAGCGTCTCGCCGGAGTTCACGCAGTTGGCTGGCGCCAACGCGGCAGGCGTGATCAGCGGCTATCCGTGGAATCCGGACCGGAAGGATCCCCACCTGGAGCAGTTCCGGGAGGCCTATCGGAAACGCTTCAAGGAAGAGCCGGAGACGTTCGCGGCCCACGCCTACGACGGAATGAATATCCTGCTGTGGGCCATCAACAACGCGGGCCTAAACCGGGCGAAGATCCGCGACTTGATCGCTACGCGCACCAAGCCGTGGCCTGGCGTCACTGGAGACATTCCGTTTTCGTCGGTGCTCGACGACATGGGGGACGTGTTTCTGGCCCGGTTTGACAAGGACCGTTGGACCTACCACTCCCGCGAAGAGTTGCAAATCCCGCGCGGCTATATTCCCACGCGCGAGCGGGTGAACCGCCAACTGGAGAGCGCGAAGTAACGATGCCATCAGGCGGTTCCAACGCGACCCGACGCAGCTTCCTGGCGATGCTGGCACCGGCGGCTTTGCGCGCTCAGGAGCCCGTCGACATCGGCTTCTTCGGCCCGGCCGATCCGGCCCACGCGCGCGGCGGCGCGGTCTACATGGGTGTGGCGCTTTGCGTTGAAGACGCTAACCGCACGGGGGGGTATCACGGCCGGTCCTTCCGGGTGGTTTCGCGCTGGACAGACGATCCGTGGCGCGGCGGGGCCACCGCCGCTGTCAAGCTGGTATTCGACGACCGCGTGTGCGCGCTGATCGGCGGCATCGACGGCGCCACGACGCACCTGGCCGAGCAGGTGATCGCCAAGGCGCTGGTGCCGCTGGTGGATCCGGCCGGGACGGACCAGACGGTGAACCACGCTGGTGTACCGTGGATCTTCTCGCTTGCCCCGGGCGATCCCGCGATCGCCGATTGCCTGGTGGAGGCGATCAACGGCCGGCCGTTCACGCTCGTGGCCGGCACCGATCACGACTCTCGCAATCTGGCCGCCGAGGTGATGAAGGCCGTCCGCCGGCGCGGCAGAGTGCCGGCGCTGCGCATCGACGTCGCGCCGGGCACGCGCCGGCTTCAGCAGGAGGTCGAAGACGCCTGCATCCTCATAGCGCCGCCGGAGGAGACGGCGGCGATCGCTCGTGCGCTGCCGGAAAGAACTTTGATCGCCGCCGGCCCTTCCGCGCGCAGCCGCGTGTGCGCCGCCTGTCCCCGGCTCGTCTCGCCGCCGTTGCGACGGCCGGACCCCACTCTTTCGGCGCGCCTCTCGGAACGCTTCCGGCGGCAGCCGGACGATTTTTCGCTCCTCGCCTACGACGCGGCGCGGTCGCTCATTGAGGCCATTCAGGCCTCCGGGCCCGACCGCGCATTGATCCGGCAGGAGCTTGCAGCCCGCTTCGGCCCGAACGGCCGCAAGGAACAGAAGGTTACCCTATGACTATCGAAGACGCCATCCAACAACTCGCTTCCTCCACGCACATCGAGAAGAAAAGGATCACCAATCACAACGTGCTCAACGAGGCGTACGACTACGCCAAGCCGAGCGCGTTTTCACGCGGGATCCGGCTGGATTTCGGCAACATGGCCGTCCTGCTGATCTCCGGCACAGCCTCCATCGACGAGCACGGCCAAACGGTGCACGTGGGGGACTTCCGCGCTCAATTGCGCCGCACCTTCCAGAACATTACTGGTTTGCTGGAATCTGAGGGCGCCACGTGGAAGGACATCGTCCGCACCACGTGCTACCTGCGCGACATCGATCGCGACTATGCCGCCTTCAACGAGGAGCGCGCCCGTTTCTACGCCGAACAGGGCCTGGATCCCCTGCCCGCCTCCACCGGCATTCAGGCGATTCTCTGCCGCCCCGACCTGCTGATCGAGATCGAGGCCATCGCCGTTTTCCGCAACGCCTGAGAGCGGCGCCAATCCGGCTGTTGAACCTCCGCGCCCTGGTGGCATATACTCGCCCACAGCCTTCGCAGAGGAATTCAACCCATGCCTACCGCTGCTTCGCGCCGCAGTTTTCTCGCCTCGGCCACCGCGGCCTCCTACAGCCGTGTCTCCGG
>JACRKW010000096.1 GCA_016215215.1 Acidobacteriota bacterium
AGCCGCAGCGGTACCCCAAGGCAGGGACACCGAACGCGGACGTCCGCGTCGGCGTGGCCGTCGCCGCGGGCGGTGAGACCAAGTGGATGGACTACGGCGAGACCCGCGACTACCTCATTGCCCGGCTGCACTGGACCCGCGACTCCGCCCAGGTGGTGGTCCACCGCCTGAACCGCGTCCAGAACCACCTCATGATCATGGCCGCAGACGCCTCCAGCGGACGCGCCCGCACCATTATCGACGAGACCGATCCGGCACGGATCAACCTCAACGACGACTTCCATCTCCTTGCCGACGGGCGCATCCTGCGCTCGGCCGAGAAAGACGGCTTCCGGCACCTCTATCTCCACTTCAAGGAGGGCAAGGAGGACAAACGCCTGACTCGCGGCGAGTACGAGGTCTCCTCCATCGCCTGCGTCGATGAGGCCGCCAAGCAGGTCTTCTACACCGGCACCGAGGCTAGCCCGCTCGGCCGTCAGCTCTACGTCGTCGGCTTCGACGGCCGCGGCAAGCGCCGCATCACCGAAGGGGATGGGTCTCACTCGGTCTCCATGGGCCCCGGATGCGACTACTTCATGGACACCTTCTCCAACCTCGACACCCCGTCCAGCACGGTGCTGCGCAAAGCCAACGGCAGCCAGGTGAAGATCTGGCGCGAGGCCGACCGCAAGCTCTTGGACGAGTTCGACATTCTCAAGACCGAGATCCACACCTTCAAGGGCGCCGACGGCACGGTGTTTTACGGGCGCATGATCAAGCCTGCCCACTTCGACCCGGCAAAGAAATACCCGGTGCTGGTCTCCATTTACGGCGGCCCGGGCGCCCAAAGTGTACGCAATTCATTCAGTGGCATCAGTTGGGACCAGGTGATGGCTCACAAAGGCTTCCTGATCTGGCAACTGGACAACCGCGGCACCTCCGGCCGCGGCCACAAGTTTGAAACGCCGCTCTACCGCCGTATGGGCAAGCAGGAGCTCGAAGACCAAAAAGAAGGCGTCAAGTACATCACGGGACTCGGTTTCGCCGACCCGGAGCGCGTGGGAGTCTACGGCTGGAGCTACGGCGGCTACATGACGCTGTATTGCCTGCTCCACGCCCCTGAGGTCTTCAAGGCCGGTTCGGCCGGCGCCGCGGTGACAGACTGGCGCAATTACGACACCATTTACACCGAGCGCTACCTCGGCACGCCGCAGGAGAACCCGGGCGGCTACAAAGACAGCTCACCCGTTCACGCAGCCGCCAACCTGAAGGGAAAGCTGCTGCTCATTCACAACATTGAGGATGACAACGTGCTGTTCGGCAATGCGCTCCAGATGATGAACGCATTCCAGCTCGCCGGCAAGCAGTTTGAGACGCTCATCTATCCGGGCAAGAGCCACGGCGTCATGGGCCGCGGACGGAGCCACATGATGGAGAAGCAGACGAAGTTCTTTGAGGACGCTCTACTCAAGTAACGCGCTTCTCGGTTCACTCCATCTCGATTTCGAAGAAAGCCATATCCAGCGGCTCCAGTCTTGGCGTTGCCGCCGACCAGTGTCTCTCCGCGCCCCGGGATTCGGCCGCCAGCCGGCCTTCGCCATCGTAGAGCTTCACCCGGTACGGCAGTAGCGAAGGGAACCACATCTCCAGGTCCACGTGCAGCGGCACAGCCTGCGGCGAACTCTGGTCGTTCAGCACGATCAGCAGCAGCCGCCCGTCGCGCAGATGGCCCCGGACAAATGCGGGCGCGGCTTCGGCCAGCGCCGAATTCCCTATGAAGGTCCCCTGTGTGAAGTACTGCAGAAACTGGCGGCGGCGCGCGGCCACCTGCTTCAGGGCCCGTGCAACTGCCGGCGCCTCGCTGATCATCGCCGAGCCGTTCGCCTGCCCCGGCTTCTTGGGCAGCAGGTTCAGATACAGGCCGTCGCTGAAGCACTGCTTCACCACCAGGGGCGAGTCCTGCACATTGCAGTTGAGCCGCGGATAGCGCAGCAGGTTGAGTGCCGGTCCACTGTCGTTGTAGTCGGCCCAGTTCCAGGTGTAGTCCAGCACGCCGCCGTCGCGCTCCAGGCTCCCCGGCGTAATGGACTCGCCTGAAAACGTGGACTGCGGGTCCACCGCCCGTGCCCGCGCGCGCAGCCTTTCTGTCATCGCCACCATGGCGGGCTTCTCCCCCGGCTTGCTCTTGCTCGAGAACTGGTCGTAACTCAGCGAATGCGTGCCTGCGTCGATCCATTCCGTCAACGCCGCCCAGGCGTCCTGGAGCCAGACCGGATTGTCGCTGTCCACCCAGGCCCCGTCGATGATCTTCATGTAGTAGGGGTTGAAGGTCGGAATCAGCTCGCTGTGGTAGGTGTAGCTGCTGGTGCCCGGCGGCACGTGGTAGCGTTCCGCATAGCGGTTCAGCACCGTCTGGATGCTCACAAACGGCGCCACGTTGACACCCAGTTCGCGGCAGCGGCGCACCGCCGCGAGCAGCTCTTCTCTGCTCCCGAGTTGGGGCAGGTGCTTTTGTGGGAGTGTGAACGGATCGGACCAGCCCCACAACACCAACTCATCAATGCCGTGCTCCTTGGCATCGCGCGCCACGCGCGGCAGGTCGGCGTAGCGGAAGGCGGCGTGGGCCGGATCGGGCTCCAACGCCTCGATCATCCAGATGGTCTGGAAGCCGATGCCGTCCCGCACGTGGACGGGCAATTCGCGCTTGACGCTCACCTTCTGGACGTACTCTCTGTAGACCTCGATGCCCTTGGCCCAACCGCCGGCGTGCGGCGTGAACCAGAACTCTCCGCTCTCCCAAGTCTCACCCGGCCGGACCGCCGTCGCGTGCTCCCACGCCAGGCGCATGCTGGTGGGATCCGTCTCCGGACGCAAGGTCATGATCTTCGGCGGTGAGTCCGTGCCCCAGCGTTTCTGGAATATGCTCAGCCCACCTCGCAGGCTGCCCAGATCGATCCATCGCAGAGTGTTTGGATGCTGGTACCCGTTGGGTGGATATTCGGTCCACGGCCGGCGTGCGTAGAACGGCGCGGTGTGCTCGGCCTGCGGCGTTCCTTCAAACGGCTTCACCACCCCGCCGCCGAACCGGAGTTCGGTCTGTCGAGCACCGTGGAAGGGCCGCAGCCCGGCAAGATCCGGAAACAGAATCTGCGGTACGGGCAGAGACGAGCCGTTCCGGAGCTGTGCGGCGAAGATCACCGAACGGCCGTCCGGGGCAGGGCGAATGGTGATGCGCGCGCTGACCTCGGCGCCGCCCGGGAGCAGGCTGGGCCTGCTGGGGCCCAGTTGCTTCCACTCGATCGCCACGCCGGACGAGTCCCGGAAGACTGAGGCCTGTGCGTTCCGGCACCCTAGCCGCATAGGGGCAAATGAGCTGGTGGGATAGGCGGCGTCGAGCAATCCCGCCTGGTTTGGCGCAGCAGTCAGGATGGCGCCGGTGGCCTGGGAAGCCAAGTGCACCACGCACCCGCTCTCCTGGTCGATTCCGATTTCCAGCCCGTTCAGCGACGCACGCAGTATTCCAGCGCGGGCGGCAGTCGCCCCTGCCAGTAGAAGGATGAGATGGCGGATCAGTTGCCGCGGCCGCCGGAGGATGCCCCGTGCGAGCCGCCAGCCGCCGCACCGCCGCCGGCGTCGCCGCCGCCGCGAGAACCGGAACTGCCCGCGCCCATCGAGCCCGAAGAGGCTGACGGTGCGGAAGCCGAGATTCCCGCGCCGGGGGAGTAACTGGAGCCGCCCGCGCTGCGGTCACTCATGCCCGAGCCGGCAAAGCTCCCTCCGGAGCCGAAGCCCCGCCCGCCGCCGCCAAAGGCGGGCTGCGGCGGATAGTAGACGGCGATCACGGTTGAAGGCGTGTAGTAGTAGTAGCCGAAGGGGCTACGGCACGTTCCCGCCCAGGGGATGTAGGTGGCGAAGCCGAAGTACGGATTGAAAGCCCACATGCCGCTTCGCAGTCCGCCGGACTGAATGTTGGATTGCCGGGCCGCCGAGACATTCGCCATGGCGATGTAGCCGCTGCGGCGCTTGGCCCAGCGGTACAAGGCGTCGGTCTCCTTGGCGTCAAACTTACCCGCGGTCCAGCCGCCGGAGGACGCTACCAGTTCCTTGCCACCCTTGAGATTCATCTTCTGGCCGTTGTAGTCGGCCACCACCTCGCCCAGATAGACGCGCACCCTCGCCGGCTCGGCGTCAAACCGGTACAGGCCGGCCTTGGTCAGCGTGAAGGTGGCGTCCTTGACGAGCACCGTGATGTGATTCTCGTCGAGCAACTCAGCCGCGTCGATCAGCACGCTGCCGCTGAGCACGTCCACACGGGCGTCGGTCAGCCGGTTGGACAGCAGCTTGAAGGAGCTCTCCTCAGCCATGCGCAGGAACGAGCCTGGGGTCAACAGGACCTCAGCGCGCCCCTCACCCGTCTTCAGGATCTGGCCTTCCTTGATGTCGACGAATTCAGTGAGCTTCGGCTCCACCTTCTTCGGTTCGCCGCCCTTGGCGTCAATCAGGTAGACATCACCGTCGGCGACATTCACCATGCCGGCCTTGGCCGAGATGGCGTTTTGTGCGGGTGCGCCGGGTGCCAGCACAACGGCGGCGGCCGCGGCGATCAACATAGAATGGGCGAGACGCATGGCGTGGACTCCCTGGACCAGGTTAGGTCTGAAACCAAGTTTGGTCTGCTCTAGGGACGCAAGTCAAGGATGTTGCGTTTCTTGAGTTTCACTAATTACTGCACCGGCAGCAGAACGGTGTTGGAGTCCTGCCCGTTGATCCTGACCTTGAGTTCCACATTCTGGCCCTGGCCCATGGTCGGATCCACCTTCAACTTGAGCACGGAGAGACCCACCCGGCCAGGCAGAGCGCCCGACCACGCCACCGGCCTCTGTTCGCCGCCGATGAGGAGTTCCAACGTGTCCTTGAGAGGAGCTGGAGGATCCGCCGGAACGGCGAAACCGTCCAGCGGAGCCGGTTCGACGGGCCCAAAGCCTGTCCCGACAATGGAGAGAGTCTCGCCCGCCTGTGCCGGGTTCTCGACCGTCACGGGGCTGCCGTCGGCGTGCAGCGCCAACGCCAGTGGGGTGTCCTCCGGGATTTCCGGCAGCCGGAACAGTCCCGGTGCGTTCTTGTAAACCCGGAACGAGGCCGAAAGCGCGGCCTGGCTGGCCGGCTTCACCGTCAGGCTGTAGGAGCCGGGCTCCAGATCCGACGGCAACTGCGCCTGGATCTCCTCTGGTGTGACGGAGATGAGCGGTAGGATGCGGCCGTTCATCTGCACGGTGAGTCCCTGAAGGGTTTGCGTGAGCGGGCTTTCAGGCCCGCGCTCGGATTGAGCGACCAGGCTGTAGCCACGAATGGAGATGATGGACCCCGGGGCCACGCCGTCCACCGGCGTGGGGCCCGCTGCGTTGCGCACGGCGTCGGGCGCGAGCGTCGGCACCTTGTCCAGACGAGCTACCACCGTCACTGGAGCTGTCATGGTGACCCACCCGGCGTTGTACGGCCCGGAAAGCGCCCCCTCCCAGCGGCGGAACTTGAAGCCCGGGCGGGCCTCGGCGGTGACCATCACCTGGGTCCCTGCGGGGAAATACCCACCGGGCTGTGCCACTGGATCGAAGGTCCAGTTGGCGGCTCCCTCAGGGTCGGTGATCGCTGTAAACCTTTGCAAATAAGTGTACTTAGCAGCTAGAGTCTGGCTCGAAGAAGTGAAGGTGAAGTCACGGCTGCCGTCGGCATTGGCGCCGCCGTCGGTCCAGCCCTGGAACACAGCCTTGGTGTCAGCAGAGTAAGACGCTTCCGGAACCGGGTAGATGGTGACGGTCGTGCCGGCCGGCCGGTCCATCACGCAGGGCGTCTTGCACTCCGCGCCGCCGACATTGAAGCTGAGCGAAGACGGGTCGCTCTGGAGCTTCAACTGCCCCAGCAACTCGTACTTCGCAGTCATGCGGAACGAACCGGGTGCCGCGGTGTCTTCCACCACTGTGACGGTCTGGTCGGCCGGGCCGTCGTTGGACCAGCCCACAAATCGGTAGCGGCGGCCCTTGGCGTCCACCTGCTCGGCGGGAGCCGAGATCGTGTGCTTGTGGCCGAGCCCCCACTCAAAGTTGTACGACGGCCAGTTGTCGCGGCCGTCGATCTTCAGTTTGAGTTGGACTGGCGTGGTGACGAAGCTGGTGCGGATGCCTTTTACGAAGCGTGCCGTCAGCGTGTATGGACGGTAGTCGTTGGGCATCGTAAAGACATAGTTCTGGCCCGCTGTCTTGCCGCCGCCGATGTCCCAGACGTCGAATACCCAAAGGTTGCCCATGCGGTCCTTCTGCGAGGCTGGAGCGCCAAACAGATTGTCCGAACCGGGCAGGAAATCAAACTCGCCCTGGCAGAGCGGCGTGTAGCGGCAGGCGGTGGACTTGGGGTATCCCGGAGGGAAAATGGGCGGCACACTGTCATACGGCGGCACGGGCTCGGTGGGACCCGGGTAGGGGGTCTGGATGGGCGCAGGCAGACACTCGCCGTCCTGGCTCTTGGTGGTGACCAGCGACCGGTTGACAACGACCTGGAGTCCTCGCACGGGAGCCGTCTCGACAAAGACGCGGCGCGCGTCGTCGAACAACGCTCGGATCGTTGTGGGGCCGGTGATGGTCAATGTCCCGAAGAATGGAAGAGATTGCGCCGTGGACACCAGCCATCCTTTGAATGCGAAACCCGGATAGGCGATGCCGGCGAGGCTCAATTGGGCGCCGGAATCCATCCAGGCGTAAGTGCTGAATGACACGCAGCCGCAGGTACCGACAGAGTCGATGAAGCCGTAGCGGCTGGGATAGGGATCCGGCATGGGAACGTTGCCGCTCGGCCACGGCTCGTTGCAGGCCTTCCAGGGGATGATGGGCTCATAGTTGATGAGCATCTCCACGCGGAACTGCTGCGTGAATGTCGCGGTGTAGGAGGTGACCAGTGGGTCGGCGACGATCGATTGCACCAGGTCTCCGGGCCGTATCATCGTACCGGACCCACTGCTCCACGTGGTGAACGTGGTACGCGAGGTGAGGTTCTCGTTTACCTGTTGCGGATTGCGAATCTCCAACGTGTGCTTGCTTCCCGCCGGCCAGAGGAACTGGGCGGCGCCTTTGTACATCTGCCCGTCCACCCAGAACGCGGCACTGGGCAACGTGGCAGACACCTTTACTCCGACGTTCGATTGAGCGCTGGCGGGGATCCCGCCGGCCATCCCGGCCACTACCAGCACGAAACAGGGCAGAATTGGCGGGAGACAGGACAGAATTGGTTTGCGCATGCGACTCCTCATGTCACCCTTCCAATCGGCGGGCTGAGCAGGGGCCGCTATGGGGGAAACGCCTTAGGCTATGCGGCGGAAGGTGAGAATCCTTGGCTCTCCCTCAACCAATTGCGGGACCAGGCACTTGAGCTGGGCGAGATGAGGGGTGGCCAAGTGGCGGGCAAGTGCTTCAGCGGAGGTCCAGTTCTCATAAAAGACGAAATGCCCCGGCTGCACAGTGGACTCGTGGAGGTCATACTGGACGCAACCCTCCTCCGCTCGCGTGGGTTCGATGCAGGCCATCAGAGCCTGGCGGAGGGCTTCTTCTTTACCGGGCTGGGCGGACATCTCCGCGACGACGGTGAGGAGGGTTTCGGACATGACCGCTCCAGTTTACCGCAAGGCCCATGCGCCAGGTCCAGACTGTGCTCAAGGCGTCGCCGCTACTGACCACCGGGCTGGAGGCGAAGAATAGGAGATCAGAAGGTTGACATGGCTTCACGTCAGACGCATACTGTATAAAGTAGTGAATTGGTGGCAGCAGTTGGAGGAGGATCGATGCTAAAGGTTTTGATGGCGCTGATGGCCGGGGTGGCCACATTGAGCGCAGCGCCTGTATCTATTGGATTCGAGGTTCCCCAAGGCACGTACGTGCCGACCCCGGGCGTCACCCAGGAATTGACCAACCAGTTTTCCTCGTTGGGGATCATCTTCCAGGACATCAGTTCTCCTGGGCGCGGCGCGATTGCAGGCCAGTGTGGCCCCGGCAATGGCCTGGTCTCACTGTTTGGCTTTGGCGCGGACTTTGCCGGATGCGGCGACACGACACCGAACCTGGACATCGTTTTCGTGGATCCGTCTAATCCGCTGAACCCGGCCTACACGACTTCTTTTTCCATCCTGAACACGGATGGCACGCTCCAACTTTCAGCCTACGACATCTTCGGCAATTTGCTGGGCTCGACATCGAACTTTTCAGGAACGCTCTCGCTGTCGGGCATCGGCCAAATCGCCCGGGTGAACCTGCTGTCCCTGGACCAGAATCCGACCACGATGGACGACTTGAACTTCGAGGCGGTTACACCGTTCGCTCCAGTTCCTGAACCCGGGACCTGGGGATTGCTCACGCTGGGTTTTGGGGCGTTGGCCCTCCGCAAGCGCCGATAGGCGAGTTCACAACATCCTTGGAACTGAGGCGGTGCGAAAGCGCCGCCTTCTTCATTTATGGGCGTTTGTGGATGCGTATGATCAGCGGTTCGCCCTGGTCCGGCCAGAATGGCGTCTGCGTGGCGCAGTTGAGGCATTCGTCGCCACGAGAGACAAACCAGCGCCGGACCTCGTCGCGGTCGAGCGAGTTGACAGCGTCGCTGTCGGGCATCCAGTACTTGTCGTAGTTGGGCTGGAGACGGCGGTAGTGCAGCGTGGCGGGACCGCCGGCCAAGCGGTCGCCCACGGATCGAAGGGCGCGTACGGGCGGCTTGGTGAGCAGCCAATACAGGATGGTAGTGCGGAAATCGATGGTGGAGCGAACCAGCCGCTGGCTGAGAGTCAGTTCGCTCGCCGGACGAACTGGGAGCCCTTCGGCTGCCCAGGGCGGACAGTCCCAGGCCGGCAGGAAGTAGAGCAGAGCATCGTTCTTGAGCACTCGGCGCGTCTCGCGCAGCGCCTGCTCCGGATTCGGGATGTGTTCGAAAACCCAGATACTCCAGGCGGCGTCGAAGCTGGAGTCGGCGAACGGCATGGCGGTGGCTGAGCCGCGAACGTAAGGTTTGTGGAAAAAGCGGTGTGCCGTGGAAGAGATGTCGAGCCCGGTGTAGTCGGCGACATGATCCTGCAGGTAGCCGCGGCCGGCCCCGATTTCGAGGACCTTGGCGTCGCCGAGGCGATAGTCGCTCACAAAAGCCTGAACGCGCTCCGGGATTTGGTGGAGGCGGGCCGCCTGGGCAGCTACACGGACGTACACATCCTCCGCGGCGGAATCGGGATTCGCGTCGGGAGAAGAGTAAGCCTTCTGGTAGTAGGCAACCGTTTGCTCCAGTTCGGATCGGCTCAACGGTGGATCTGAATCGAAGGGATAAGCCGAGGCCAGAGCCGCAACATAGAGGGCAGCAAGCAATGCGAGCGCCAACCAGCCTATGAGCCGACCGGCCTTGGCGCGGCGCGGCGCCGGCTTGGCGGGGCGAGGGAGTTCTTCCATCGGATTCGACATAGGTTCTTGAGCCCTCGGCAACACAGGGCCATATGGGGTGATCGGCGCGGGCTGAGGAAAGCTTTAGCGATGAGCCGGGCAAGCTCATCCGCCGCGCTTGCGGACGGGGATACCGAGGCGCTTGATCTTCTGGTTGAGCGTGGAGAGCGGGATCTTCAGGCGCGCTGCTGCGTCAGTCTGGGAGTACCCGACTGCATCGAGGGCATCGACGATCTTACGGGCCTCGAAGTCGGCCACCACTTCAAAGAGCGATGCGTCGGCCGGCAGCGATTCGCCACTCTCGCGCGGTGTGCGGACGCCGGTGGAGTGGAGGATCTGCTCGGGCAACACACTCACCGGCACGGTGGAGGATGTGGCCAGGACGACTGCGCGCTCTATGGCGTTCTCCAGCTCACGCACGTTGCCCGGCCAGTTGTAATCCATCAGGATGTGCATGGCTTCGGGCTCGAAGGCCAGCAGGCTGGCGCCGCCGGGGCCAAGAAACTTGTCGTTGTCGCGGCAGTAGAACTGGAAGAAGTGCTCGACCAGAATCGGGATGTCCTCTTTGCGGTCGCGCAAGGGGGGCAGCGGAATGTTGATGACGTTGAGACGGTAGTAAAGATCCTGGCGGAAGCGTCCTTCCTCCACCTGGCGGGCCAGGTCGGCGTTGGTGGCGGCCAGGACGCGCACATCCACCCGAACCGGCTCAGTCGAGCCTACGGGCAGGAATTCCCGTTCCTGCAGAACGCGCAGGAGTTTCACCTGCATGTCCGCCGTGAGCGTGCCGATCTCGTCGAAGAAGATGGTGCCGCGGGCGGCGGTCTCAAGCGAACCCTTGCGGTTGGCCACCGCGCCGGTGAAAGCGCCCTTCACATGGCCAAACAGGGTGGATTCCAGCAGGTCGGGTGGCAGCGATCCGGAGTTGACGCCGACGAATGGCTGGTCGGCGCGCGGCGAGTTAGCGTGGATAGCTTTGGCGATCAGTTCCTTGCCGGTGCCGGTTTCGCCGGTGATGAGGATGTTGGACTTTGACGGCGAGACCTGGGAGACCAGGTCCAGCACGCGCAACATGCGCTCGCTCTTGCCGACGATATTGGGGAAGGAGTAACGCTGCTTGAGGGCGCGGCGGAGCTCGCGGTTCTCGCGTTCCAGCCGGGTTCGCGCCATCTGGCGCTCAATCTCGATTAGGAGTTTCTCGTTGTCCCAGGGTTTGGAGAAGTAGTCGTTGGCGCCCGACTTGAGCGCCTCGACAGCCACCTCCACGCTGCCATAGGCGGTGATGAGGAAGACGGGGGTCTCGCTATCCCTCTGCCGGATGTCGTCTAGCACTTCCAGGCCGGAACGGTCCGGCATCATCAGGTCGAGCAGGACCAGATCATAAATGCCTTCCTCGAACTTCTTGAGGCCGTCGGCGGCGTTTTCCGCCGTCTGAACGGTGAATCCCTCGATCTGGAGAAGCGTTTCCAGACCCTCGCGGATGTCTGCCTCGTCGTCGATAACGAGGATGCGGCCGCGCGAGGCGCGGGTGTCAGGCGGGGCGGCCGTTGGGTGCAGCTCAGGCATTCACGGTCTTCCTGGCGGCGGCGGGAAACTCGAGGCGGAACAACGCGCCCTCGCCAGGGTTGGACTCCACCTCGATCATGCCACCATGCTCCTCCACGATGCCATATGTCACGCTAAGCCCGAGGCCAGTGCCTTTTCTCGCGCCTTTGGTGGTGAAGAAGGGGTCGAAGATCCGTGTGAGGTGGTCGCGCGGAATTCCGGGGCCGCAGTCGCCTACTTCGACGCGGACTCCGGTGGAGTCCGTCCTGGATTTCAGCGTCAGCCGGCGCGGAGCGCCGGGAGGCAACTCAGACATGGCGTCCCGCGCATTGAGGAAGAGATTCAGAAACACCTGTTGCAACTTGCCTGAGTTGCCCCGCACCGCCGGCGCCGAGTCGTCGAGGTCGAGCTCGACACTGACGGCGTTCTTCTCAAATTGATGCTCAAGCAGCGAGACCGTCTCGCGGATCACTCGATTGATATCGAGCGATTCGAACTCAGTGGAGGATGTCCGCGAGAAGTTGAGCAAGGAGTTGACGATCTCGCTGGCGCGGAAGGTCTGCTTGGCGATCTTGTCCAGGAGTTTAGACTTCTGCTCGTCCCCGTGAACCTGCTTGGCGAGCATCTGGGCGTATGTCGAAATCACGGCCAGAGGCGTATTGACCTCGTGCGCGACACCGGCCGCCAGCAGGCCGATGGAGCTGAGCTTGTCGGCCTGGACGAGACGGCGCTCCAGATCCTCGCGTTCGGTGACGTCGTCGAAGATGATCAGGCGGCCTATGCGCGCGCCCTCCTTGGTCACCAGCGGGGCGATGGCGAGGTTGAGGATCACCTCGGAACGATCCTTCGGCGCGCCGCCGTTCGAATCGCCGTTCAAGTTCTGGCGGGATAGCGGAACGAAGGGAACTTTGTACAACTGGTGGACCTGGCTGTTGGCGCGCAGGGCGTCAAAGTGGTTGGTGAGTTCGGGCGGGAAGAGCTCGGCCAGCGTCCGTCCGACGGCGAACTGGCGGGGGACGCCGGTGAGACGCTCGGCCTGGGAGTTCCAGCTTTCCACGCGATCGTCCAGGTCGGCGGCCAGGATGCCGACGTTGATGGACTCGACGATGTTCTCGCTGAACTCCTTCAGGCGCTCATATTGATCGACCTTCGCGGCAAGCGAACGGTAGAGCCGGGCGTTCTCCACGGCCATGGCGATGTAGCCCGCCAGCGAAGCCAGCAGGTCGATGTCGTCGGAACTGAGGAAGTCTCCCTTGGTGGAACGGCTCACTCCGAGCCAGGCCAGCGTTCGTCCACGGAAGACGCAAGGCAGGTAATAAGTGAGGTCGAGCTCGGCGATGGTGGCGCGGACGCTTTGGCGCATGCCGCGGGTGACGACGTCCATGGCATGGCGCGTGCGCTCGAAGAAGAGATAGGGTTCGGCGTGCGACTCGGTGAGGAAGGAGAGGTCCAGGCTCTCGGTCTTGAGGCGTCGGCGCGCGCCGTCTCGGTCCAGCGCGGTGTGGAGCGAGAAGCCGGGTCCGGTTTCGTTACAGAGGAAGAACGCGACGTGACCGACCGAAAGAGTAGACAGGAGGCGCTCGCCGACGCTGGACAAGGTGCGGTCCAGATCCATGTCGGAGCTCAGTTCCCGGGCGAACACGATCAGCGTGCGGCGGTGGTCGTACCGGTCCTTGTAGAAAACGTAGCGGTCCAGTTGCTGCTGGATCCAATTGCGGAGCGGCTCGAAGATGAAAACGGCGATCAGAACCAGCAGGACCACCGCGGTGGGGCTCAGCTCATCCCGCCGGGAGAGAGCGAAGACCAGGATAGAGACGACCCCCAGGACCGACAGGGTGGCCAGCACGTAGACGTAGCCCTGTTGGAAGATGATGTCGACGTCCATCAGCCGGTACCGCAGAATGGCGTACGCCCAGGTAAGTGGAATCAGCGCCAGCATCAAGACCGACAGGCGCATGGCGGGGGTGGGGATGATGCCGGCGACGAACGGCAGGCCGTACAGCAAGGCGAAGGGCGCGATGCCCGCGAAGACGCCGTTGCGCAACCACTTCAGCTGCTGGCGGACTATGGCATCGTCGGTGCGCCGTGAGCTGAGGTGCAGCAGCGCTCCGCCCGCAAGATAGGAGGCGCAGTAGAGCAGAATCCAGGCGCGGTCGAGCAGCCAGTTGATTTCGATCAGGGGCAGCGCGGTACGCACCACGCCCATCGCCACGCCGAGATGGAGCGCCATCAGGGAGAGCGCGGGCAGATAGGTGGAGATCAGCTGCCAGGGCCCCCAAAGGCGGCGCGGCTCGGGGAAGGTAAGGCAGAAATGCAGGAAGATGGTGGGCGCGAGCAACCCAGCTGCGACGCTGGCCAGATAGATTGCGGTATCGAAGCTGTTCAGCTTGCCTGTGTAGTGAAAGGTGTGGACGATGAAACTCGCCAGGCAGAGCAGGAAGAAGTGCAGCGCCTTGGGCGCCTGTGTGCGCCTGAAGAAGATGAAGAGGCCGATGATGAGGTAGGCTGCGCCGACGAAGTACTGATAGTAGAGCGCCCGGTCGCGGTTGGCGTCGGCAATGATGACTTTCGCCGTGATCTCCGAGCCGCCGCGGTCGAGCGTGTAGGTCGCCTTGCCCCAGATGCCCGCTCGCCTGAGCAATTGGGCGACATCGATTGCCTGCCTGACCACGACGCCCTGGGCGTTTTCCAGGGGTGCAATACGCAGAAGCAAGTCACCGGGCCGGATCCCGGCCAGATGGGCGGGACCGTTGGGCTGCACGTAAGCAGCTGAGACAACAGGTGCGGCGGAGGGCGCCTGTCCCTGGATGTCCATCCATGTAACGCCGTCATCGGGCAGGGGGTAGAGAGCCTGTTGCTGGTAGTTGACGCCGGCACAAATGATCGCCGTGACGGTCAAAACGACCAGCAGGGCGGCCACGAACTGGCTCTTCAACTCCTTCACGGCGAACCAACTCCCATGGCGGGCGTCTCGGGATACACTACACCGTACCCACTGCTAGCACGCGTGCTGCCAACGCGAGACATGGCCCGTTATTGCAAGAGTACACCTTATACCAACAGCTTACAAGGCGGCAGTGGAAGGCTACTTGCCTTCCAGAATGAAGGCGGGGGCGAGGCCGGCGATGGTGGAGAAAGTGCCGGGGGGAGCGGAGATTCGGCTGGAGCAGCCGTGGATCTTGCCGAGGAAGGAGTGGGGCGTGACGTCGACCAGCAGGTCCCGATAGGCGACGTCCCCCTGGAGATCGACTGGGAAGGAGACGGTGCGGGCGTCGACGCGCTCCTGAACGACAAAGGGGTTCCGAAGGGCCACGCGGAGGGCACGATCCCAGGCTGTGTCGTCAACCCGCCAGCCTTCGGTGGCATGGAGTTCGCCGGAATCCTCATTGGGCCGCAGGACGAGCTTCTCGCGGTTCTTCCGGATGTAGTCCGGCAGGTCGACGGTCTTGCCTTCGCGCGTCGTCTTTACCTGGCCCACCACTCTGGTCCAAGGGATGGTGTCGCGGATGGCATTCCGCTCCACAGCCGGGAAACTGGAGGAGATGACCTCGTCGGTAAGCAGGGCGAGGAGGGCTTTCTTACGCGTCAGTTCGGTCCGGAAGCTGTTGACAACACACACCCTGTGCTCACGATAGGCTCGGACGAGCGGGTGGGTGAGATCGTAGCGCATCAGGAACTCGTGGGCTCGCACGCCTCGGTAAACCAAGTCGATGGCGAAATCGCCGCGCCGAAGGACGTCATTGCGGTAATCCAACTGCTCGGGGGAGACGACCTCCACCTGCAGGCCGTGTTTCCGCAGCAGTTCGGCCAGCAGGGTGTACTCGTGGGAGTCGAAGCTGGCGAACGGTTGGCGGAACTCGAGGATAGCGACAGTAGGTTGCTTCCGCCCGCCGAACTCCTTCCAAGCTTTGAGCATGGCGGTGATCAGAGGCTTGGAGCTGGCGGCCTTCACCAGTTTGTGCTTCTTCCTGAACTCCTTCACAGGCGGAGAATCGTAGAAGATGTCGGACAGGATCTCACCGAAGACGAGACCGTGAGGCATGTCGGCCTGAGCAGCGGCGCAATGGATGCTGCCGTTGTTCACCTGCGTCTCCAGCAGCGAAGCAACGGCCGGAGTGGAGTAGCCGGGATCGACGGTGGCGAGCATCTTCTCGGCCGGGAGCATTTCCATCCTGGCCATCAGCAAGGGACTGCCTAACGCCAGCGTGCGCACGCGTTCGATGGCTGAATTCAGCGCCTCTGAGGACTTCACCAAGCTGCTATACTGGCGGCGGCTGAGGAAATGCGGACGGAGCACCGGCGTCACCGGCCGGCCATTCACTATCAGGTGGCGGGCTTCAAACTGCTCGCGCAGTTGTCCCATCCAGGACGCGAGGCGTTCCGGGTTCTGGTCCAGCGATCTGTGGTAGCGGGAAACCGCCTCTTCCAACTGAGTCATTGTGTTTCTAGCAGTGAAACTCCAGTATCGCATACGCCCACCGGCGTTGTGAACAGTACTACAGCTTTAGAAGAAGTCAAGCTACACATTAATAAGCACTTAGAAGGATTGTGAAAAATGAGATTGAGATATCAGTTGAGTGTCGCGGCGGCGTTTTCCGTGCTGGGAGCCGGGTTGTTAGCGGCCGACGAAGGGATGTGGTTGTTCAGCAACTTTCCAGCCCGGACTGTCGCGCAGAAATACGGTTTCCAGGTGACCGGCGACTTCCTGGATCACCTTCGAACCAGTGCGGTGCGATTTAACAACGGGGGCACGGGGAGTTTCGTCGCGGCAGACGGTCTGCTGTTCACCAATCATCACGTTGGCGCCGACTGCATCCAGAAACTCGGTTCCACCAAGGCTGACTACATGAAGAACGGCTTCATCGCCAAAACGATGGCGGAGGAGCAGCGTTGCCCGGACCTCGAGGTGAACGTGCTCCTCAAAACGGAGGATGTCACCTCGCGCGTGACGAGCGGCATTCGCGCCGAGACGCCGGCGGCTGAGGCCAACCAGATGAAGAAGGCCTCCATGTCGGCCATTGAGAAGGACTGCGCCCAGGCGACCGGCAACCGCTGTGATGTGGTGTCTCTGTATGCGGGGAGCCAGTATCACCTCTACCAGTACAAGAAGTACACCGACATCCGGCTGGTGATGGCGCCGGAGTTCGAGATTGCCTTCTTCGGAGGCGACCCGGAGAACTTTACGTATCCGCGCTACAACTTGGACATCACGTTTTTCCGCGCCTACGAAGGCGGCAAACCGGCGCGGGTCGAACATTACTTCAAGTGGGCCAAGCAAGGCGTGAAAGAAGGCGACCTGACATTTGTGCCGGGCAACCCAGGCTCCACGGGCCGGCTGATGACGGTGACTCAACTCGAGTTCGCCGGCAGACGAACCTACCCTCTTGTGTACCGGAGGCTGAGCGCGCAGATTGAGAGCCTGCAAAAGTACATGGGACTGGGAGAGGAGCAACGCCGCATCGCGCAGGAAAACCTGTTCGGCGCACAAAACAGCTACAAGGCCTACAGCGGTTTCCTGCGAGGCTTGCGGGACAAGGAGCTGATGGAGCAGAAGCGGCAGGAGGAGCGAAAGCTGCGAGACGCGATCCGGCAGGATCCAGCCAAGGCGGAGAAATTCGGCAAATTGTGGGACGAACTGGCTACGGCCTACGGTTCGTACGAGAACTTCTACGCTCAGTACTTCCTGCTGGAAAGCGGGGCCACAAGGGGCTCGGAACTCTTCCAGGTTGCCCGGGATGTAGTGCGATACGCAGAGGAGACACGCAAACCCAATCAGGACAGGCTGAGGGAGTACGCCGAGGCGGCCTTGCCTTCACTGGAGCAGTCGATGTACTCGACGGCGCCCATCCACAACTCGATGGAGATTGCGGTTTTGGAGGACTACTTCAACTTCGCTGGCCGTGAACTGGGTTTCAGCCATCCGGCCGTGGCGGCGATGCTGGACGGAATGAGGCCCGACGAGGCGGCCAAACGCTACGTAGAGACCAGCAAGCTGGCCGATGTCAGCGAGAGGAAGCGATTGGCGCATGACCCGGAGGCGGTGAAGGCGTCGAAGGACGGCATGATCCGGCTGGCTCTGCTTCTGGACAAGCACGCGCGCGAAGTGCGGAAGAAGTACGAGGACCAGGTGGAAGGTGTGGTGACGCGCGCGGCGGGGTCCATCGCTCAGGCGCGCTTCGCGGTCTTCGGCGGCGACGAGTATCCCGACGCGACTTTCACCCTGCGGCTCGCCTACGGCGCGGTTCGCGGGTACCAGGACGAATCCGGGCGCCCGGTGCCATTCGCCACCGAGATCGGTGGGCTGTACCCCAAAGTGACCGGCAAAGAGCCGTTTGCCCTGCCAGCGTCCTGGCTGAAGGCCAAGAGCGCTTTGACGCCCACCACGCACTTCAATTTCGTCACAACCGCCGACACGCACGGCGGCAACTCCGGCAGCGCCACGCTGAACACCCGCGGTGAAGTGGTGGGCATACTGTTTGATGGAAACCTCGAGAGCCTGCCAAACCGATTCGTTTACAGCGACAAGCGCTCCAGGAGTGTGCATGTGTCGAGCGAAGCGATTCTTGAGGCGTTGCGGAAGGTTTACAAAGCGGACAGATTAGTGAAGGAACTCGGCTTCTAACGAACTTCCTCGCACCAACTTTTTTCGCTCGCAAGCCCTTTAGAATGTGACTTTCACGAGGAAGGTGAGGCAAGTCAATGCAGAACCGCGTCACTGCTTGGCTTGTTCCTGCATCTGAGGGGTAGAAGGCTGGGTATTCCTCCTCCGGACCCAGTCCGTACTGGCGCACGCTCAGAGCCCGGAAGTTCGCGTGAGCAGGCTTTCTGAGCTGTTCTGATCCCCCACAGTCAGGTGAGCGTGCGACCGGTGCGAACCACTAGAGAGCGGATAGTTCCGGCGCCCTTCGGCGCTGATTCTCTCCGCTCCTTTTTTTGAGGTATAGTCGCGGGATATGATCCGGCGACTCACATTCCCCCTGGCGCTCGCGCTGCTCAGCTCGTGCGCTGTTTTCGGCCAACTTTCGCCAGCCGCCTCCTGGGCGGTCACTTCATCCAACGCCTACCGTGTGACCGCCAACGTCACCTACCTGACGGCGAACAACTACGAAGCCAAGCTCGACGTCTACTGGCGAACGGACTCCTCCACGCCCCACCCGACGCTGGTGAACATTCACGGCGGCGGCTGGGTGGGAGGCACGAAAGAGTCGGCGATTCTGACCCTGCTGCCGTGGATGGAGATGGGCTGGAACGTGGTGAACGTGGAGTACCGGCTGGCGCGCGTCTCACTGGCTCCCGCAGCCGTTGAAGACTGCCTCTGTGCGCTGCGTTGGGTGGCGGCCAACGCGAAGACCTACGGCTTCGACACCTCGCGCATCGTCACCACCGGCGGCTCGGCCGGCGGGCATCTGTCGCTCACCACGGGAATGATCACCGAGGCGGCGGGGCTGGACCGGCAGTGTCCGGGCGCGCCGCTGCCCAAGGTAGCCGCCATTGTGAACTGGTACGGCATTACGGACGTGGTGGACCTGCTGGACGGCCCCAACCGTAAGGCATACGCCGTCACGTGGCTGAGTAGCATGCCGAACCGCGAAGAGATCGCGCGCCGCGTGTCGCCGCTTTCGTATGTGACCAGCACCTTGCCCCCGATTCTGACAATCCACGGGGACGCCGATCCCACGGTGCCCTACACGCACGCGCTCCGCTTGCACGAAGCGCTCGCGAAAGCCGGCGTTTCGAACCAGTTGCACACTGTTCCCGGCGGCAAGCACGGCGGATTCACTAGCGAGCAGCGGCTGAAGGCCTTCGAAGCGATCCGCGCGTTTCTCGAGAAGCACAAGCTGCCGGTTACGCCGTAGCCTGCGCCATCTCCAGCAGCTTCAGGACCGTGTTCCAATTGCGCCCGGTCCAGGTGGACTTCAGCGCCCGCTCCACGGCGGACAGCGAGAGCTTTGACTGCGAAACGCCGTTTGGAAAGTGGATGTAGATCTCGCGGCCGTCGAAGTGAATCTCCTCGGGACCCGGGTTGAGGGCGTGAACTCGCTCCCGAACCTCCTGGCTTGGATCGGAGGGTAAGAAGAGCACCACCAGCCTGTCCCGAGCAACGTCGGTGCGACCGGCAAACGGATTCCGCGCCACAACGGTTTGCAGGTCAGACGCGGTGCGAAGCACGACGTCGGGCTGGAAGCCGAAGCCGAGTCCGATGGCCTCCTGGATGCGCGAGGCGAGCTTGTCGAGGTCCTTCGCGTTGGACCGGAATACGATGTTCCCGCTTTGAATGTAGGTGCGCGGGTTGCGCAGGCGGAGTGATTCGAACAGATCGCGCAGCGGCTCCATCTTCATCCGGTTATTCCCGCCCATATTGACGCCGCGCAGCAAACAGACTATTGCGGGCACGTCAGTTCGCCCCCTGGACCATGTCCGGACATGCCAGGACGTCGGCGAGTTTGGCTGCCGCGGGGCAGGAGTGGTGCACGGCGAAGCCCAGGCCCGCGGCCAGAAGCAGGATCACCGCCATCGGGATCCACGTGGCACGCAGAACGCTGGTGGCCCAGCCCTGGGTCTGGGCGCGTTTGGCGGCGCGGCTCAGGCTGGAGGCCATCAACGCGCTGAGCGCGGCGTCGGGCAGGATCTCCGGCGCGGCATACACCAGATAGGCGCCCGCGCCGAGAATGGCCGCCACCAGCGCCGCCAGCAGAACCAGAATCCAGATCCCGTCGTCGAGGTCGATGTCGAGGTTGAGGCTCGGAAACCAGTTCCCACCGCCGCCGCCACCGCCGCCAGTGGAGGGCGCCAGTTCCGCGGTAGCGCCTCCCTCCCACGAACTGGAGGCGCCTCCTCCGCCTGAGTCCCCGCCTCCAAAGGACACTCCCGATGCCTGCCCGCCGCCGCCACCGCCCCAAGCTGGGACGTCTAGAGAATCGGCGCCCCAGTTGAACCAGGAGCGGCCTTTCGACGGCCGTCCAATGAGGACATAGCCGACCCACAACCGCGTCAAGCCCAGGAAGATCACGCTGGCGGCCATGACGGCCAGCGGGTACCTCATGCGAACGCTCAGGATGCCGGCTTCCAGCAGCAGCTTGCTCGAAAGCAGGCCGGAGGCCGTCGTGGCCGCCAGGATCAGCGCCATGTGAAAGCGGACCATGTGGCGGCGCACGATGCGCTGCTTGAACCTGCGGGCCAGAGTATTGGTTACAGCCACTTCTTCAGCCACCCCAGGATCTCTTGCATGTGCAGCCGGCTGTTTTCACCCTTGAGGATCCAATGACCTTCGTCGGGGAAGGTCACCAGGCGCGTCGGGACCTGGAGCCGCTGGAGGAGCTTGAAGGTGGTCATGCTCTCATTGATCGGGACGCGATAGTCGAGCTCGCCTTGGGTGATGAGCATGGGTGTCTTGAAGCTGGCCGAGTAGCGGATGGGACTCTGGTCGTTCCATTGCCCGCCCTTCTCCCAGATGGGCCCGCCCATGCGGAGTTCGCGGCTCAGGCCGCCGTCGTTGGCGCCATATTGCGATTCGTTGTTCATCGCTCCGGCGTGGTTGATCAGGCATTTGAACTGGTTGGTGTGGCCGTTCAGCCAATTCATCAGGTAGCCGCCGTAGCTGGCGCCGGCCGCTGCCTGGCGGGTCTTGTCGATGTAGGGATAGCGGCGGGCGGCCTCGTCGATGGCCTCGAGAATCTCTCTTGCCGGACCGCGTAGGACGTCGCGCTCGATGTCGTCGGCGAACTTCTCCCCGAAGCCGGTGGAGCCGGTGTAGTTGGTCTCCAGGATCACGTAGCCGGGGGATGCCAGGTAGTGATTGTTCCAGCGGGTAGAGAATGCGTCCTTGGACATCGAGGCAGGGCCGCCGTGCGGGAAGATGACAAGCGGGTACTTCTTCTTCTCGTCGAAGCCGGCGGGCAAGACCATCAGGTTGTGGATCTTCTTCCCTGACTTGGCGGTAAACCAGAAGTGAACGGGCTCGGGCGTGTCGAGCTGCTTCAGCCGTTCGGCGTTGAAATTCGTGAGCCAGGAGTGAGTGGCTTTGTCCGGGTCCAGGCGGACAATCTCGGCAGGCTGCGCGGAGGTGCCGTACTTGGCGATCAGTCCTCCGTCCACGGGCTTGACGCCGCTGTAGCCGCCCGCCTTCACGTCGAACAGCGGCTTCGGCTCGCCCCCGCTGGCGGCGACCGAGAAGAGCTTGTCGAAGCCGTCATCCTCGGCGTCGATGTAAACCGTGGCGCCGTCGCGAGCGATGGAGTAAGCCCCGGCGGAGCGATCCCACTTCGGAGTCAGGAACACATGCTGTCCGGGATTGGGCCAGGCGAAGCGAACCAGGCGCGTGAGCGAGTACAGCCGTCCACCCTTCACCGGGTTCTGCTGATGCGTGGCGAAGAGCGCATCGCCGCGCGGGGAGAACTTGGGATCGGAGAAGCTCTGTCCGCGCACGGAAAGCTGCTTCGGCTCGCCGCCGGCCGCGGCGACCGCAAATAGGTGGGACTCGGTCTCCGCGTACATGGTCTGGTCGCGGTTGACATAGGCGGTGAAGACAACCTGCGTGCCGTCAGGCGACCAGACGGCTTGCAGTGACTGGCCGCCGCCGGTTGGATTGAAGAGTCCGGCAAAACCTGGTGAAGCGGCGAGCCGGGAGTCCTTCAATAAGTCGACGGGCTTCGCACCCGCGGAGGGCTCTTGCACGAAGATGTGCGGCTTCTTCTCGTCCAGCCAGGCATTCCAATAGCGGATAGGGAAGGTGTCGTAGACGCGGGCGTTCCACTTGCGGGCCTTGCGTTCGGCCGCGATAGGATCGAAGTCGCTCTCAAACAGCAGCGCCCGTCCGTCGGGCCGCCACTGCGGGTTGGAAGCTCCGCCTGCCTCCGTGGTGACGCGCTCGGCTTCCCCGCCCCGCAACGGCAGGATGTAGATCTGCGCGGCGTCGTCGCCCTCGCGCTTGGTGGAAAATGCGATGTGCGAACCATCGGGCGACCAGGCTGCGCCGCTTTCGGCGGCCTTGGTGAAGGTCAACCGCCGCGGAGCCGACTTGCCGTCGGCCGCGAAAAGCCACAGATCGGTGGACTGCTTGGCCGGGTCATAATCCGGCTCGGCCAGGGAAAAGACAATCCACTTGCCGTCGGGACTCACTTGAGCCTCCCCGGTGCGTTTCATCAGCCAGACGTCCTCGTGTGTGATGGCCCGTTTCTGGGCGAATGCCGCCGGGCATATCTGGAGTGTAATACTGGCCGTGTGGGAGAAGACAACAACGGCGGCGGAATGAGTTCCTACGCCAAGGCAGGCGCCTACGCCGGCTTGGCGTTCGTGACGCCCATCAGCGGGTGGGTCTGCTATCAGGCCGGCGTCTGGCTGGACGCGCGCTACGGCACGGGCTGGATGGCGCTGGCCGGGCTGATCATCGGCTGCGGCGCGGGAATGTACGAGACGTGCCGGCAGGCCATGCGAATTGAGGGGCTGGACAAGAAAAAGTGACAGGGCTCGACTACACAAGGATCATCCGGCGCATCCTCCAGCTGATGGGCGGTCTGACGCTGGCGGGCAGCCTCCTGTGGTACCTATTCGGGGGCCAAGGGGCGCTCGTGAGCTTTTTGGGCGGCGCGGCGATTTCGGGGCTCAGCTTTTGGCTGTTGCACCGGCTGGTGAGCGACATCGGGAGGGCGTCGGAAGGGCAAAAGGTGAGAGGCCCGTCGGTGCTTCTGCATGCCTTCCGCATGCTGCTGCTGGGCGGCGCAGCCTATGCTATTGTAAGAAGTTACGGGTCTCACGGCCCCGCTCTTGTCACGGGTTTGACGATTGCGGTGACGGCCGCCACGCTCGAAGTCCTGATCGAACTTACCTATGCATCATGAACTCTGGTTCACCGCGCTGCTGAACAAATATCTCGCCGCGCCGGCCAACGCTGTGTTCAACCTGGTTGGCTTTCATACGGAAGACCCCTCCAAGCCGTGGTCGAACTACATCGCCATGGAGCTGCTGGTCATCGCGCTGCTCATGGCCGTCTCCCTTGCCGTGCGGGCGTCGCTGTCGGTGGACCGCCCTGGCAAGCTGCAGCTTGTCTTTGAAAACATCTACTCCTTCATCGCCACGCAGGCCCATGACATCGTCGGCCACGGCTACAAGCCGCGACTGGCGTGGTTCACCATGGTCTTCATCTTTGTCTTGACCTCGAACCTGCTGGGCATAGTCCCCACCTTCGAGTCGCCGACAATGTATTACTTCGTGCCCGCCGGCCTGGCGATCGCCACGTTCTTCTACTACAACGGGCAAGGCGTCAAGGAACAGGGAGTGCTCGGCCACCTGAAACACTTCGCCGGTCCGATGTGGTGGCTGGCCTGGTTCATGTTCCCGCTGGAGATCATCAGCCACTGCATCCGTCCGGTCTCGCTCACCATCCGTCTTTTCGCCAACATGCTGGCGGGCGAACAGGTGACGCTGGGATTCATGGCGCTGCTGCCGTTTGTGGCCCCGGTAGTTTTTATGGGGCTGCACGTCTTCGTTTCGTTTGTGCAGGCATTCATCTTCACCATGTTGAACATGGTTTACGTGGGCGAAGCGGTCGCTCACGAGGATCACTAGAGTTTGAGCGGCCCCAGTGTGAGGCCCCGGCGTCCCAACGCACGGTGCGCAACCACCTCCTGAGGGCCAATGTTGGCAAGGAGCAAACAGCAATGACCATTCGCAACACCTTTATCCTGATGGCGCTCTTCCTGATCGCCGTTCCCACCTTCGCGCAGACCTCGGCTAGCAGCGGTTCCTCGTTCGTGCTGCCGGGCGCCTTCGCCATGGCCATCGCCTCCGGCCTCTGCGGCCTGGCGCAGGGCAAGGCGATCTCCGCCTCGGTGGAAGGCATCGCCCGCAACCCCGGCGCCGCCGGCCCCATCCGCATCCTGCTGATTCTCGGCTTGGCGTTCATC